>NZ_FOCU01000019.1:0-83387 GCF_900110195.1 Pseudomonas sp. ok266 | reverse complement strand
CCGACAGCCGCCACGGCCAGCGCACCTACGGCTACGACGCCCTCGACCGGCTGATCCGCGTCCGTCACTCACGCGACGAACTGCCGGAATCCTTCGCCCACGACCCGGCCGGCAACCTGCTGATGCAGGACCGCCCCGGCCCCAGCCAGATCCAGGGCAATCGCTTGCTGATGCAAGGCGATCGTCATTACGACTACGACGCCTTCGGCAACCTGATCCGCGAACGTCGCGGCCGCGCACAGACACTCGTCACTGAATACCGCTACGACTGCCAGCACCGCCTGATCGGCCTGACCCGCCCCGACGGACAAACCGCGTGTTACCAGTACGACGCTTTTGGCCGGCGTATCCGCAAAACCGTCAACGGCGAGACCACCGAGTTCTTCTGGCAAGGCGACCACCTCGTCGCCGAAAGCAGCGAACACGAATACCGCAGCTACGTCTACGAACCCGGCACCTTCCGCCCGCTGGCACTGCTCGACGGCAAAGGCCCGAAAAAAGCCTGCCCCTTCTACTACCAACTCGACCACCTCGGCACCCCGCAGGAACTCACCGACTACAGCGGCGACATCGTTTGGTCCGCGCAATACGACGCCTACGGCAAAGTCGCCACGCTGACCCTGGCCGGCGAGGATTACCTGAACCAACCGCTGCGCTTTCAGGGGCAGTACTTCGACGGGGAAAGCGGGCTGCATTACAACCGCCACCGGTATTACGACCCGAGGTTGGGGCGGTATCTGACGCCGGACCCAATCAAGTTGGCGGGTGGGCTGAATCAGTACCAGTACGTGCCGAATCCGACGGGGTGGGTGGATCCGTTGGGGTTGAGTTCCAATTGTCCGCCCAAAGGCCGAAAATCGATCAATTGTTCAAAACCTGATGATGTTGAGCTACCACAGGTTTCCAGGCGCGGTGCATTCAGACAGGCAAAAGTTGATGCAGGAATTCCGAAAGGGCAACAGCCAGATATTCAAATTGATGAGGTAAGTGGCAGGCAGAAGCAGTTCACCTATGTCAACATGACGGATAGAAAAGGAAATAACATTCTAGACAGCAGTGGAAAGCCGATTATAACCAGAGAATATAGATTCACCCGAGAGGATGGTTTTATATTGACACTCCAAGACCACTCAGCGGGACACAAGTATGGAGATATAAATAACCGAGGAGATCAAGGACCTCACATAAACATACGACCCGCTGATGACACGCGCAATGGCAAAGTAAAAAATACGAGCGATCATTATCCATTCAAGGAATGACCATGAAATACTGGAATGAAATAGAAGGAGGTAAACTCTTCAACATGGTATTCAGCAGAAATATACCCGTTGGGGAGATCAAGCTATTCGCTTTAAACATGGACAACAACCTTTCAACATTGACCTTGGCATTTGATATTAGAGAAATGCCGGACACTCCTCCGAAAAAATGGGAATCCATAGGATACAATGCTTGCCGAATCGGAATAACATGCTGTGAAATTAGAGAGTTGACGACATCCAACATTCCAACTCAAAAAAACTTAAGTCTATCCATACAACCAATTGGAGACAGATATCTGATTTCAGCTGTATCAAGCACTTCGAAAGTAACGTTTACCACATCATCATTAAGACTGCGAGAACCTAGCGTATATTTAACAGAGTTACCTTTCTAAAATTTATTGAGCGACGGGTGCTCTATTACCGTGAGGCATCATAAAAATTTTATATAGATACAGAGAACAGTTCGACATCCAGTTGCTCAGCATGATTCTAGACAATTTGGAATTCTCTAAATCCGAGATCTCACATTGTTAGCACTACAAAAAACGCCTATACCTAGACTCGCTCACCAGATCAATGACTGGTGGGCAGCCATTTTTAGTCACTAACAAATTTGTAGGACCTCTTGAACTCAGGCCCTTAAAATCCGGATTCAGACGCTCAGATCTTCTCAAACATCCGATCACTGCTCATCCTCATCCTCATCCTCTTCATACTCCATATCCGCCTCATCCGAATCATTCAACGGCACCGTCGCATCATCCATCAACGACCCCGGATCCTCATTCCCCGGATCATTGATAAATGGCAGTCCACTCGAACCTTTTTCTTCCTTGCCTTCGGTTTCAGGAGTCATGGCAACCTCGTCATTTCAGGGAGTGTATGAGGTTCGAAAAGCCCTACAGCCAATCGTTCCGGAGTCTGACGAGCAAATGCAAAAAACCCGGCAAAATGCCGGGTTTCCGTTTAACCCTCCATCAATGATGGCGGTTTTTATGTTTGTTCTTGTGCTTGTGACCGCCACCCGAATGGGACCCACCATCGTCACCGAGATTATTGCCGACCGCACCGCCAGCCGCGCCGCCCAACCCTGCGCCAATGGTCGAACCCGTAGACCCGCCAAGGCTGTTGCCAACGACCGAGCCACCCGCCGCGCCGAGACCACCACCAATGGCCGCTTCAGTTCGATTGCGTTTATTCGCCCCGACGGCACTGCCGGCCGCGCCACCAACACCCGCACCTACCGCCGCGCCAGTACTGCCACCGAGTTGTCCACCGACCACATTGCCGAGCGCGCCGCCCAAGCCGCCACCCACAGCGGCGGTACCATCACCAGCGGCCATCGCCCCTTGTGCTACCAGCAAACCGAAAAACAGTGCAGATAATGACAAGCGCATATGAACCTCACAGTTCCCGAAGCGGGACAGTCCGCCCAGACATGGGCCTATGTGAGATTGGAGACGCAAACGGGGAAAACGTTCAGCCATGAAAAAGCCCGACATCGAGCCGGGCTTTTTCTGACAAGGGATTAGTCTCAGTGACGCTTGTGACCTTTGGACAAGTTGCTGCCCACTGCGCCGCCAGCTGCGCCACCCAGGCCTGCACCAATCGTGGCGCCGGTTCTGCCGCCCAGGCTGTTGCCGATCACCGAACCACCGGCTGCGCCAACGCCGCCGCCAATCGCCGCTTTGGTCCGGCTCCCCTTGCGCGCCGCCATTGCGCTGCCCGCCGCGCCTGCTACGCCGGCGCCAATGGCCGCGCCAGTGCTGCCGCCCATTTTCTGGCCGACGACATTACCCAGTGCGCCACCCAGACCACCGCCCAACGCAGCAGTGCCATCACCGGCAGCCATTGCACCTTGAGCAACCAGAAGCCCCAGAACCAGAGCAGGCAGTGTTAAACGCATGACGAAAACCTCAACAATTGGGATGACAAAAAGGGCCGGGATTTAATGCCGTCGTCGCGCGAAAGTCCAGCCAAAATCACGGATCTCGCGCGCACTCGGCGCCGATTGGACAGCAATTCTGGAAAAGGTTTTGTGGCAGGCAAAAAAAAGCCCGCTGGGGAAACGGGCTGGAGACTTGCTTTCTAACGGATGGCTTCACCCTACTGCGGCAGACGTGAAAAGTTTGTGAAAGTAGACTGATTTTCCGTCATCACCTGTAGGAAAATTCTTCAAACCCACAACCATAAAAAACCCCGCTCAGTAGCAGGGTTATGCAGAGAACGATTATTTCCTGGAACGCGTGGTGACCCTGGGGAGAAATTTCGCCTTGGGTCCCTTGGGTGCCGCGGATTTGATTTTGCCGATCTGCACCGGATCCTCGCCAAAACCTGACTGATACTCGGTCTGGCCGCACCGTACGCAGTTATTGAAGGAAAATTCAGCGCCATCGTCTTCGATATACGGATCAGTCATACCTTCGCCCCGTCGCAACAGATCGACACCGGCAAAAACCCTTTTGCCTGAAAAAATATCGACCTCCATGGCTTTTGAGACTAGCTGGTCATTCCTGGACTTGTGATTCAGATCCCCTGATGCCCGACGAATGGCCTGAAAAATTTAAACAGACGATGAACCATTGGTCCCAGATTGCTAAAGAATTCCAAAGCCAGGCCGTTGCCCTTTTTCATACAAATGAATCTCAAGGAGAGAACATGCAAATCAACGGATTCCCGAATATGCCTGTCGTAAAACTCACGGACGAACAGATCGCAGCCGGCAAGGCTGGCGCTGAAAAACTCAAGGAAAAGATCGCTTCCGGTGAAATCACCATCAAGTATCCGGGTCCGGATACACCGGTTCTGCAACCAGGGGTCATTTACCATCCCAGCAAGCCAGTCGAACCCAACCCGCCTTCTGATACACCCCCTCTCGTCGCCGTCGACACACCACTGACCTATGACGAAAGAGGCACCGTGATCCTCAAGCCACAAGGCTGATTGCACCGCAAGATTGAGCCCATTCAACCTCTGAATGGGCTTACACACCCATCAAACAAACTCAGCGCAACTTCACCGCCGTACCCGTCGCAAACACAACAACCATCCCGCCCTTCCCGCCGGGCATACTGATCTCAAAGTCCACCCCGACCACCGCATCCGCCTGCAGAGCGCGCGCACGCTCCCGTATTTCTTCGGTCGCCTGAATACGCGCCTCCTTCAAAGCCCGCTCCAGCGTCTGCGAGCGGCCGCCAAAAAAGTCGCGCATACCAGCGAACATGTCACGGATCACATTGACGCCCTGCACCGATTCGGCACTGACGATATCCAGGTAGGCCACGATCTGCCGGCCTTCAATGGCGTGAGTGGTGGAAATGATCATGGAATGCCGTCCCTATATGGATGAATAAATCCGCAATTGTAATCGCTCAAGACGAACGTCAAGCCGCTGCCAATAAAATCCAGACACCAGAAACCACAAAACCCCTGACTTCTTTCGAAATCAGGGGTTTTGTGTTTACTGAATATGGCGGTGAAGGAGAGATTCGAACTCTCGATACAGTTTCCTGTATACACACTTTCCAGGCGTGCTCCTTAAGCCACTCGGACACTTCACCGTATCTCTTCAAACATGTTCTGTCTGTCGAGGCGCGCTAATGTAGTCGAAAGCTTTTCCGATGGCAAACTTTTTTTCAGAATTTTCATGCGGTTAAGAGAAAAAGTCGTTTTGCCCGCTAGCAGGCCATGGCAAACCGGCCAATCTTCGGTGGGCGCGGCCCTTCTATATAGAAGCTGAACGCCTAGCCATGCAGGGTGGGTCGGGAAACGGTGACTGGCGGGTCAGTCATGGCGCTTTACCTGGCCTGCGGCGGTGGGTAACGTCTGCCCATCTTTCTTACAAGGAATAGCGTCATGAGTGAGTTGATTTCCTACCACCTCGAAGACGGTATCGCGACCTTGACCTTGAGCAACGGCAAGGTCAATGCCATTTCTCCGGACGTGATTGCGGCATTCAACGCGGCGCTGGATCAGGCGGTGACTGATCGTGCCATCGTGATCATCACCGGTCAGCCAGGGATTCTGTCCGGCGGCTATGACCTGAAAGTCATGACCGCCGGCCCTAAGGAAGCCGTATCGCTGGTAACCGCGGGTTCGACCTTGGCGCGTCGCCTGCTCTCTCACCCGTTCCCGGTCATCGTCGCATGCCCAGGTCACGCGGTGGCGAAAGGCGCTTTCATTCTGTTGTCTGCTGATTACCGCATCGGTGTCGATGGCCCGTTCAGCATAGGTCTGAACGAAGTGCAGATCGGCATGACAATGCATAACGCAGGTATCGAGTTGGCGCGTGATCGTCTGCGTCGCTCGGCGTTCCACCGCTCGGTGATCAACGGCGAGATGTTCGATCCGAAAAGCGCTGTGGATGCCGGCTTCCTCGACAAGGTGGTTGCCGCCGAAGAGCTGCAAGGTGCCGCCCTCGCCGCTGCGCGTCAGTTGAAAAAGATCAACATGCTCGCGCACAAGAACACCAAGTTGAAGGTGCGTAAAGCGCTGCTGGAAGCTCTGGATAACGCGATCATCCAGGATCAGGAGCATCTGGGCTAAGCCCGGCTGCTGCGCAAAAGAAGCCCGACCGTCGTGTCGGGCTTTTTCTTGCACGCATGGTTTAAAAGTCTGCGACCGCTCTAGGACAGGTCTGACCCTCCATTCTGAAACATGCGCTTAAACATCGGCTATCTCCGCACTCTATAGCGGCAATTGCCGAAAACAGTGCACATCCGTACACTGCGCCACCTTTTGTCCCGGTGGGGCCTGAAAATGCTGTTCGTGTTTCGTATGTTATTGATGGGCCTGCACTTTATTCTCGCCGGCGTGCTCGGGGTGATTCTCGGCATCTGCCGCCCGTTCAATCCGGACAACAGCCGTCTGTGCGCCCGCCTCTATGCGCTACCAGCGATGTGTATTTTGCGTTTACGGGTGAAATCCGATGTCAGCGGTTTGCTGAACAAACCCGATAGCTGCGTGATCATCGCCAACCATCAGTCCAACTATGATCTGTTTGTGTTCGGCAACGTAGTGCCGCGCCGCACCGTGTGCATCGGCAAGAAGAGCCTCAAGTGGGTGCCACTGTTCGGGCAACTGTTCTGGCTGGCCGGCAATGTGTTGATCGACCGTGGCAATGCGCATAAGGCACGCCAGTCGATGCTCACCACCACCAATACCTTGCAGAACGAAGACACCTCGATCTGGGTGTTCCCGGAAGGCACGCGCAACCTCGGCGAAGAATTGCTGCCATTCAAGAAAGGTGCGTTCCAGATGGCAATTGCCGCTGGTGTACCGATCGTTCCGGTTTGCGTCAGCAGTTACATCAAGCACATGCGTCTGAATCGCTGGCGCAGCGGGAAAATCCTCATACGCTCGTTGCCGGCGATTCCTACAGCCGGATTGACCATGGACGACATGCCCATGCTCATCAATCAGTGTCGCGAGCAGATGCGCGAGTGCATTGAATCGATGGATCGGCAACTGCAAGCTGCCTGAAAAGACAACCCGCCCTGTGCGGGTTTTCTTTTGCCCGGTGAACTGTACAGATTTCACTGACTCTCAAGCAGCGACACGGCTAAGCTGAAGCCTTGAATTCCCTGCCACCTGCCAAGAAGAAGTGAATCACCACCATGGGTCGAGTTGTTGCTGCTGCGGTGTACAGCGCAGGCAAGAAAGTCACCAATATTACCCTCGACGAAGGCGCTGCCTGGGCTGCGAAAACCGGCCACTTCGTGTGGATCGGCCTGGAAGAGCCGGACGCTCAAGAGCTGTCCAACCTGCAACGTCAGTTCAACCTGCACGAACTGGCCATTGAAGACGCCCTGGAAAAACACAGTCGACCGAAGCTCGAAACCTTTGGCGACGCTTTGTTTATCGTCACCTACTCACCCATCCGCGAGAACGGCGTTCTGCAATTTATCGAGACGCATATCTTTGCGGGCAAGGGCTACATCATCACCGCGCGTAATGGCCACTCGGCGTCCTACGCCCATGTTCGCCAACGTTGTGAGGCGCGTCCGCTGTTGCTGGAGCACGGGGAAGATTTCGTACTTTATGCGTTGCTCGATTTTGTCATCGAGAACTATCAGCCAGTCGGCGAAGCGATCCATGCCGAGATCGATGAGCTGGAGCGCAACGTGTTGTGCAGCGCGTTGAATGAGCATGACATTCAGAAGCTGCATGGCTTGCGCCGCGATGTCGTACGCCTGCGTCGGTACGCGGCACCGATGGTGGAGATTGGCGAGGAACTGCAGAAGTTGAGTTTCCCGTTTATCGACAAGAACATGCGGCCGTACTTCCGTGATGTGCAGATTCACGTCACGCGACAAATGGAAGACCTGACCACCTTGGCCGACATTGCCAGCCAGACCATCGAGATTGGTGTGTTGCTCGAGGCATCACGGCAAAGCGTGGTGCAACGCAAGTTTGCTGCCTGGGCGGCGATTCTGGCGTTTCCGACGGCAGTGGCGGGGATTTACGGGATGAATTTCCAGAACATGCCGGAGTTGAGCTGGCACTACGGCTATTTCGGTGTGCTGGGGTTTATTACGGTGGGGTGTGTGAGTTTGTGGGCAAGTTTCAAGAGGTCTGGGTGGTTGTAGGGCAGACCGAGTTGTCTGGAACATTCGCGAGCAGGCTCGCCCCCATATTGATCGGTAGCGCACCGGAAATCCAATGTGGAAGCGAGCCTGCTCGCGAAGCTTTTGGCCTTAGACAGTTTCTGGCTTATGCGCGACAAAACGCATCATCCATTCCGCGACTGTCGCACCATGGTGTTCCTGCTCGAGACTGGCCACACCTTTGCTGTAGATCTGCGAACCCAACGCTTCCTGACGCAGATCGAGCAGCGCCCGCGAGTAATCGTGAATGAACTCCGGGTGGCCCTGGAAGCACAACACCTGATCGTTGATGTGATAGGCCGCGAACGGGCAGAAATCGCTGGAAGCAATCACCGTGGCGTTTTCCGGCAGCGCTGTGACCTGGTCCTGATGGCTGATCAGCAGCGTCAATTCCTCACGCACCGGGCTCATCCAAGGCGCCTTCGCCGCCAGTTTGTAGTTATGGGTGCCAACACCCCAACCTTGCGTGGCGCGCTCGCTCTTGCCACCGAGCAGCAGCGCCAGCAGTTGATGGCCGAAGCACACGCCGAGCAGTTTGTCGCCGCGCTCGTAACGAGTCAGCAGGTATTCCTTCAGGGTCTGGATCCACGGATCAGTACCAAACGAGTCAGCCTTGCTGCCGGTGACCAGGTATGCGTCGAAGGTTTGGTCGTCGCTTGGGTATTCGCCCTGCATCACGTTGTAGACGGTGAACTCGGCGGCAATCGGTTGCTGTGAGAACAGGCGCTGGAACATCTGCCCGTAACCCTGATATTGATCGACCAGTTCCGGACGCAGGATGTCGGTTTCCAGAATGCAGATGCGTAGCGACATAAAAAATACCTGACACGTGATGGGAATAATGAACACCCCAGAGCCTGCCTTGAAACCCCCTGGCAAGGCAAGCCCCGGAATGCTCGTTGCCCTTAGAACATTTCACCTTTTGCCGCTTTATCCAGCAGCAACGCTGGCGGCGCGAAACGCTCGCCATACTGCTCGGCCAGATACTGCGCACGGGCGACGAAATCCTTCACCCCGTATTGGTTGATGAACTGCAATGCGCCGCCAGTCCACGCTGCAAAACCGATACCGAAGATCGAGCCAACGTTGGCGTCCGCCGTCGAGGTCAGCACACCCTCCTCCACACAACGCACCGTTTCAATGGCCTGCACGAACAACAGCCGATCACGCACGTCTTTGGGCGAAATCTGTCCGTCAGCCTTTTCGAAACGCACCTTCAACTCGGGCCACAGATGTTTCTGCCCACCAGCCGGGTAATCGTAAAAACCGCCACCGGCCGCTTTGCCCGGACGCTTGTATTCGTTAAGCAGTAAGTCAATCACGGCGAAGGCCGGGTGCTCAATCAGCGGTTTCCCTTCTGCCTGTAGGTCCTTGGCGGTTTGCTGACGGATATGGCTCATCAGGCTGAGGGAAACTTCGTCGGAAATCGCCAGAGGCCCGACCGGCATCCCGGCCTTGCGCGCTTCGGTCTCGATCATCGGCGCGCTCACGCCTTCGCCGAGCATGGCGATGCCTTCGTTGGTGAAGGTGCCGAAGACGCGTGAAGTAAAGAAGCCGCGACTGTCGTTGACGACGATCGGGGTTTTCTTGATTTGCAGCACGAAGTCGAAACCGCGCGCGAGGGTTTCATCGCTGGTCTGTGCACCTTTGATGATTTCCACCAGCGGCATTTTTTCTACCGGGCTGAAGAAATGCAGGCCGATGAATTTGCCAGGATCAGGCACAGCCTTTGCCAGCCCGGTAATAGGCAACGTCGATGTATTCGAAGCGATGACCGCTTCGGCGCCGACAACTTGCTGGGCGGCAGAGGAAACCCTGGCCTTGAGATCGCGATCCTCAAACACCGCTTCGATGATCAGATCGCAACCCGCGAGGTCGGCATCATTTTCGGACGGCTTGATCCGCGCCAACACCTCATCACGCTTCAAAGCATCCATCTGCCCACGGGCGACTTTCTTGTCTAGCAACGCCGCAGAATGTGCTTTGCCTTTCTCGGCGGCAGCCAGATTGACATCCTTGAGCACCACCTCAATACCCGCCGAAGCGCTGACAAAGGCAATCCCCGCGCCCATCATCCCTGCGCCAAGCACGCCGACCTTACGCGTGACATACGGCGCAAAACCCTGCGGCCGCGAACCACCAGCATTGATCTCATTGAGTTGAAACCAGAACGTGCCGATCAGGTTTTTCGAGATCTGCCCGGTAGTCAGTTCGGTGAAGTAACGGGTTTCGATCAAGTGCGCGGTGTCGAAATCGACCTGAGCGCCCTCGACTGCCGCGCAGAGGATTTTCTCCGGCGCCGGCATTGTCCCATGGGTCTTGCTACGCAGAATCGACGGCGCAATCGCCAGCATCTGCGCCACTTTCGGATTCGACGGCGTGCCGCCCGGAATCTGATAACCCTTCACATCCCAACGTTGTACCGCCATCGGATTGGCGACGATCCAGGCGCGCGCCTTGGCCAGCAATTCATCGCGATTCGCCGCCAGCTCATCAATCAAACCGGCCTGCAATGCCTGCTGTGGACGCACCTTCTTGCCCTCTAGCAGATAGGGCAGCGCTTTTTCGAGACCGAGCATGCGCACCATGCGTACCACTCCGCCGCCGCCCGGCAACAGGCCGAGGGTCACTTCCGGCAGACCGAGCTGTACCGACGCGTCGTCCAATGCCACCCGGTGGTGACAGGCCAGGCAGATTTCCCAGCCGCCGCCCAGCGCCGCGCCGTTGATCGCCGCGACCACCGGTTTGCCGAGGGTTTCCAGGGTGCGCAACTGCGCTTTGAGGGTCAGCACCATGTCGTAGAAGGCTTTGGCTTCGGGCTTGCCGACCTTGATCAACTCATTGAGATCACCGCCGGCAAAGAAGGTTTTCTTTGCCGACGTAATGATCACCCCGGCAATGTCGTCTTTTTCCGCCACCAGCCGGGCGACGCACGCGGCCATGGCCTCGCGGTACACAGCGTTCATGGTGTTGGCGCTCTGGCCCGGCATGTCGATGGTCAGCACGACGATCGCGTCCTGGCCTTTTTCGTAACGAATGGCTTCGCTCATAACAAGGTTCCTTGAATTCGGGGCTCAGAGGCGTTCGATGATGGTGGCAATGCCCATGCCGCCGCCGACGCACAGCGTCGCCAAGCCATAGCGCAGGCGCCGCGCTTCCAGCTCATCGAGCAAGGTGCCGAGGATCGCGCAACCGGTCGCGCCCAGCGGGTGGCCCATAGCGATGGAACCGCCGTTGACGTTGACCTTGTCCGGGTCGACTGCCATGTCCTTGATGAACTTCAGCACCACCGAGGCAAACGCTTCGTTGACCTCGAACAGGTCGATGTCTTCAACGCGCAGCCCGGCCTTGGCCAGTGCCTTTCGCGTTGCCGGCGCCGGGCCGGTGAGCATGATGGTCGGATCGGTGCTGGTGACCGCCGTGGCGACAATCCGCGCCCGAGGTTGCAGGCCCAGCGCACGCCCCTTGGATTCGGAGCCGATCAGCATCAGTGCTGCACCGTCGACGATCCCGGAACTGTTACCCGGTGTGTGCACGTGATTGATCCGCTCGACATGGCTGTAGACCCGCAGCGCGGTCGCGTCAAAACCCATCTGCCCGATCATTTCGAAACTCGGTTTGAGCTTGCCCAAGCCCTCAAGGGTCGATTCGGCGCGAATGAACTCATCGTGATCGAGCAGAATGATGCCGTTCTGATCCCGCACCGACACCAACGACTTGTTAAACGAGCCATCGGCCCGCGCCCGCGCGGCTTTCTGCTGCGAGTGCAGCGCGTAGGCATCGACGTCGTGACGACTGAAGCCCTCAAGCGTAGCGATCAGATCGGCACCGACGCCTTGCGGAGTGAAATGACTGTGCAGATTAGTCTGCGGATCGAGCGCCCAGGCGCCGCCGTCGCTGCCCATGGGCACCCGCGACATCGACTCGACACCGCCGACCACTACAAGATCTTCGAAACCCGAGCGCACTTTCATCGCGCCGAGGTTGACCGCTTCCAGACCCGAGGCGCAGAAACGATTGATCTGCACACCGGCAACGCTGACATCCCAATCGGCCACTTGCACGGCGGTTTTGGCGATGTCCGAGCCTTGATCGCCAATCGGCGTCACGCAGCCGAGCACTACGTCATCGACCTGACTGGTGTCCAGCGAGGAGCGTTCTTGCAGCGCGTTGAGCAGACCAGCGACCAGATTCACCGGTTTGACGCTGTGCAGGGCGCCATCGGCCTTGCCTTTGCCACGGGGCGTGCGTAACGCATCGAATATCAAAGCTTGGGTCATGACGTCCTCGAACCTGTGCGGGGAGAGATTGCTTGTACCTCCACTCTTGACCCGAGCGGCCATGGATTCAATGACCACAGCGCTCAATGCGGTTGACGCACACGCTCAGACGGACGGTCATCGGCGGCTGGGTGAACCGGTTCAGGTCGGCGAGTTGTCTAGCCAGCGGGCGGCAAAGAAGCTGGCAATAAGCCTCATGCTTTTTTTATCGCATCTGGCAAGTACTCCATATGAAATGGATCTAAGCCAAGCGTGACGTGGCCCCTAATGTAGAACATGTACGTCAGGGTCGTCGGGTTTTGCCGGGGCAGACGTTCTTCAACAGGAAGTGCAGCGCTTGCCGTCATGGATATGCAGGCAGGCATCAGGAAATAACAATAAAGGCGGTCAAGCCATGTTCAAACAACCGAAAGTTCGTCAAGCAGGGCTCATTCTTTTCGCCACGACGCTGTTGTTGATTTTGCCGAATCTGACCAAGGTCATCGGCTGAGTCGAGCGCCGGGCGCTGCTCATCGCCACTGAAAATGTGACTGGCCCGCTACCCGGGCCAGCGTGGCTGTGCCAACCTTGGCGCACTCCCACGACATGGACGGCGATCATTTGAAAGCGCTCATTGTGTTCGGGGCCATGCTGCTGAGCATGCCCTTGTCTGCCGCACAGTTGGATCTGCAACTGGGTGCAAGCAGCCGCACCTGGCAGACCGAGGAATTGCTCAAGCATCCTCAAGTGCAAACCCTGACGATCAAAAACGATGTGTCCTACAAGAAGGACATGACCTATCGCGCCGTGCCTGTGGCCGCATTGCTGACAGGGATCAAACCGCAGGATCACCTGCAAGCGGTGGCACTGGACGGCTTTGCCGCCGAGTTGTCAGCTGCGCCGTTGCTTAATACAACAGGTGCGCGAGCATGGCTGGCCATCGAAGATCCGGCGCAGCCGTGGCCACCGCTGTCGGAAGGCAAGCACAGCGCCGGGCCGTTTTATCTGGTCTGGACCGATCCGCAGGCCGGCAATATCAGTCCGGAGCAATGGCCGTTCGAAGTCGCGAGCATCAAGCGCATGGCGCCAGTGGCGGAGCGTTTCCCTGCCCTGCTGCCGGATCCTGCGTTGAAAGCAGATGACCCGGTGAATCAAGGGTTTGCGCTGTTTCAGAAAAACTGTCTGGCGTGTCACCGGTTGAACGGTGCGGGGGATGCGCAATTCGGGCCGGACCTGAATATTCCTTACAGCCCGACCGAGTATTTCGGCGCGGATTTCCTCAAGCGCTACATTCGGGATCCGCAGAGTTTGCGTCAGTGGCCGCAGGCGAAGATGCCGGGGTTTTCGGTGGAGGTGTTACCAGAGGGGGATCTGGAAATGCTGGTGGGGTATCTCAAGCACATGGCCGGACGCAAGGTTAAGCCGTAACGCCATTTCCCTTGTGGGAGCGAGCCTGCTCGCGATAGCGGTGTATCAGTCAGCACATTTGTAACTGACAGACCGCTATCGCGAGCAGGCTCGCTCCCACAGGGGTACGGCGTTTACTGCTGTTGCACCGAGATGATCGGAGTTGGCGAGACGAACACTTTCGCATGCATCTGCTCACACCCACCGCCACGGCGCATGCCGCGCACCGGGCAGGCATCCAGATAATCCAGACCCACCGCCAGTTTCAGATGACGCTCCGGCCGCGCCAGCTCATTGGTCACATCAAAGCTGTACCAGGCGTCATCCAGCCACGCTTCAGCCCATGCATGGCTGGCTAGATGCTCGCAATCCTCGCTGTACAGATACCCCGACACATAACGCGACGGAATCCCGAGACTGCGTGCGCAAGCCAGAAACGCGTGAGCATGATCCTGGCAAACACCCGCACGCCCGGCGAAGGCCTCAGCGGCGCTGGTATCGACCTCGGTGGACCCCGGCGTGTAGGTCATGTGCTGATTCAAGCCGTGCATCAGATCGATCAGCGCCGTGCGATCACGCCGCTGCTTGCAGGATTTCTCGGCGAACGCGCGTAACGCCTCATCCGCCTCGGTCAAACGGGTAAAGCGCAGGAACGGCAGCGCCGACTGGCTCTCATGCTCGGCCTCGCGTAGTTCGTCGATATCGACCTGCCCGCGCGCACCAATGATGATCGCTTCGTGCGGTTCATCCATGGTCAGCACGTGCAGGATATTGCCGAACGGATCGAGTTGCGCACGCACCGGGCGCGGCAGGTCGAGCTGCCAGCTCAACACGTGTTGACGTTCGCTATCGTGTGGGGTCAGTCGCAGGTACTGGATGCTCGCCCGCACCTGATCTTCGTAGTGATAGGTGGTCTCGTGGCTTATGGAAAGTCTCATGCAGCCTCCAGGTAGGAACTGTGAATGGCGTTGCCCAGCTGGCGCACCAGCGGGATGAATTCGGTCAGCCAGGCGTGCAGGCCTTCCTCGAGAATTTCGTTGATGCCGGTGTAGCGCAGGCGCGCGTCCATTTCTGCCGCCAGACGCTGTGCCGGTCGACCGTTGGCACCGGGCAACTGCGCAAGAATCTGATCGATCTCCTCGGTGCAGGCCCGCAGCGAGCGCGGCACATCGGCGCGCAACAACAGCAACTCGGCAACATGCCGCGCCCCCGGCGCATCGCGATAGATTTCGGTGTAGGCCTCGAATGACGACAAGGCGCGCAGCAAGGCGCTCCATTGGTAGTAGGCGTGGGCCGTACCGTCGCTGACTGCTTCAGCCTGATCGCCGGCCATTTCATAGCGGGCATCGAGCAATCGCAGGGTGTTGTCCGCGCGTTCGATGAACGTACCGAGGCGAATGAAACGAAACGCATCATTACGCATGATCGTGCCGTACGACGCACCACGAAACAGGTGCGAACGCTCCTTGATCCATTCGCAGAAACGGCTCATGCCATAGCGACTGAGGCCCTGTTCGGCGATGCCGCGAATTTCCAGCCACGTCGAATTGATGTTCTCCCACATGTCCGCCGTGATCCGCCCACGCACCGCATGGGCGCTGGCCCGCGCCGCGCCGAGGCAGCTGTAAATGCTCGCCGGGTTAGCCGCATCGAGGGCAAAAAAGTGCAGCAGACGCTCAGCATGCAGCGCGCCATGGCGCTCGAGGTAATCGTCGAGGGTACCGGTGATCAGCAGCGGCATGGCCAATTCGTGCAAACCGTCGCCGCGACCGTCCTGCGGCATCAGCGACAGCGAATAACTGATGTCGAGCATCCGGGCGAGGTTTTCCGCCCGCTCCAGGTAACGCGACATCCAATACAGATCCGAGGCAGTTCTACTTAACATGGCAAGCTTCCTTCAATCCTCGACCACCCAGGTGTCCTTGGTTCCGCCACCCTGGGAGGAATTCACCACCAAGGAGCCTTCGCGCAGCGCCACACGGGTCAAACCGCCGGGAACCACCCGGGTTTCGCGCCCGGACAAGACAAACGGACGCAAGTCGATATGGCGCGGCGCGATGCCGTTTTCGACAAAGGTCGGACAGGTCGACAGCGACAGCGTCGGTTGCGCGATGTACGCGTGGGGTTTGGCTTTGATCCGTTCGCGGAAAGCATCGATTTCCGCTTTCGTCGATGCCGGCCCGACCAACATTCCGTAACCGCCTGAGCCTTGGGTTTCCTTGACCACCAGATCTGGAAGATTGGCCAGCACGTGAGAAAGTTCAGACGGGTTGCGGCATTGCCAGGTCGGTACGTTCTTCAAAATCGGCTCTTCGTCGAGGTAGAACCGGATCATGTCAGTAACGAACGGATACACCGATTTGTCGTCCGCTACGCCGGTGCCGATGGCGTTGGCCAGCACCACGTTGCCCGAGCGATAAGAGGACAGCAGCCCCGGCACACCGAGCATCGAGTCGGGGTTGAACGCCAGTGGATCGAGAAACGCGTCGTCGAGCCGACGGTAGATAACGTCCACCGCTTTCGGGCCGTCCGTAGTGCGCATGAAGACTTTGTCGTCGCGAACGAACAGATCCGCGCCCTCGACCAGTTCAACGCCCATTTCCCGCGCCAGGAATGCGTGCTCGAAGAACGCACTGTTGAAGCGCCCCGGCGTCAGCACCACCACGCTCGGGTCATCGATCGGACTTGAGCTTTTCAGGGTGTCGAGCAGCAGGTTCGGGTAGTGATCGATAGGGGCAATACGCTGGGCGGCGAACAGCTCCGGGAACAGGCGCATCATCATCTTGCGGTCTTCGAGCATGTAGCTGACGCCGCTCGGTGTTCGCAGGTTGTCTTCGAGCACGTAATAAGTGCCGTCGCCGTCGCGCACCAGATCGACGCCGGAGATGTGCGAATAGATATCGCGGTGCAGATCCAGGCCTTGCATCGCCAACTGATATTGCTCGTTGGCCAGCACCTGTTCGGCGGGAATGATCCCGGCCTTGATAATGCGCTGCTCGTGATAAAGGTCGGCGAGGAACATGTTCAACGCCTTGACCCGCTGGATGCAGCCGCGCTCAACGATTCGCCATTCACTGGCAGGAATGCTGCGCGGGATGGTGTCGAAAGGAATCAGGCGCTCGGTGCCCTGCTCGTCGCCATAGAGCGTGAACGTGATGCCGGCGCGATGGAACAGCAGATCGGCCTCGCGTCGCCGCTGGGCCAACAGCTCATCCGGCGTATCGGCCAGCCATCGGGCGAACTCCCGATAATGCGGGCGAACCTGGCCGCCGGCATCGTACATCTCATCAAAATAGGTGCGGATCATGCCGTACTCCTTGTCACCCGGACATACAGGCCTTCGCAAGGCCCGTGCCATCGGCATAAACGCTTTGATTTCAATCGGTTGGAAATACACGCCGCAAGCACCGCACCATTCCTGTGCGGCAAATGCCCCAACCGGATTGCCCCCGCTTCATTGCGACGCACTGCATCGCCTATCACCAGCATAGTCAGAGTTGATTTCACTGCCCGGCGCTGCCTGCGGATAATCCGCACATTCGCTGCAAATCTTCACCGGCCCCGGCGCCATGAAGCGGCCAGCTCAACTGATTGGGATCGCCTCGGCGGCCCGCCCCGCTGTAACCCTGACCGGTTTCCTCTCCTTATCGGTCTTCCCTTTTAGCCACCCTCTCCGGTGGCTTTTTTTTGCCTCGGTTTCTTGTTTCAGGGTTTTGCCACAGCGTTTTGCTTATGCCGGAAATGACAACGGCCAACCCGAAGGTCAGCCGTTGCTCAACAAATGAAACCAGAGATCAATTCAAACGGTGGCGGTTGCGCACCTCCTGTTTCACACCCCAGCCTTCGATAATGCCACCCAGAGGTTCAACCACGGCAGAGAATCCCTGCTCGAAGTCGCCGATATCGTCATATGTCGCGTACATCACTTTGCTCAATTCCAGCGCCCACGCACCGTCATCACGCAGGCTGACCTGGGCATTGATGGATTCACCGCGAAATTTGCCTGCCGCCCTGCGCGCCCGCTCCTCGTCCGGGAAAATCGCGTAGAACTCGATGGGATGGAATCGGGAAAAATCGAAACCGCCTTCTTTCATGCGGCGCAGAACATTGCTGCTGATGTCTTCTTGATAGGCTGTGCTCATGAATCGTCCCCCTCGCATAGATGGATAGACTTTCCGTATTCCCGCCCCGGGCCTTTGGCCAAAGTACGACGGCAACGTGGTTGCACGCGGGAACAAGCATGTAGCTGACAAGACCAGACCTTAGCGATCCGTTCGCTGATCTCGCTTGCAGAGTAGCCCCAAGATAGAGCTGCTGCCAAGGCCTGGTTTCAAGAGATGACAGGAACTGTCAGACGGGTGTGATGCTGCGGATTTCGATGCTGTTCTGGGTTTTCAGGTTTTTCACGCCCGCATCGGCGGTGCGCCCCTCCAGATCGTTGAGATCCAGTTCGGCGGCGACGGGCAGAAGCCGTGCCTTGATCAATCGAGCGGCCTCATCGTCGCTGGGGCATTCCGCGCGCTCGAACACCTCATCGACAATTTCACCATGATCGTCCACGAAAGTGACTTTCCACTTTTGCATCGGTGCCTCCTCGATCAAACCCGCAAATGGGCTTACACCTATCTCGACTTTAGACGCAGAGGGTTGGTTCAAAAGGATTACAGCGGGGGAAGATGAAACAAACGACATCTATCGTGTGGAGCAAACAAATGTGGGAGCGAGCCTGCTCGCGAAAGGGCCTGTCCAGTCGACATATTCTTTGACTGACCTGACGCCTTCGCGAGCAAGCTCGCTCCCACAGGGGAGTTGCAGTGTTCTTTTAGTCGTTGCTTGGCTTGTTGATCGCCTGCAGCACGTATTGCGGCAAGGCGAACGCGCCGATATGGATTTCAGGGTTGTAGTAGCGGGTGACGATGCCGCTGCCGATGAAGCGCTGTTGCAGGGTTTCACGGCTCAGTTTGCGGTACGCCGGATTGGTCGAGCCCCAGGCGAAAGTCATCGAGCCACCGATGTAGGTAGGAACGGCCGCCTGGTAGAAGTGCCAGTCCGGGAACAGGCTGTTGAGGCGACCGGCAGTGGTTTTTACTTCGTCGATCTGCATGAACGGTGTGCCGTTCTGGGTCACGAGGATGCCGCCCTCGTTCAGGCAGCGATGGCAGGCCTGATAGAAGTTCTCCGAGAACAGCACTTCGCCCGGGCCGATCGGGTCGGTGGAATCGGAGATGATCACGTCGAATTTTTCCGTGGTGGTGGCGACGAAACGCATGCCGTCGTCAATCACCAGGTTCAGGCGTGGATCGTCGTAGGCGCCGCTGGAGTGGTTCGGCAGGAACTCTTTGCACATATCGACCACGGTGCCGTCGATCTCGACCATGGTGATGTGCTCGACACCGGCGTGCTTGGTCACTTCACGGAGCATGCCGCCGTCACCGCCACCAATGATCAGCACGCGCTTGACGCTGCCGTGGGCGAGGATTGGCACATGGGTGAGCATTTCGTGGTAGATGAATTCGTCGGCTTCGGTGGTCTGGATCACGCCGTCCAGCGCCATGACCCGGCCCATGCGCGGGTTCTGGAAAATCACCAGGTGCTGGTGTTCGGTGCGCACTTCGTGCAGCAGTTTTTCCATGCGAAAGCGCTGACCGTAGCCCTCGTAGAGGGTTTCCAGGTACTCGCTGGTTTTGGTGACGGTCATGGTCAAGTGCTCCGATGAATGCGCGGGCGCCAATCGTGGGGGCGATTGCCCGGGAAAGGCGCGCATTCTACGTTGCCGAAGATGACAGGTAGAACCTCCCTTCATCAGCAAATCGCAATCCCTTGTAGGAGTGAGCCTGCTCGCGATAGCGGTTTTTCAGTCACTGACTCATTGACTGGAGGATAGCTATCGCGAACAGGCTCACTCCTACAGGGTATTGCGGTGTTCTCGGGATCAGCGTCAGATCCGCACGTTGCCCCGCGGTCCGGCAATCGCCCAGATGATCAGGCCCAGCACTGGCAGGAGGATGATCAGCAGCACCCAGACGATTTTCATCCCGGTGGTGGCGCCGCTTTTCAGCACATTGATGATGGCCCAGATGTCGAGGGCGAGGATGATCAGACCGATCAGACCGTTGAACGTGGAACCCATGGTGTCGCTCCAGAATAGTGGCATGCACTTTTAGGATAGACGGTCGCGCGCAGGGTTCCCTTTTATTGCTATCTCGCTCAGACGTGCACAGCGATCTTCAGCGCTTCGAGCGATGGCGCAGCGGCGATACCGACTTCGGCGCACAGCTCCAGCACCCGTGGCACGTCGTTGCCGTAGACCAGCACCACCTGCAGTTCGTCGTCGAGCAACTGGCTGAAGTTCATCAGTGTGTAACCGCCGTTTTCCTTGTTCAGGCTGCTCATCTGCACTTGGATGCGGTTAAGGGCGGTAAGTGCTTCGGTCTTGGCCAGTTGCTTGGGCTTGAGGTTGAAATCCACGCCCGGGCCGAACGAGGCAACGATCTGCGCGAACAGGTCAACGTAGGTGTCGGCCTGGAACAGCACGGTTTCCGGCAGGCTGCCGACCACGACCCATTCGCCCAACGCAATCGGGAATGTGTCGTCGTAGTTGATGTCCGGGTTGGCTGCCAGAAAGGCACCCGCATCGGCGTAAGCTTGCGCGGCTTCGTCAGCCACTTTCAGGATCTCGTCCTCGCCCATGCAGCCGGAGCTGATTTTGCTGATGAGTTCGACGAGTGCGGCTTTCATGAGGGCGGATCCTGTGGCGAAGGTGAATTTCGAGGGCGCGGAGGATAGCGCACAAAGCAAAAGATCGCAGCCTCGGCAGCGCCTACGCTCAGCGCTCATCCACGGAATGGCAGGCCAACGCGTTCAATGGAGGAGCTAGCGCAGGCTGCGATCTTTTGAGGCCCGTCAGGCCAGCAGTTTTTCCAACTGAGCGGTGGTATCAACCGCCCCCATCGTGCGCGCCGCATCCAGCGCCGTCACGCCATTGGCGTCCTTGGCTTGCGCATTGGCCCCCTTGCTGATCAGGTAATCAACGATTTCAACGCGGTTGAACATCGCCGCCATCATCAGCGCCGTACGACCATCAAACGACGAGCCTTCAATCTCTGCGCCCGCTTCGACCAGCGCCTTGACCACCGGCAGATCGCCTTTGAACGCGGCGCCGGCAATCGGGCTCTGGCCGTTGCCATTGCGCATTTCCGGGTCGGCCTTGTGTTTAAGCAACACCTGCACCGCATCCAGATGGCCGTAATAGCTGGCCAACATCAACAACGTGTCACCCTTGCTGTTCTTCAGGTTGACTGGCAAACCGGCCGTGACCAGGCGACCAAGCATCTCGGCATCACCGTCGCGCGCCTTGTTGAAAACCTGCTCGGTGAATTCGGCAGCTTCTTCAGGGGTCATCTGGCGGCTTTGGTCGGACATGGGGCAACTCCACTTTCGGTCAATCGGAAAGCCGACAGTTTCCCGAGCGAGGCGCTGGCTGTCACCCCCTTTTTCTCAAGTCGAGCCATAGCCAGATTCAATAACGATGCTTGCCCTGATGAATTTCTGCCAACACTTCATCGGTGACCCGAACGTAAGTCTGCGTGCCGGGCAGCCATGCGAAGATCGGGTCATCCCCCGTCTGGCCGGGGTCGAAGCCTTCGTTCTTGAGTCGGGTTTTCTGGTATTTGAAGGTGCCGGTGGTCTCCATCTTGACCTTCACTCGCAGGAACAATGGCACGGCATAGGCTGGCATGCGCTCCCGGGCAAAAGTCAGCAACTCGGCGAAATCCAGCGTGGCAAGGGATTCCGCTGGCGTGATCGCCGCCATACCGGCGCGGCCGTTGGTATTGCAGATCTCCACGCCATAAGCCACCGCCTCGGAAATCTGCGGGTGTTGCAGCAGAAGATTTTCG
Source organism: Pseudomonas sp. ok266 (assembly GCF_900110195.1). Taxonomy (NCBI): domain Bacteria; kingdom Pseudomonadati; phylum Pseudomonadota; class Gammaproteobacteria; order Pseudomonadales; family Pseudomonadaceae; genus Pseudomonas; species Pseudomonas sp. ok266. The sequence goes on along the minus strand of NZ_FOCU01000019.1, from coordinate 61,950 downwards.
ACTTCGGTGGTCGAGACGTTTTCGCCCTTCCAGCGATAGGTGTCGCCGAGGCGATCGACAAATTGAGCGTGACCGAAGCCGATGTTGCGCAGCAGGTCGCCGGTGTTGAAAAAACGATCACCTTTGCTAAACACGTCGTGCAACACGACCTTGGCGGTTTTCTGTGGATCGGTGTAGCCGTCCAGTGGGGCTTTTTCGTCAATCCTTGCCAGCAAAAGTCCCTGCTCGCCTTTGCCGACCTTGCGCATGAATCCGTCAGGACTGCGGATTGGCTCACCGCTGTGATGGTCGTAGGCGACCAATTCCCAGGCCATCAGGGAGAAACCGATGGTGTTGTCGAAATTGAGAATGTTGGTGAATCCGATGTTGCCGTCGCTCGCCGCGTACAGCTCACAGATGTGCTCGACGGCGAAACGTGTCTTGAACTCGGCCCAGGCGCCGGGGCGCAAGCCGTTGCCAATCATCTTGCGCACATCGTGACGGCTATCATCGGCGCTGGCCGGTTGATCGACCAGATAACGGCATAGCTCGCCGACGTAACCGATGGTCGTCGCGCGGTAGCGGCGCACGTCGCTCCAGAACTGACTGGCGCTGAACTTGCGGCGGATCGCGAAACCCGAAGCACCGTTCACCGCCGAACCCCAGCACACGCAAAGACCGGTGGCGTGGTACAGCGGCAAGGTGCAATAGACGACGTCGTCAGGGCTCATATTGAGAGCGATCATGCCGAAACTGGCGGAGCTGCGCATCCAGCGACCGTGCTTGAACACCCCGGCCTTGGGCAGGCCGGTGGTGCCGGAGGTATAAATGTAGAAACACGGATCGTCGAAGAAGATCTGCTGGCTGCTCGGCGGATTCTCGCTGGAGGCGTCGGCACTGGCGCTGATCAGATTGACGTACTCGTCGGGCGCAATGCCCGGATGGCTGTAGGTGTCCTGATCGGCGACAAACCAGGTGCGCGGTGCAGTGATCGCTACTTGATCGCGAATCGCCGCATACGCCGCAAGCAGTTCTTCGCCCACAATGATCGCCACCGGCGCCACCAGATTCACGCTGTGGACAAGGGTGTCACGCGTCTGCGAGGTATTGAGCAGCGCGCTGACCGCGCCAACCTTGGCCAGCGCCAGAATGGTCACCAGCAGTTCCGGGCGGTTTTCGATGAACACTGCGACCACGTCGCCCTTGCCGATGCCCTGCCCGTTCAGATAGTGAGCGATGCGGTTGGCCCACTGGTTGACCTGCGCATAGGTCAGCCGCACATCGCCGTGCAATAACGCCGGCCCCTCGGGATTGCGCAGCGTCGCTTGCTCGAATGTCCAGCCAAGGCCACAGCTTTGGGTCGGATCCGTGACGTTGGCCACCTTCATGCCCTTGACCACCCGCGGGATGGCTTTGGCAATCATCGGCAGTTTGCGGAGCATCATGCCCCAGGTAATCGTGTCGCTTGGCGCGTGACTCATGGAAGCTCCCCGTTCAACCTTGACGTGCAGGTCGATGTTTTTATTTTTCGGGCTTTGACTTGAACCAACCGGCGCATTCGAGCACGGGTCGAGGTCGAAAATACGTCAGCGCTTCTCGGGCTGTACACGCGGTTTTTGCAATGTTTTGTATCCGCTGCTCTTTAGCGAGCGCAGGTGATCTGCGGTTCAGCGATTGGTTCCATCGAATCGAGATCGATCCCGCAAAATGCAGGATGCACGATGGCCATTCATGCAGTTTGCACGACCACCTGAATTTTCATCATTTTTAAATTATTGATTTATAACGATTTTTTTATTTTCAAATGCTGGCACAATCGCTGCAACCTCCTCTGCATGCTTGCCATTCAAGTGCATACGGAGCTGAAAGACATGAGCCTGATCCAAGAAAAATTTACCTCCCTGTTCTCCAACTTCGACGTCACCACTGCGCCACGTCCCGATGGCGGGATCCTGCTGACCCTGCGCAGCAGCGACGGCAAAGTGTTCAAACGCGCACTGACTTATCAACAACTGCATGCCGGCGACCAACTGTCGTGGGCGATCAGCGCAATTCGTCGTGACCTGGCAGAACAAGCCAGTGAGTTGCCGCAAATTGCCATGCTGCAGAGCCAGCAGCGTTTTGCTCTGCCGACATATCACTCGCTGTAATTTTCAAAGCGCATTAGACAAAACAGGCCGTGGAGCTTCCGCTTCACGGCCTGTTTTTTTATGCCTGACGCATACCCCTGTGGGAGCGAGCTTGCTCGCGAAAGCGGTGTGTCAGAGATAAATTTTTCGTCTGATACTCCACCTTCGCGAGCAAGCTCGCTCCCACAGGGGTTTTTTGTGTGGTCAGAAGGCTTCCGGTTCTATGCCGGTGAACGTGTCGACGGTGATGTGGCTGCCCAACTCCCCGCCTTCGCGGGCCAGGCCGCAGGTTTGCAGGCCAGCCTCTTGCGCGGCGTCGAGTTCTTCAACAACGTCCGAGAGAAACAGGATCTCCCCCGCTTCAACACCGATGGCTTGCTGGATATTGGTGTACGACCGCGCCTCGCGCTTGGGCCCTGAAGTCGTGTCGAAATAACCGCTGAACAACGGCGTCAGATCCCCCGCCTCCGAGCAGCCGAAAATCAGTTTCTGCGCCTGAATCGATCCCGACGAGTACACAAACAGTTGATAACCGGCAGCATGCCAGCGCTGCAGTGCTTCAACGGCATCCGGGTAAACATGCCCCTTCAACTGCCCGGCGTGATAACCCTGCGCCCAGACCATGCCTTGCAAGGCCTTGAGTGGAGTGGCTTTGCGATCTTCCTCAATCCAGCTCAAGAGAATCTCGACAACCCGCTCAACATCAGCCTGCGGCGCATTGCTGTCACGGCGCACAGCTTCGAGTTGTTCGGCCACATCGGCGCGTTCGGCGTTCTGCCGCACGAAATCCGGTAAATGTTTGGCCGCGTACGGAAACAGCACGTCAAACACGAAACTTACCGCGCTAGTGGTGCCTTCGATGTCAGTGACGATGGCTTTGATCGACATCGAATCAGTCCTCCAGACGCGGGAAGCGGCCGGCGATGTCTTCGCCGGTGAAATTGGCAACCCAGCCTTCCGGGTTGTTGAAAAGGCGAATCGCGACAAAGTGCGGATGCTCGCCCATGTCGAACCAGTGCTTGGTGCCGGCCGGTACCGAGATCAGGTCGTTCTTCTCACAAAGCACGGCATAAACGTAATCGTCGATGTGCAGGGTAAACAACCCACGGCCGGCGACGAAAAATCTGACTTCGTCTTCGCCATGGCGATGCTCTTCGAGAAACTTGGCGCGCAGCTCGGCTTTTTGCGGGTGATCGCTGTTCAGGCTGATGACGTCGACAGTGATGTAACCGCGCTCGGTCATCAGCTTATCGATCTGCTCTTTATAAGCACTGATCACCTCTTCCTGGGTGGCGCCGGGCTGGATCTTCGCGGCGGCTTGCCAGCGGTCGAAGCGCACGCCCTGCTCGGCCAGGGTCGAGGCGATGTCTTCAAAGTGGGTCAGCACCTTGTTCGGAATTTCAGGGCTTGAGACGTGATAGACGGACAGGCTGCTCATTGGGGCAATTCCTCGGTATCGGCCTTGCCGTCCGGTTCTTGCAGACCGGTCGGGCACAGCATTTCATCAGGCAAATGGGCTACTTCTGGTGAAGTCAGCCTTGGCGGTTCATGACGCTGCGGGTTTTCAACTCGCATTCAAACAGAAATTCAAAGGCCTCGATCTGCCGCAGCGCGTCGCTCATCTGCGCGCCCCAGGTGTAGAGGCCGTGGCCGCGAATCAGGTAACCGACACAATCAGGATGGGCGTCGAGCCAAGGCTGCACCTTGGCGGCGAGGCGCGCAATGTCCTGATCGTTGTCGAAAATCGGCACGCGCACCCGCGATTCATGGGTCGAGATGCCGCTGAAGGCTTTTTGCAACTCGTAGTCTTCGAACTCGATAAAGTCCTGCGGAGTCAGGCGCGACAGCACCGTGGCGTTGACCGAATGGGTGTGCAGCACTGCGCCGATCTCCGGCCGCCAGCTATACAGCTGGGTGTGCAGCAGGGTTTCGGCGGACGGCTTTTTGCCCGGCTCCAGGCTAGTGCCGGAGAGGTAGGTGGCGAGCACATCGTCCACACTCAACTGGCCCTTGTGCTTGCCCGAAACGGTCAACAGCGCTTCGCTCGGCGACAGGCGTGTCGAGTAATTGCTGCTGGTGGCCGGCGACCAGCCGCGACCATAAAGAAAGCGCCCGGCATCGACGATTTGCTGGGCGAGTTGTTCACGCGTAAGGCTCATGGCCGGTCCTCTTGCATACGTGTGGCAATGATAACGGCAGCAGCGAGCGCCGCGAGACTGGCAATACTAAAGGTCAATGTCGCGCCGAGGGCATTCCAGCTGTAGCCGGAATACAACGCGCCCATGGCGCCGCCGGTGCCGGCCAGTGCGGCGTACAACGCCTGGCCCTGCCCTTGCTGGCGCGCGCCGAAGCTACGTTGCACGAAAGCGATGGCAGCGGCGTGAAAACTGCCGAAGGTCGCCGCGTGAAGCACCTGCGCAAACAACAGCACCCACAGGAACTCGGCGAACGAACCTAGTAACAACCAGCGCAGCGCCGCCAGCAGAAAACTTGCCATCAGCACCCGGCGCAGGGAAAACCGCGCGAGAATCCGGCTCATTGCCATGAACATCAGCACTTCGGCAACGACACCCACGGCCCAGAGCATGCCGATGGTGCCACGTGTGTAACCGAGTCGTTCAAGGTGCAGGGTCAGAAAGGTGTAATACGGGCCGTGGCTCATTTGCATCAGCGCGACGCAGCCGTAAAACGCCAGCACGCCGGGATTGCGCAGTTGTGTGAGAAAGCCCTCACCGCTCGGCCGATTGCCTTGCGGCGGCTGCGCGTTCGGCACCCACAGACTGCTAAGGACGATGCCGGCCATGATCAACACCAGCGCCGCCGGGTAGATGTCGAGGCTGAGCCATTCGAACAATCGGCCGAGTGCAACCACGGTGATGATGAAACCGATCGAGCCCCACAAACGAATCTGGCTGTAGCGCGAGGTCTGCCCCTGCAAATGCGCCAGGGTGATGACTTCGAACTGCGGCAGCACCGCGTGCCAGAAGAACGCGTGCAAGGCCATGACCATCGCCAACCAGGCGTAGGTCTTGCTGACGAAGATCAGTGAAAACGTCAGCAGCGTACACACCGCGCCGAAACGCACGATAGCCAGGCGTTTGCCGGTGTAATCACCGAGCCAGCCCCAGATGTTCGGCGCCACACAGCGCATCAGCATCGGGATCGCGACCAGCTCACCGATCCGCGCAGGACTGAAGCCGAGGTGGTCGAAGTACAGCGCCAGAAACGGCGCTGTCGACCCGAGCAAGGCGAAATAGAACAGATAGAAACTGGACAGCCGCCAGTAAGGGAGCGCCGCCACGCCGGTTATGCCGCGACGGCTTTAAGGCCTGCCATCAAAGCTGACCCAGCACCGGCGTGCTCACGCGCACATCGGCATTCTGGCCACGGTGACGCAGCAAGTGATCCATCAGCACAATGGCCATCATCGCTTCGGCAATCGGCGTGGCACGGATGCCGACGCACGGGTCGTGACGGCCCTTGGTGATGACGTCCACAGAGTTGCCGTGGATATCGATCGAACGGCCCGGGGTGGTGATGCTCGACGTCGGCTTCAAGGCCAGATGCGCAACGATCGGCTGACCGGACGAAATACCACCGAGGATGCCGCCCGCGTTGTTGCTGAGGAAACCTTCCGGGGTCATTTCATCGCGGTGTTCGGTGCCGCGCTGGGCGACCGAGGCAAAACCGGCACCGATTTCCACGCCTTTGACTGCGTTGATGCTCATCAGCGCATGCGCCAGCTCAGCGTCGAGACGGTCGAAAATCGGCTCGCCCAGACCCGGCATCACGCCTTCGGCAACGACGGTGATCTTCGCCCCGACCGAGTCCTGATCGCGGCGCAATTGATCCATGTAGGCTTCCAGCTCCGGGACTTTGTCCGGATCGGGGCTGAAGAAAGCGTTGTCTTCCACCGAATCCCAGGTCTTGAACGGGATTTCGATCGGGCCGAGCTGGCTCATGTAGCCACGAATGACGATGCCTTGGGTGGCCAGGTATTTCTTCGCGATCGCACCGGCCGCCACGCGCATTGCGGTCTCGCGCGCCGAGCTGCGACCACCGCCACGGTAGTCGCGCTCACCGTATTTGTGGTGGTAGGTGTAGTCGGCGTGGGCCGGGCGGAACAGATCCTTGATCGCCGAGTAGTCCTTGGACTTCTGGTCGGTGTTGCGGATCAGCAGGCCGATCGAGCAACCGGTGGTGCGCCCTTCGAACACGCCAGAGAGGATTTCGACTTCGTCGGCTTCCTGACGCTGGGTGGTGTGGCGGCTGGTGCCTGGCTTGCGGCGATCGAGGTCGCGCTGCAGGTCTTCGAGGGAGATCTCCAGGCCCGGCGGGCAGCCGTCGACAATGGCGACCAACGCCGGACCATGGCTTTCGCCAGCGGTGGTGACAGTGAACAACTTGCCGTAGGTATTGCCGGACATGCAGGACGCTCCGTGAAATCAAACCCAAATTCGTAATGCGCGCCAGTATACGCAGGCTAACCGAGTAGTTCATCCTCGAACCTTAGTGGTGCTGGCGAGTCCAACCGGCACCTTGGCGAATGATGGCGTGATGATGCTGCGAGTTTTGATCTTGAGTCTTACCCTCTTTACGGGCTTTGCCCAAGCGACGGTCCTACAACGCCCGGTCACTCTGGATACCGGCACCGGCGAACTTTTCGGTTCGCTGCTGCTGCCAAAGTCCGACAATCCGGTGCCGGTTGTCCTGATTATTTCTGGCTCCGGTCCTACGGATCGCGACGGAAACAACCCCGACGGCGGGCGCAACGACAGCCTCAAGCGCCTGGCGTGGGTGCTGGCCAAACACAACATTGCCAGTGTGCGTTACGACAAACGCGGTGTTGCGGCGAGTCTGGCGGCAACGCCGGATGAGCGCAATTTATCGGTGGAGGCCTATGCGGCGGACGCAGTGGCGTGGGGGCAGAAGCTCAAGGCCGATCCGCGTTTCGGCAGATTGATCCTGCTCGGCCACAGTGAAGGCGCGCTGATTGCCAGCCTCGCCGCGCCGGAAGTGGATGCCGCTGCGGTGATTTCCCTGTCCGGCAGCGCCCGCCCGGTCGATCAGGTGATCCGCGAGCAACTGGCCCGCAGCCTCCCACCTCCGCTGATGCTACGCAGCAATGAATTGCTCGACAGCCTCAAGGCCGGCCACACTGACGACAATGTGCCGCAACCGTTGCAGGTGATTTTCCGCCCGAGCGTGCAGCCGTATCTGATTTCGCTGTTCCGTCAGGATCCCGCGAAAGCCTTCGCGCAATTGAAGATGCCGGCGCTGATCGTCCAGGGCAGCAACGACATGCAGGTCGGCGTTGGCGATGCGCAGGCGCTGAAAGCCGCCAAACCCGACGCCGAACTGGCGGTGATCGACGGCATGAACCACGTCATGCGCATCGTCCACAACGATATGAAGCGGCAATTGGCTTCGTACAAGGATCCGAATTTGCCACTGGCGGCGGAACTTGGCGCGAAGATCATTGAGTTTATTGACGGACTTCGCACCCGTTAACGGTTGTTTACCCTCTAGTCCTGCAAAAAACGGCCGATAAGCCTTTGTCGCCAGCGCAACGGCTGGCGACAAGCAGGGCTTGGACAGGATCTCGCCGTTATGACTGATACCCCGACTTCACCCGACACCACCGCTGAAAAAGACGCACCGCCAGCGGTCGAGCTGCCGTGGGCGGATGTCCACGTCGAGCACCACAAGATGCTCCGCCTGGCCCCGCTGCAGACCGACCGCAACACTGGCGGCCGCCCCTTGCGCTTCGTCGAATTCGGCTATGCCGAACGCAACAGCAAAGAAAAAAGCCTGATGCGCATGACGATCAAGCTGCCCGGCCAGCGTGTGCGCAAAGAGCAGAATCAGCTGGACGTGTGGGTTGATCACACGACCAAACGTGTGCACTTCGGCCCCGACAGCGGCTTGCAGATCGAACCAATGAACCGTGGCATCGGCCGTTACATGGCCGCGCAAGGCATCAATTGGGCGAAAAAGCGCTGGCCGACCTACACCGTTGACGGCATGGACTTGAACAACAAGGACGCGCTGAACGAAGACACCCGCCTGCGTCGCGATCATTTCCTGCGGGTGCATGGTTTTGATGTGGTGTACGCCGATGCCCAGCACTTGAAGGGCAGCGTCAAGGATGTGTTGGTCGGCGATTTGCTCGGCGACTGGAACAGCGAGAAGCTGCAGATCGTCGAGATTCTTGAAGCGGCACAGATGCTTCAGCAGGCCGAACAGAATCTGGCCGAGCAGGAAGTGAAGCTGAAGAAACAGGAAGAGAAGGTCAGCAAGTTCAAGCGTGAAGACGCCGGGCTGCGTTTCACCATTACCTGTCTGGTGGCGTTTGCGGTGTTTCAGGCGGGGCTGCTGATCTGGATTGCCACGCACCGCTGATCGCTTGAAACCGCGTCGCGGCCATTCGCGAGCAAGCTCGCTCCCACAGGATTTGTGTCGTACACCGAACCTGTGGGAGCGAGCTTGCTCGCGAAGCTTTTGATCGTTCCCACGCTCCGCGTCGGAATACAGCCCGATTAGACGCGGGAAGCGAACAGCGCCTGATGATCGCGGCACTGCTCCGCCGTCAGCATGAACACACCATGCCCGCCGCGCTCGAATTCGAGCCAGGCGAAATCGACTTCCGGGTACAGCGCGTCAACGTGCACCTGACTGTTGCCCACTTCAACGATCAGCAAGCCCTTCTCGGTCAGGTGATCCGCCGCTTCAGCGAGCATGCGTCGCACCAGGTTCAAACCATCGTCGCCACACGCCAGGCCCAGCTCCGGTTCATGCTGATACTCGTCCGGCATGTCGGCGAAATCCTCCGCATCAACGTAAGGCGGATTCGACACGATCAGGTCGAAACGCTGGCCCGGCAAGCCATCAAACCCATCGCCCTGCACGGTATAGACGCGCTCATCGACGCCATGGCGCTCGATGTTCTGGTTGGCCACTTCCAGCGCTTCGAACGACAGATCGGCCAGCACCACTTCGGCGTTCTGAAACTCGTAGGCGCAGGCGATACCGATGCAACCAGAACCGGTGCACAGGTCGAGAATCCGCGCAGGTTCATTGCCGATCCACGGGGCGAAACGGTTTTCGATCAGTTCGCCAATCGGCGAGCGCGGGATCAACACGCGCTCATCGACGATGAACAACATGCCGCAGAACCATGCCTCACCCAACAGGTAAGCGGTGGGAATGCGTTCTTCGATACGGCGCTTGAGCAGGCGTTGCAGGTTAACCAACTCGTCGTCTTCCAGCGCGCAATCGAGGTAGCTGTCGGCGATTTCCCACGGCAGGTGCAACGCGCCGAGTACGAGTTGCCGGGCTTCGTCCCAGGCATTGTCGGTGCCATGGCCGAAAAACAGATCCTCCCCATGGAAGCGGCTGACGGCCCAACGGATATGGTCACGCAGGGTACGAAGGCGGGAAGTGATCACGGCGCAGAACTCCAGAAAAAACGACTGGCGATTCTAGCAGCCAAAACGCGCGACGACGACGCAGGAAAAACATCGCACCGACGGTAGGAGTTTTCTGTTTTTTGCATCGGCTATTGAACAGAACGTGTAACTTGACAAGGCTGCAGGCCAATAACGACGGTGCCTACGATGGTAGCGATTCACAGAACCGCTCAGCCAGAGGACAATGTCGCAAAAGCCCCACCCCAAGGAGCCCCAGAATGTCCGTTCCAAAAACGATGTTTCAACTCAGCGGTCGCGGTTACGCAGCGGCCACACTGAGCCATGCCACCGTGGTCATCATCGATGCCCAGAAAGAATATCTCAGTGGCCCGCTGGCCCTGAGCGGCATGGACGCGGCCGTCGCAAACATCAAGCAAGTGGTTGCCGCAGCCCGTGCAGCCGGTCGGCCGATCGTGCACGTGCGTCACCTCGGCACCGTCGGCGGCCTGTTCGACCCGCAGGGCGAACGCGGCGAATTCATCCCTGGCCTCGAGCCACAGGGCGATGAAACCATTATCGGCAAACTGCTGCCGAGCGCGTTCCACGGCACCGAGTTGCTGGACCGTTTGCAAAACCTTGGCTCACTGGACCTGATCGTCTGCGGTTTCATGAGCCACTCCAGTGTCAGCACCACCGTACGTGCGGCGAAGAATCTGGGTTTCCGCTGCACCCTGGTCGAAGACGCCTGCGCCACCCGCGACCTGCCGTTCAAGGGCCGCGTGCTCAGCGCCGCTGTGGTACAGGAAGCCGAAATGGCGATCATGGCGGACAACTTCGCCACCCTCGCGCTGACGCAAGACCTGATCTGATCGACCCTGATGAGCGGCTCACGGCGCCGCTCATCCGCAAAATCCTCTCATTTGCCGCAAATGCCATAGCCTCAGGAACAACCCGGTCAACTCCCGGTCGAAGGGCCGATACCCATTGAGGAAGGTCGGAATGAAGTTATCCGATGGATTTGACGCACGCCGCTTGCGGCCCAAAGGCCAAAGCAACTGGCGTTTTCGATTCGGCGCGGCGATTGCCGCCATTCTGGCGACGTTCGGTGTGCTGCTGGCGATGGCCGGGGCCGCCAGCCTGCTCGGGCGCCCGCCAGCGCTCGGTGATTTGAATGCCACGCCGATGGGTTCGGCGATCATTCTGGTTGTCGGCTTGCTGTTTCTGTATTTCGGCGTGGCGCTGTGGCGTCGTTGCCGGCGTCGCGCCCGGCAATCGCGGGAACTGAACATGTCCCCGCACCTGATGAAAAAACACGACTGAATCACCGGCCTGGCTTTTTGCCGGGCCGTTTTGTTTCGACTTGGGTAAACTGGCCGCCCTTCGCGGAGGCTGACATGCAAGACGACGATTTTTCCCTGTTCAAAAGTGCGATCCAAGGCGTCAAGCCGATCAAGCACGACCGCGCCGACACCGGCAAACCCAAGGCTGACCGCGCACAGATCGCCAAGCTGCGCCAGTCCGCCACCGTGCGCACCGACACCGCTACCGTGGATGGCCTGTCCGACCAGTTCGTGATCGATGTCGGCCCGGAAGACGAGTTGATGTGGTCCCGTGACGGCGTGCAGGAAAGTCAGATGCGCAAGCTCAAGGTCGGCCAGATCCCGTTCGAAGGCAGCCTCGACCTGCACGGCATGAGCGTGGAAAAGGCCCGCGAAACCCTCTGGGCCTTTCTTGCCGAAGCGACTAAATTCGAAATCCGCTGCGTCCGCGTCACCCACGGCAAGGCTGTGCGCCTGGACGGCAAGCGGCCAATGATCAAAAGCCACGTCAACACCTGGTTGCGCCAGCATGCCCAAGTGCTGGGTTTCTGCTCGTGTCAGGCGAAACACGGCGGTGCCGGCGCGGTTTACGTGATGCTCAAACGCACCATGATGGAAGGCCGCGACGAATAATCGCGTTACACCGAACTTGCAGGGTTGTGTCCGCCACCGTACCCTTGCCCTTTGCGAAAATCCCCACAGGTAGTTTCATGTCCCTGGAACAGAATTACACCGCGATTCTCGGCCAATTGGGCGAGGACGTGTCCCGCGAGGGCCTGCTCGACACGCCAAAGCGTGCCGCCAAAGCCATGCAGTACCTCTGCCGCGGTTATGAACAGACGCTCGAAGAGGTCACCAACGGTGCCCTGTTCAGCTCCGACAACAGCGAAATGGTGCTGGTCAAGGACATCGAGTTGTACTCGTTGTGCGAACACCACCTGCTGCCGTTCATCGGCAAGGCGCATGTTGCGTACATCCCGAGCGGCAAAGTGCTGGGCCTGTCGAAGGTCGCGCGGATCGTCGACATGTACGCCCGTCGCCTGCAGATCCAGGAAAACCTCAGCCGCCAGATCGCCGATGCAGTGATGCAAGTCACCGGCGCGCTGGGCGTAGCCGTGGTGATCGAGGCCAAGCACATGTGCATGATGATGCGCGGTGTCGAGAAGCAGAATTCGTCGATGATCACTTCGGTGATGCTCGGTGAGTTCCGCGAAAACGCAGCGACCCGCAGCGAATTCCTCAGCCTCATCAAGTAATTCGTTGCCCGAAGAAAACCGGCATTCATCGCCGGTTTTTTTTCGTCCGTGAAAAATCGGGTAAGCTGCGCGCCTTTCTCAATTTGCACCGTGAGGCTTTAAACGTGTTCGTCAAAGCGCTTCGTGTCGGCCTCGGCCAACTGGTTATCTTCATCGACTTCATCACCCGCCCGGGCAAGAAACAGCGTCCTGCCGAAACTCAGGCCCAGGTCAATGCCGCCGCGCAAGGCCTGACCCTGTATCAGTTCCATGCCTGCCCGTTCTGCGTGAAAACCCGCCGCACGCTGCGTCGCCTGAATGTGCCGGTGGCGCTGAAGGATGCGAAGAACAACGAACAGGATCGTCAGACGCTGCTGGATCAGGGCGGCCGGATCAAGGTGCCTTGCCTGCGCATTGAAGAGAATGGCCAGACAACCTGGATGTATGAGTCCAAGGTGATTATTGATTATCTGGATAAGCGGTTTGCGGCGGTCTGATGATTATGTGGTGGGTTGATTGACGCTTTCGCGAGCAGGCTCGCTCCCACCCTTTGGAATGCATTTCCACTGTGGGAGCGAGCCTGCTCGCGAAGGGGCCCTCTCAGCTACCGCAAATCCCAGACAAAAATAAACCGGCCCTCGAGCCGGTTTATTTGTTTTCAGGCCGCTTTCTCTAGCAGCGCCTGGTGCACCACCGCCGCCAATCGCTTGAGCCCTTCATCCAGTCGTGCCGGATCGATGTGGCTGAAGTTCAAGCGCAAATGCCCAAGGTTGTTATCCGGATCCGGAAAGAACGGCTCCCCCGGCATAAACGCCACGTCATTGGCCAACGCCTCATTGAGCAACGTTCGCGTATCCAGCGGCTGCTTCAACGTCAGCCAGAAAAACAGCCCGCCCTGCGGCATGTTCCAGTCGGCCAGATCAGCAAAGTGCGTTTCCAGCGCCGCCTGGAAGGCATCGCGCCGTTGCCGATAGAAGCCGCGCAACTCGCTCAGATGCTGCTGATACTTGTCGCTGCCGATCCATTGCAGGGCCTGCCACTGACCGATGCGGTTGGTATGCAGATCTGCCGATTGCTTGAGTTTGAGCAGATGCGGGAACAGGTCCGGGCTGGCGATCAAGTAACCGACGCGTAAACCGGGCAACAAGGTTTTCGACACGGTGCCGGTGTAGATCCAGCTCGCCTTCTGCAGACGTCCGGCAATCGGCTTGGCGCTGCCGCCATCGAAAGTCAGCTCGCGGTAGGGTTCGTCCTCGATCAGGGTGACGCCGAATTCGTCGAGCAATGCCGCTACGGCTGCACGCTTGGCTTCGCTGTAACGCACGGCGGACGGATTCTGGAACGTCGGGATCAGGTAAATGAACGCTGGCCGGTGCTGTTCGAGACGACTGCGCAATTGCGCCAGATTCGGGCCGTCGGCTTCTTGCGGCACGGTCAGGCAATCGGCGCCGAACAGCTGGAAAATCTGCAATGCAGCGAGATAGGTCGGCGCTTCAAGCAGAATTTCCGTGCCCTTGTCGATGTACAGCTTGGCCGCCAGATCGAGGGTTTGCTGCGAGCCGCTGACCACCAGTACCTGACTTGCGGTGCACTCCAGGCCCAGCGCCCTCGCCTCCGCTGCCAAGGCTTCGCGCAATGCCGGTTCGCCTTCGCTCATGCCGTATTGGCCGAGCGACAGCGGCATGTCAGCCCACTCGACCTTCGGCAGCATCGCTTCGGCCGGCAAGCCACCAGCGAACGACATGACCTCCGGACGCTGGGCGGCGGCAAGGATTTCACGGATCAAAGAACTTTTAAGGCGCACGACACGTTCGGAAAAAGCCATGGAAGTCACCGGTAGCGAGGCATGGGAAAAATGAGTCAAACTGGTTGACTGAAATTACGACAGCTTGAGCGAGTACGTCAATATGCTTGACCTTAAAAACCCCGCGAGCCAACAACAGGCGATGGAAGCGTTTTTCTTCGGCTATCAAGCCTTCACCGCCAAGGCTGATGAAATGCTCGAGCGCCGCGGGCTGTCGCGGGTACATCAGCGAATTGTGTTTTTCATCGCTCGATACCCGAATTTGAGCGTGAAGGAATTGCTGGGATTGCTTGGCGTGAGCAAGCAGGCCTTGAACATGCCGTTGCGGCAGTTACAGGAAATGCATCTGGTCGACAGCGTGGCGTCCGAGGCCGACAAGCGAAAGCGTCTGCTGGAATTGACGGCCGAAGGCGCGAAGTTTGAACAGGCGCTGCGGCGTGAGCAGGTGAAATTACTGGAGCGAGTGTTTGCCGAGGCTGGCGAGGCGGCGGTGAATGGCTGGTTGGCGGTGAATATGGCACTGGGGAAAAGTCAGACGGCTCTCGATTGAATGGGACTGCCTCTTCGCGGGCAAGCTCGCTCCCACAGGGGAACGCATTCCAAACGTGGGAGCGAGCCTGCTCGCAAAGGGGCCAGTGCAGGCGATATATCGCTATCGACGGAACTTTCGTAAACAAAACCAAAAACAATATTTGCTTTATTTGTACACAAAAGCATAATCCACAGCGTGCGAGTTCCTGACCGCATGGTCAACAAATTCGCGTATGCCTCAAAGGGCCGCTGCCACCCCTCATGGGTCCGGCCCTGGAAATAACAATAAAACTCTTGAGGAGTACTCGCTGTGGAAAGCCGCAAATCCGAAGCATCGACGCTGGACCTCTCGCCGCCATTACGCAGTGGCCTGCTGGAACGTCTGTTTAAACTCAGCTTGCACGGCACCACGGTGAAGACCGAGCTGATTGCCGGTCTGACAACCTTCATCACCATGGCTTACATCATCTTCGTCAACCCGAACATCATGGCCGATGCCGGGATCGATCACGGTGCAGCCTTCGTCGCCACCTGTATCGCCGCCGCGCTGGGCTGCCTGTTGATGGGCCTGTACGCCAACTGGCCAGTGGGGCTGGCACCGGGCATGGGCCTCAACGCGTTCTTCACTTACACCGTGGTCGGCACCATGGGCTACAACTGGGAAACTGCACTGGGTGCGGTGTTCGTCTCCGGTGTGCTGTTCATGATCCTGACTTTCTCGCGGATTCGCGAGTGGCTGCTGAACAGCATTCCAGTCAGCCTGCGCTTTGCGATGGGTGCCGGCGTCGGTCTGTTCCTTGGCCTGATCGGCTTGAAAACCGCGGGTATCGTCGTCGATAGCCCGGCCACACTGATCAAACTCGGCTCCCTGCGCGAACCCAGCCCACTGCTCGCGGCCATCTGCTTTCTGATGATCGCGATCCTCAGCTACCACCGAGTTTTCGGCGCAATCCTCATCAGCATCATCACCGTGACCCTGGCCGGTTGGGGCTTGGGCATCGTGCACTACGAAGGGATCATGTCGACCCCGCCAAGTCTGGCTCCGACCTTCATGGCCATGAACGTCGCCGGCGTGTTTAACGTCAGCATGATCAGCGTGGTACTGGCCTTTCTCTTTGTGCACATGTTCGACACCGCTGGCACGCTGATGGGCGTCGCCCAGCGCGCCAACCTGGTGAATGCTGACGGCCGTATCGAAAACCTCTCCCGCGCGATGAAAGCCGACAGTGCGTCCAGCGTCTTCGGCGCTGTGGTCGGTGTTCCGCCAGTCACCAGTTATGTAGAAAGTGCCGCTGGTGTAGCCGCTGGTGGTCGGACTGGTCTTACCGCAGTCACCGTAGGTGTGCTATTTATAGCGGCGATGTTCTTCGCACCGCTGGCCGGCATGATTCCCGCTTACGCCACCGCCGGTGCACTGATCTATGTGGCGATGCTGATGATGGGCGGCATGGCCCACATCGAATGGGACGAAGCCACTGACGCCATCCCGGCCATCGTCACCGCGATCATGATGCCACTGACCTTTTCGGTCGCCGACGGCATCGCGCTGGGCTTCATCACCTACGTGGCGTTGAAGGCCGGTACCGGCAAGTACAAGGAAATTTCCGTGAGCCTGTGGGTGCTCTGCGCGATCTTCATCGCCAAGTTCATCTTCTTGTAAGCGTCACGCGGTTCAAGCTTCAACACAGCCTCACCCAATCGGGTGGGGCTTTTGCACATTCTTGAGTACAACAAAAAAAGGAGGAAAGTGATGAGTCTGGAAACCTGGCTGCTGTTCAGCGGCGCTGCATTGGTGGTGATCCTGATTCCGGGGCCACTGTCGTTGTTGATGATCAGCAACAGTCTGAATTATGGGTTGCGCCGTTCTTATCCGGCATTTCTCGGTGGCGTATTCGCCTCTATCTGCCTGCTCAGTGCTTCGGCGTTGGGGCTGGGTGCCTTGTTGCTGGCATCGGAGCAACTGTTCAGCGCCCTGAAAATCGTCGGCGGACTCTATCTGTTCTATCTGGCCTGGCAGAGCTGGCAGCAATCGCGCCAGCCATCGGTCGGCGCCGTCGTGCCACAAGCTGCCGCCGTTCCACGGTTTCGCGCGTTGTTCGGGCGCGCCTTTGTACTGGGCGCCAGCAACCCGAAAGACATCCTGTTCTTCGCCGCTTTCCTACCGCAATTCCTCAGCGCCGAACAGCCCTTCCTGCCGCAGTTGCTGGTGATGATCGCCACCTGGACCCTGCTGGATCTGCTGTGCAAGCTGGCCTACGGACTCGGAGCCCACGGCGCAGCGCGTTACTTGCGCAGTGGCAAAGGACAGAGCTGGTTCAACCGGATCAGTGCCGGCTTGTTCGGAGGCGCCGGCGCGGCATCGTTGCTCAGCAGTCACTGAGACATTTGGATCACAAACTTTTTATTTATCTGTAGCCATCCCTGACTTGAAAAACCCAGGTCAGGGATGGCATTCGCAGCGACCGCTCGTGTTGCTCGCGACATCTCCCCGCCGCCACAACTGCATCCCTCAAGCGCAATACACAGCAACAACCCGTTGATGTACATCGTTCAAAAGGCGACAGTACTATCACGACTCAAATAAATAAAAACCCGCCAGAACAAGGAAGTTCACATGGCCACCCTGATACGTAAAGCGTCATTGGAAACTGCAGAAATCACCGACGCCGTCGTCATCGCCGACATGCGTTTCGAGAGCAATGAACATCATCTTTCGACCATTGACTTCAAACCCGAAACTGATGAAACAACCAGCATCAAAGTAAAAAGCAAAGTCGATCAATTGAAAATAGTCGACTCCGTATTCGGCCCGCTGCAAATCGGCAATATTTCAATAACACGAGTGTCACTTGATGCCTTGGGCGCCACGTTTGACGGCCAGCCACTGAGCGGCAAAAGCACCTTTTTCCGGGTACCCAAGCGATCTTTCATCAACGCGTTGCAGTTCAGTGCTGTCGACATTGAACACCATATGAAATCGTCAACAGGCAAGGACAGTTATTTGTTGACGACACTGCTTTTCGAAATGGCCAGCGAACGCCCACTGACGGCCCCTCATCTGATAAGAGAAAGTTCGCAAGTCTCTACAGACGAAGGTAACTACCGTAGCAAATTGGTAAAACTGCTGGATTCTGCACAGAAACTGGATCTGTATCACGCAAACCTGCCCAAACATAATCCTCGCTGGGTGTCCCTGGCGAAAAGTTACGCCGCGCTCGGTTCGAGTGTCGGCATTCAAGCTTTCGGCATATTCATGGGTTTACGCGGTGTGGTGGATGCTATCAAAGCAAACAACACCACCGAAGTCGCCATCAACAGCTTGGGTATTGGTACGGAAGTGGGTTCCATTGTTGTTGACATCGCCGTCAGCAAAATTGCGTCGAATATGCTCTCGGCCGGGCAAGGCGCCCTGATGGATTTTGCCAAAACACGGTTTGCCCTGAGGCTGGGTCGCTCCGGCGGTTTGATCGGCGGCGCACTGACATTGCCGTTCGATATCTTCACTGCTGTCAGATCGATCAATGCCGCTGAAAATGCCGTCGGAAAAGAAGCCATGGACCATTACGTGAGCGCTGGATTGAGTATTACCAGCGCCGCCATGACGGTCATCCTCGGTGCGGCAGCGTTGGCAGGCTTTTCATTTGCAGGCCCGGTCGGGCTTGCAGCTGGAGCAATCCTGGCCATCGGATCGCAAATTTATGGCGCGGTACGCGTGGTCGACGACATTGATGACTACATCGAACTGACGCTGGACGAGCGCTGGCGCACAGGCTGGTTTTCGTTCTGCATGATGGACCCTGACCAGGCCGTGCAAAATCGCTATCTGCTGGCAAAAACCAGGCTCCAACACGCGAAACAATTGAAAGAAACAGCCAGAAAACTGTTGGATGGGCAACTAAAGGACACAACTGAAGCCATCGTTAATGGCAAGTTTGAAGTCCACCTCAAACCCTCCCGAGTGCGCAAGCGTAACTGGTGGACCAAACGAGACAGTTGGGAAACGATCCAGGTTCCCGAGATCAAGGGAGGCGATGACATCATTGACGCCCGCAACGGGGTTTCCAAGGATACGCCTGGTGCAGAGTTGGGTACGGTTGGCGAAAACAAGGGCATTCTCTGGTTCATCAGCGAGGGCCAGGACTCAATCAAGGGCGTTGAAAACAAACCCAACAGCTTTCACTACCGATCGGGAAAAAAACAGCTGACCGGGGGTGAGAAAGACGACCGCTTCGTGTTCGAGGGTGCAGGGGATCTGCTTGTACAGGATGCCCAGATTTCTGAGTATTCAACACTGAAAGGCGGCGCAGGCAACGACACGCTTGTTCTGGCTGGAAGCAATTACACCCGCCGCACCGATAGAAAAGGCTATGACGTCGATCTGCTGGCCCAAACCCTGCAGGTAATCGCAACCGATCCGTCTGCCGAAGAGGGTGAAAAATATACTCTCCACAGCCTTCTGGAAAGTATCGAGAATGTTGAAACGGTCAGCGGGGCCATCAGTGTTGTGACCGGTTCGGATAAACGCAACATCATTAATTCGCGCGGCCAGGACACCATCAATGCGGGGCCCGGAAATGATCAAATCCATCTGACGTATCCCGGAGCAACAGCCTCGGGTGAGGCTGGCATTGACGAATACATCATTGACCACAAACCAGGCCGTATTGCCATCATCGAAGACGGCACAGAAGAAAGTATTGTTCTGCTCAACTGGAAATACGAACTGATCGAAAGCTGGGCAATCGAGAATGGCGCGCTGATCATCAGTTCCCGATTCGCATTTGCGGACGACCCGAAAAGTGTCGTGATCATTCAAGGCCTGTATAAGAAAGACGCAAACAACTTCGTATTGCAGAATAATAAATTCACGTTCATGACCGGCGACGGCTACTCGTTAAAACTGCCTGACGCCCCCGACCTGCCCGACAGCATCGAAAATGGCCACAACCTCGAAATCGAAGTCGTCGTTGTAAAAAAAGGAACACCCGAAAGACCCCTTATCCTCCACGCTCCCGAGTGCCTGATCGATCATCAGCGTGATGCGAGTTACTACCTGCCAAGGTCCAGGAAAAACACGACACTCCGGTTGGTGAAACGTGCTGAAGCGGTGGTTCGTCTGCATCTTGATTACGACATCAGCGAACTGACACAGGTTGAAGCGCACTTTACCTCGGGAGAGAAGAAGTCAAATGGAGAACTTTTTGCGGGATGCGACCTGATTTATCACTTCGGCCAAAACACACTGAAATTTGGCTTGTTCGCCTATGCGGAAGGTGGATTTGACCCCAGAAACATGATCAGGATCTTGCGAACCATGGCCGCACGTCCCAACTACCGGGTCGTGCTCATTTTTAAAGGTGGCGTCACGGTCAATTTGCAGCTGACACCGGAAACCGATGTTTGCCCCCTTGAAAGCCATAATCCGAATGATTTTGATACTTGGACGACGCAGCTCTCACTACCACTGCCACGGCGCACAGATCAGACGCCTTTTGAGTTACCTGAAACCAAACCCTTCAAATTCGACAGGGCGGGATGCGGTTCGCTTTTTTCCTACCCCGAGCAAACCTCGATCCAGAATCTTGAAGGTACTGGTTCCACCTACCTGATTCATCTGGTTGCCGATATAGCGATCAGATTGTCTACCCCGGGAGCACTCGCGAACGCCCCTGCCAGACTGCCTTACTCTTCCACCTGGGACCTCGACGCGACGAAACTCGGCAAGGTCGAGATCAGGCTGGAAAATAACCAGCTGCACATCGGCACCTGCATTATTCATTTGCCCGAGTACGAAAGCGAAGACCTGATCGATCAGGTCCGTGTCATTACCGAGAAAGGGGTTGTCCATACCGTCGATCTTTCTTTCGACAGGGTTTACCTGGATGGTCTGGATGCCCGCTTCTTTGAAGACCCCGACTCGGCAAAAGACTTGCCCGAGGCCCTTGCAGCAATGGCCAATCAAGAGATCAAAGTGAGAAACATCGTGCTCGCCGACAATCGTCACGAGGCACTGAGTTACAACTTTCCCGCACACGGCTGGATCCTGCGCAGAGACAAATCTCGCGTTGAATACTCAGCACTGCAAGTGGTCAATCGGTGCAGCCATCAAGACCTCACCCTCTTTGCACAGCCGCCG
The DNA here is from genome assembly GCF_900110195.1 of Pseudomonas sp. ok266. Classification (NCBI taxonomy): domain Bacteria; kingdom Pseudomonadati; phylum Pseudomonadota; class Gammaproteobacteria; order Pseudomonadales; family Pseudomonadaceae; genus Pseudomonas; species Pseudomonas sp. ok266. Next base: position 41,408 of record NZ_FOCU01000019.1, on the reverse strand, counting down.
TTGATGACTGTTCCCCCTGCTTGACGCGCCACACACCCGTCAAAAACCGATAACCGCGTGCGCACTCCGAAGTGCAGTAACCGAACATCTCCACGGGGATGCGGACGAGTGCGCCTGAAAAATGCGCTGAGGCACTTACGTGCCCGCGCATCATCACTCAACGAGTAACTTCACATGGCCAAACCACCCAAAAAAGTTCCTGTGACAGTGGCAGCAGATACCCCTGTTACAACCAGACCTGTACAGCCAGGCTCGGGGACTCGCGTCACTGCAAACCTGCCTGACCCAGCGCTGCCGGGCGTCGACGCGACCACGGGACCTCCCGGTATCGCCACCACTCGCCCGCCCGCCGTCATCGTCAGTGATATGCCCGATACCTACCGTGCCGCCCGCAGTGCAATCGCCTGGCCACAGGATCGATTGCACGAGCTGATACCAAGCGGAGAAAACACGGGTCTGTTCACCGGCCCGGATCAACGAACCTACGCGCAAATCGGCAACGAAGGCCGGTTTGTCGTCGAACGGGATCTGCAAGGCAACTATTACGTTCCGCTGACCTTTGCACCGGGTGTTCCCGGCCCGGTACTGACCAGGATTGAAGGCCAGGCCAGCTGGCACATCCAGCGCCCCGGCTGGCAATCAACACAGTCTCGCCCCGACACCCCTGCCACGCCACCGTCCCTCTCCTACCTTGCGCCCGATGACGCAAAAACACTGACCAGAGCAGAACTCTCAACGGGGGGACTCCGATACAACAAACTCAAACATACCTTCGTCGATACCGCAGACGGCACAGTCATGGTTCGGAAAAACCAGCAAGGTGAATATCAACTGACCTCGACTACAAACAGAGACTTGCCCGATGTATTTTTTCAACAGATTCCCGGAACGGTGCTCTGGCGCCGCAAGCATCCGCACTTGCCAACCCCCGACCATCCCGCTGCAGGCAGGTCGCGGCCAATGGCCGAAGCAGACGAACCGCAACCCGGCCCAAGCAAACGCGCGCGGGTCAACGTCCCCGAACAACCACTAGCACCAATAACCTTCGACGCCAGCGCTCCAGCCGAGCAGACACCGTTTTTCTGGCTACCCTGGGGCCATCTGAACAAACCCGCGCAGGTGGAGTCGGTGCAGCTCGGCTGGTTTCATTATCCGGTGGTGCCGAAGGGTTCCACCCCTAACCCCAAAGTCTTCTTTGTGCAACATCCTGACTTTGTGCCAACACACTTCGATGCGTTTGAACAAATGCTCCGTACGGCGCCCTCGATGCAGCCTGTTGCAACATTTCGCATCGGTAACGATCCGGGAGAAATACACCCTGGAAAACGTTTCTTCGATGAACCGATCTCGCAGTCGGTAGCCAAGACATTCCCTGATTTCTCTGATGACACGGCACGGGCCGTCGCCAGAAGGCTGTTCGAACTCGCGGACAACACACCGACGATTACCGGCACCGGGCTGGTCAACATTCAGGCAGTCCTGCATCAGTGGAAACAACGGCCATTTCCCAGCGCACCTGCGTATGCCGACCCGCTGAACATGCTGGCAGTGGCACCCGCCATCGATTTCAACGGAAAAAAACTCATCCGCATACCCTCCCAGGTCGACGGCGAACTGCAACGACTCAGCTTCGATCCCAAGCATTTTCCCGTCGAGTGGAACCACTACAAAACCTACCCGACCGATCTGAACCTCAGACGCCTGCTTGGCGCCCTGTTGGTTCGCAGCGGCTATGACATATTTCCCCTGACATACGAACACCGCATGCCAACGCTGGTATTCAGGCGCGGAACCAGTGAGCGGATTTATTTCATGAAACTGGGTGTGGTGGATCATGTCGGCCTGTCCCACACCCCGGGCAATGAACTGGCAGAACCCAGCCTGCCGGCCAGGATAGGCAACGAGGCGTTTCACGCCCTGGCCACCGCGACCATGGAAAACAAAGTGGTCTGGCTCATCGGGGGCGTATTGAAGGTTGAGTCGACTCCGGATTCGGTGTTCGTGCTCAGGGAGCGCTGAGATCCCGCTACGACTCGCACCGGCCCTGCCGGCGCGAGTCGGCATGACTTTCGAACGCCTCGAAACACCCTGCAGCAATTGCCCTCATCGCCATACATATATACCGCACGCCGTGGCGAGTTTTTGCCGAACATCACGCCTTTGAAGCCAATGGGTCGGGCAAACACGATGCCGCGCAATTGCACATCGAATCCGCTTCCCGAATATCCGGCCGCATCACTGATCAGCGATTCATCGGAGCAAATCCATGGCAAAACCACCCAGGAAAATTCCTCGCACGGCGTCACCGGAGCCGTCTGGCCGGGCAACCAATCCTTTACCTGTTCCACTGGCAGCACTTCCCGGTGAACCGGGTCATTCCACTCCCCACACCGAAGCCACTTCATCACACGCATTGCCAGAAGCGCCCGCCGACCGCCCCAGCGTCATCGTCGGTCGTCCGTTTACCCGGCATCGCCAATTGAGCGAAGCGCGAACCTCTGACTGGGTGAGGCAGCAATCCATCGAAACCGGACCGTCTGCGCTGGCCGGTGCTTCCAGCAGCGAAAGGCCAGCGCATCCGGTCTATATCGACCCCGAATCAGCAACCCGACTGAAGCTGCAACCAGGCACTGAAGAAGGGTTTCGCTACGACAAACGCAAGAAACCCTACGTCGAAATGCTCGGCGGCATGGTCATGGTGAGCAAAACTGCGGAAGGCTGGCGACAGACACATGCCGGGGAATCAACCCCGACGGGACAAAGAGTGGAACAGATTCCGGGGACAAAACTCTGGCGTGAAATCGACACGCCGCCGCAAGGCGACCCAGCCGTAATCAATCCACTGTCCACCGAAAGGCCCGATGCCGTACCCGGCCCGAGCAAGCGCCAACGCCTGGACGAACAGAGCCATGTTGCGACCGGTACCAGCACGCTGGTCGAACATCTGTTAGCCCAGCCGGGCGTCGCCCTGGATCTTTCCGCCGGTCAGTGGAGAAACTGGGGGAGGTCCACAAAACCCGATTCAGGCGAATCGATAGAGATCGACGGGCAACACTTTCGGATCGTCACGCAAGGTGTCAGTGCCGATACCGAACTGGTCTATTTGCAACACCCGGGATTTGCACCGGACCGCTATGACGCGTTCGAAAACATGCTGCGTCACGAGCCTTCGCGCCAACCGAAATGGGCACTGAAACGCGAAGGCCAATGGAAGGTTCTGGACAACGCTCCACCGTTCGAAATGTCCGCCACTCAATATGTTTCCGCCGCCTGCAACTATCTGTCCGAGCAGGCGACCAGCAACCTCGCGCGGGCGGTATTCGATCGGCTTTCACTGCCTCAGGGCATCAACGCCCATGGACTTTCGGCGATGGCGCTGACCTTCCGCCACTGGCTGGACAGGGTGAATCACGAGCCCCCGCTACACGGACTGGCGGACCCTTTGTTGATGCTGCCAAAACTGCCGACATCGCCCGGCCATCTGGCAGGCGGCCGCTTGCTCACACTGCCTGCGCACAACTCAGCCGTATTACAGCGCCTGGATTTCGACCCACAACGGTTTCCTCAGGAGTGGGCCTCCTATGCAGCAGCGCCGACGCCAGGAAACCTGCGCGGATTGATGGCGACCATCCTGCAACACAACGGCTACAGCATTAATCCGACCACGCACCGACTCAGTGAAGGTGCATTGATTTTTTACCGCCCAGGCGTTGCCGCTCTATTCGTGTTGAAGCTGCCACCCATCGCTGGCAATCAGGTTACTCGCACCACACCCGCAGGTACCGAACTCATCGACCCCGCCTATCTGACGAGGCTCAGCGTGTCGCAAAAACAGATGCTGGAGGGCCAGTTGGCTCACACCGAAGTCATCCATCTGGTGGGGGGTATACAACCCATATCCGCTGATTACCCGACGCTGTTCATTGTGAGAGAGGGCTGAGCCGCTGCTGAACGCCTGAACGGTACGTCCGCAAGTCCGGACACCTGCACACCCACAATCCAAATCAAGAGATTCAGTTAATGGTCAAACCACCAAAGCGTGTGGCCGGTGTTATTGCGCCTGACACACGCCCAAATGCCGCTGGCATTGTCCCCAGAATCCCCGGCGAAACCACGCAATCCTCTGCAGACCTGCCGAGCAATTCCGGGCGTCAACAGCCAGTGCAGGTCCACGAGGCATCTGCCGTCTACCCCGTGTCGGTAGCGGCCGCTCTGCGCGCCATCAGCTGGCCTGCCGATCAAGTGCACCTGCTACAACGGCTGGATCCCGACAGCGGATTGTTCACCAGCCCGGAAGGAAAGCTGTACGCCCATGTTGAAAATGCAGGGCATCTGCTGGTCGAAATCCATCACGATGGCCGCTTCCGGATTCCCTTCAACTTCACTCCGCATCTGGCGGGTCCTTTCCTGATCAAAACCGAGCGCCAGCCAGTCTGGACCTTCGAACGACCCAGTTGGCTGGCGCACACCCCAGACAATGACGGGCCAGCTGCAGCCGCTGAGCGTATCCCCGGGGAACAGCCGACCTACCTCGCCCCCGATGCCGCCGCCCTGCTCTCCCCCCGCCTGCAAACACCGGACGGCGTTCGCTACGACAAGCACCGAAAAACCTATATCGATACCGCAGAAGGAACCGTCATGGTGCGTAAAAACGCCAACGGTCACTATCAGCAGACCTCCGCGACGGCGCGCGAAGTATCCGCTTTATTGTTCGAACAGATTCCCGGGACGCGACTGTGGCGCCGCAAGACCGGGCCAACCGATTTGCCTGCACAACACCCGCCGCAGGACAAACGCAAAACCTCGACCGAGACGTCGGACCCCATGGCCGGCCCCAGCAAACGCCCGCATCAGGAAGAAGGGACAGACGCCACCCGGGCGCTGACCGAAAGCCTGCTCTCGGACAACCCTGACGCGATCAACTTGAGTTTCGGTTTATGGCGAAACTGGGGACACCGTGTCCGACCAGCGTTGGGTCAGCATATCGAGATCGACGGGCAGTATTACCGGGTGATGCAACAAGACCTGAATGCCAACCCGCGACTGGTCTACCTGCAGCATCCGTTGTTCTCGCCCGCCCTGTATGACGCTTTCGAATACATGCTGCGGGACAACCCGTCGCTGCAGCCCAAGTGGGCGGTTAAACAAAACCACCAATGGACGGTCCTCGACAGTGTCGTGCCCTTCGAGATGCCGATCACCCGGTACATCGCCAGAACCTTCAAATACTTGTCGGATCAATCCGTCAATTCACTCGCCCGGGCCATGTTCAATCAGGCGAACCGATCGGAAATCATCATTGCCCCTGGTCTGGCGCTGATGAACCAGGTGTTTGGTTACTGGGCCAACAGGGATCGGCGCAGAGCACCGAATCGAGAGCTGGCCGACCCGCTCCTCATGTTGCGCCCTCTGTCCGGACCGGAACCCACCCTGGCGATTCCTGCTTCGCTGGGTGAAGGCCTGATGCGCCTGGATTTTGATCCCGGGCGCTTCTCTCGCCACTGGAACGAGTACGCCACGACGCCCACTGCGGCCAATCTGCGCAGGCTGTTCAGGCAGATTCTGGAGGATGACGGTTACGTGGTAAGCAACCCGACAAACACGCTTGCGGAAAACGAATTGTTGTTTCACCGCGAGAAAATCGATCACGTGTTCGTACTGAAACTGCCACCTCTTAACGACGGGCGCCTGCAGCGATTTCGGCCTGAGCGTTTTGAGAACAATGAAGTCGTGCTGCAAACATCCAGCAGCGAACCAAAGCCTTTGTCGACTTACCGCACAGAAAAAAAGATCAGCTACCTGCTCGGCGGCACCCAGACAGATGTTCTGGGGCAGACAACGCTGTTCATTTTCAAAGACCAATGACCGCGCAGGACAGTCAACCAAAAAACATGAACAGCTTAGAGATACTTCAAATGACCAAACCCACAAAGACAACAGTCCGCCCTGCTTCGCCCGACACTTCGGCGATCAACAGATCTGCCGCTGGCAATGGCAGCCTCAAAAACACCCAGGGTTCTGACATTTTTGCGCCAGGTACGAAACAACTGCCCGACACTTCCACTGCCGGTACGTCTGGCAGTGAAATGGCAGGCGCCCCACGCGTGGTGGTGAGTTACATAACGGATCCGCTGCTCACCGAAACCAATGCCAGACTGGCCGAGATATCCCTGCCGGTATTACAAGCCGCTCTTCTACAGCCGCACAATTCCGTCGACGGGTTATTCGTGGCCCCGGGCGGCCAGATTTACGCGCACCTGGAAGACGGCCGGCATTACCGGGTTGAACTCAACACCGCCGGTCACTACCAGATTCCCTGGCCCGCGGCTCCGGGCGTGACACCACCCATTCTGAAAAAAATCCACGGCCAGTCACGTTGGCGCATCGAGGCACAGTGGTACGCGGCTCACTCCAGACAGAGGAGTCTGTCTGCGCAGCCACGGACTGCCGAACCACTACAAGCAATCATCCTCGTCGACCCGCACCTGGCGACCCTTCTCCCTGCCGCGCGGGAGTCCCTGGACGGTATTCGCAAAGGGCCGCGTGGGAAAACCTATGTCGATATCGCCGAAGGAACCGTCCTGGTTCGCAGGAACGAACAAGGCGAATACAAACTGGCTTCAGCAACAACGATCAATGTGCCGGATATAGCGTTCGAGCAGATTCCCGGGCAATTCGTCTGGCGCCGTAAATTGCAGACGACTACAGATACACAACAAGCTCCGCAAGCAGGCAGTTCCCGTGCCCTGCCCCGGTCAGAAAAGCCCGGCCCGAGCCCAAGTAAACGCCCTCGACTGCCAGAAGACAGTGATCCTCTCAATCCCTTCGTACTCATGGGCATCAGTGAATTATGGAAAGGCTGGGGAACCACGACGAAACCGTCAGCCGGCGACTCCATCGAAATCGGCGGCAAGCACTTTGCGATACTTGACCAGCCGAGCCACGCCATTGACGCCTTTGCCTTCATCAAGCCGCCACAGTTTTCTGCTACTCGTTTCGATGCTTTCGAACAGTTGCTGCTGAGCAATCCTGAGTTGCAACCCAGGGCGGCGGTGAAGTGGGAGGGCAATACGGGGCATGGCAGTCAGGCATGGAGAATCGTGGAGAGTCGGCCATTTGAGAAAAGCCTGACTCAATATGTCAGCGATCAGTTCCCCTATCTTTCCGATCACTCTGCAAGTAAAGCCGCACGGGAGATGTTCAATCGAGCTAATCACTCCGAGAAAATGACAGGGTCCGGGATCAGTGCATTGTTCGAGACGTTCAAGTACTGGGAAAATCGCTCTATTTTCACGGGCGATAACAGAGTCGCTCGTCAAGACTTGAGCGACCCGCTAATGCTCCTCTCGCCGCTTGCGACTGACGTAAATGGCTACATGCGTATGCCGCTACCTTCCGCTGAAGGTCTGCGAAGAATCGACTTCAACCCGAAACTGTTCTCCGGCTCGCAACACCAAAGGGGTCGCCGAACAACGCGAACACTGTTCAAAGATCTTCTTAGCGCGCACGGCTACTCCATTGCCCATGATTTCGGCGCCAACCAGGGGAATGCCTTATTGATCAAGCGAACGGGGGTTGATCCTGTTTTCATCCTGTTCATGGACAGGATTCAAAACAACACTGTTTTTCTCCCTGATCCAGTTGCCTGGCTCAAGAAAAGAGTCTTTGTCGACAACATGGACGTACAGGTCAAAGACGAGTTGATGGTGCATTTGCACACCAACAGAATCGTTTTTTTGCTGGGCACCAACGAGCCTCTCCCCACTCACGAACATAACCTTATTGTCACCCGACACAGCTGAATGAGCTCCGGAGTTCTCTGCAGCACAGGCGGGCAGATTAGTCAGGCATAAAAAAGCCCGCAGTGTGAGCGGGCGAAAGACCAAAGAAGCTATATGCGCAGTCGCTTCCCGGTGGTGGGCAGCTGCTTGGGGGTCAGCTGCCCCGGTACGTGGAATAGCTGTAAGGCGAAATCAGCAATGGCACGTGGTAGTGATCCTGTTCGGCAGAGATGCCGAAGCGCAGTACAACCACGTCCAGAAATGCCGGCTCCGGCAACTGAACGCCGCGGGCGCGGTAGTAATCGCCAGCGTGGAACTGAACCTGATAAACCCCGGTACGATAATCATCGCCTTGCAGCAGCGGCGCATCGACCCGGCCATCGCTGTTGGTTATCGCACTGGCGACCAATTCCAGGTGCGAACCTTCAACGCGGTACAGCTCGACCTTGATCGAACTGCCCGGGCAACCGTGTGCAGCGTCCAAAACGTGTGTTGTCAAACGTCCCATTGATTCTGCGCGCCTGCCTGCGTGGAAGCAGTCAGACCTCGCGCCTCCCGAAGTCAGATAAAAAGGAGACCGCACCGATTCGGAGCACGAAAAGCTGCGGCGAGCGACTGATTAAGACACTTTTCAAAAAAATTGTACACAATAAAAACGACATTTTTCACACCACCCCCGCCAATCGGGGCTTTCCCCGCGTTCTGCCAGCAACACGCCTATACATTGCACCTCCTATCCATTAACTGACTGGTCAGGCAGGTTTCTTGCAGGCTCACGCCAATACCAGGAAAAGATGACAGTCGGCGAAAAATGCGAAAATTCAGGCTTACAAATTGCGAATAAAGTTGTATACAATCAGCCCATCGCTGTGACGCCAGCCTGCCAGGCCGCCACACCCATCTGTCAACGAATAAGAAGGAAGACTGCAGTGAGCGCTGACTACCCACGCGACCTGATCGGTTACGGCAGTAACCCTCCTCACCCACACTGGCCGGGCAATGCCCGCATCGCTCTGTCGTTCGTACTCAATTACGAAGAAGGCGGCGAGCGCAATATCCTGCACGGCGACAAAGAATCCGAAGCCTTCCTCTCCGAAATGGTTGCCGCTCAGCCGCTGCAAGGCGCGCGTAACATGAGCATGGAATCGCTTTACGAGTATGGCAGCCGCGCCGGCGTCTGGCGGATTCTGAAACTGTTCAAGGAATTCGACATTCCGTTGACCATCTTCGCCGTGGCCATGGCCGCCCAACGCCACCCGGACGTGATCCGCGCGATGGTTGATGCCGGCCACGAGATCTGCAGCCACGGCTACCGCTGGATCGACTATCAGTACATGGACGAAGCGCAGGAACGCGAGCACATGCTCGAAGCGATCCGCGTCCTCACCGAAATCACCGGCGAGCGCCCACTGGGCTGGTACACCGGCCGCACTGGCCCGAACACCCGTCGCCTGGTCATGGAAGAAGGTGGTTTCCTCTACGACTGCGACACTTACGACGATGACCTGCCCTACTGGGAACCGAACAACCCGACCGGCAAGCCGCATCTGGTGATCCCGTACACCCTCGACACCAACGACATGCGCTTCACCCAGGTGCAAGGTTTCAACAAGGGTGACGACTTCTTCGAATACCTCAAAGACGCGTTCGACGTGCTTTACGCCGAAGGTGCCGAAGCGCCGAAGATGCTCTCGATCGGTCTGCACTGCCGCCTGATCGGCCGTCCGGGTCGCCTCGCTTCGCTCAAACGCTTTATCGAATACGCCAAAAGTCATGAACAGGTGTGGTTCAGCCGTCGCGTCGACATCGCGCGTCACTGGCACGAAACCCACCCGTACCAAGAGGCCGCGAAATGAGCCGCTTTCAAACCCTGCAACCGTCGACCCTGAGCCGCGACGCTTTCGTCAACGCCTTCGCCGACATCTACGAACATTCGCCATGGGTGGCCGAGAAGGCCTACGACCTGGGCGTGGACGCTTCGATCGACGAGATCGAAACCCTGCACCAGCGCATGAGCGACATCCTGTTGAGCGCCGATCACGCCAGCCAGCTGGCGCTGATCAACGCTCACCCGGACCTGGCCGGCAAAGCCGCCGTCCAGGGCCAATTGACCGAAGCCAGCACCAATGAACAGGCTGGCGCCGGTATTCACCAATGCACGGCCGAAGAGTTTCAGCGCTTCACCGAGCTGAACGACGCCTACAAAGCCAAGTTCAAGTTTCCCTTCATCATGGCGGTAAAAGGCAGCAACCGGCATCAGATCCTCGCGGCGTTCGAAACGCGCATTCACAACTCGCAAGACACCGAGTTCAAATGCGCGCTGGCGGAGATCAACAAGATCGCCCTGTTCCGTTTACTGACTCTTTAGCAAGCCTGACCCGAGTACATCAAACGCGGAGAGTACCCAGGGTCCTGCAAGCATCCCCAGCCACTTTTTTAAAGGCAGACAAGAAGAATGAAAGCTTACGCCGTACCTTTCGAAAAATTCGTCAACCTGGCCGATGCCCGTCTGGGCACCAAAATCATTTCGGTCACCGATGACTGGTTCGCAGACGCCAATCGTCTGTTCCAACCGACCCCGGCCGTATGGAAGGAGGGCGTGTTCGATGACAACGGCAAGTGGATGGACGGCTGGGAATCACGCCGCAAGCGCTTCGAAGGCTTCGACAGCGCCGTAATCCGTCTGGGCGTACCGGGCTCGATCAAAGGCGTGGACATCGATACTTCATTCTTCACCGGCAACTTCCCGCCATCGGCCTCTCTGGAAGCGTGCTTCCTGGCGTCGGGCGAGCCTGATGAAAACACCCAGTGGACTGAAGTGCTGTCGGCCGTTGAGCTGCAGGGCAACAGCCACCACTACCACGAAATCAGCAACGACCAAGCGTTCAGCCACCTGCGCTTCAACATCTACCCGGACGGCGGTGTCGCCCGTCTGCGCGTGTACGGCATTCCGTTCCGCGACTGGTCCGCTGTGGGTGACAACGAGCAAGTCGATCTGGCAGCAGCCCTGAATGGTGGCCGCGCCCTCGCCTGCTCCGACGAACACTTCGGCCGCATGAGCAACATCCTCAACCCGGGCCGTGGCATCAACATGGGCGACGGCTGGGAAACTGCACGTCGTCGCACGCCAGGCAATGACTGGGTCATCGTCGCGCTGGGTCACCCGGGCGAGATCGAGAAGATCGTCGTCGACACCCTGCACTTCAAAGGCAACTACCCGGACACTTGCTCGATCCAGGGTGCGTTCGTCAAAGGTGGTACTGACAGCCAGATCGAAACCCAGTCGCTGTTCTGGCGTGAACTGCTGCCAAGCCAGAAGCTGGAAATGCACGCCGAACACACCTTCGTCGAGCAGATCAAGGCGCTGGGCCCGATCACCCACATCCGCCTGAACGTGTTCCCGGATGGTGGTGTGAGCCGCCTGCGCGTACTGGGCAAGGTCGCTAAATAAGCGGTGAGGCCATTCGCGAGCAGGCTCGCTCCCACAGGGGACTGCATTCCAAATGTGGGAGCGAGCCTGCTCGCGAAAGCAATAGAACCAACAACACAGAATTCGGATAAGAAGAACAGCATGCGCACACTAACGATTGAACCGCTGAGCAAAGAAGCCTTCGCCCCTTTCGGTGACGTGATCGAAACCGACGGCAGCGATCACTTCATGATCAACAACGGTTCGACCATGCGCTTCCATAAACTGGCGACGGTCGAAACCGCTCAGCCTGAGGACAACGCGATCATCAGCATCTTCCGCGCCGACGCGCAGGACATGCCGCTGACCGTTTGCATGCTGGAACGCCATCCGCTGGGCAGCCAGGCTTTCATTCCGCTGCTCGGCAATCCCTTTCTGATCGTGGTCGCGCCAGTTGGCGATGAACCTGTATCAGGCTTGGTCCGCGCCTTCGTCACCAACGGCAGGCAGGGCATTAATTACCATCGCGGCGTTTGGCACCATCCGGTGCTGACGATCGAAAAGCGGGATGACTTCCTGGTGGTTGATCGCAGTGGCACAGGCAATAACTGCGATGAGCATTTTTTCAAAGAGGATGAGCGTTTGATCCTCGCCCCCCACCAATAAGAGAAGGTCTGATCACTCGACAACAAGAGTGACAGGCGAGAGGTAAAGACTGTGGAAGCACATCTGTTGGAATGGCTGAACCTGAGCGTGCGCTGGGTTCACATGATTACTGGCGTGGCCTGGATCGGCGCGTCGTTCTACTTTGTCTGGCTGGAGAACAACCTCAACCGCGTCAACCCGAAAACCGGCCTGGCCGGTGACCTGTGGGCGATCCACGGTGGCGGTATCTATCACCTGGAAAAATACAAACTGGCCCCGCCGGCGATGCCGGAGAACCTGCACTGGTTCAAATGGGAAGCCTACTTCACCTGGATGTCGGGGATCGCGCTGCTGTGCGTGGTGTTCTACTCCAACCCAACGCTCTACCTGCTGGCTCCGGGCAGCACCCTGAGCGGCCCTGAAGGCGTGGCCATCGGTATCGGCTCGCTATTCCTCAGCTGGTTCATCTACTCCTTCCTGTGCGACTCGGCACTGGGCAAACGCCCTGCTCTGCTCGGCTTCATTCTGTTCGTGCTGATCATCGGCGCAGCGTATGGCTTCAGCAAAGTGTTCAGCGGTCGTGGTGCGTACCTGCACGTCGGCGCGATCATCGGCACCATCATGGTCGGTAACGTGTTCCGCATCATCATGCCGGCGCAGCGTGCACTGGTTGCCGCAATTGCCGAGAACCGCACGCCGGATCCGGCGCTGCCAGCCAAAGGCTTGCTGCGTTCGCGTCACAACAACTACTTCACCCTGCCGGTGCTGTTCATCATGATCAGCAACCACTTCCCGAGCACCTATGGCAGCCAGTACAACTGGTTGATCCTGGCCGGGATCGCGGTGTTGGCGGTGTTGGTGCGTCACTACTTCAACACCCGTCACGACAGCCACAAGTTTGCCTGGACTCTGCCGGTTGCAGCGGTGGGCATGATCACCCTGGCGTACGTCACCGGCCCAACGCCGATGTCGACCGCACCGGAAGTGGCCAAGGCACCAGCCAAAATCGAGTACCAACCGCTGCCGGAAACGGCACTGGGCGGTGGCGCGAAACCGGCTGAAGCGGCGGCACCTGCTGCACCCGCAGCCCCTGCAGCAGCACCGGCGCAAGCCTCCAACGCAGGTCCGGCCTTCGACAAAGTGCACAACGTGATTCAGGAACGTTGCGCGGTTTGCCACTCGGCCAAACCGACCAGCCCGCTGTTCAGTGCGGCGCCTGCCGGTGTGATGTTCGACACCCCAGAGCAAATTCGCCAGAACGCGGCGCGCATCCAGGCGCAAGCCATCACCACGCAGATCATGCCACTGGGCAACATCACGCAGATGACCCAGCAAGAACGTGACCTGATCGGTGCATGGATTGCCCAGGGAGCACAGACCAACTAAGCAACAAAGCTTCGCGAGCAAACTCGCTCCCACAGAGATCGCGCATTTCCTGTGGGAGCGAGCCTGCTCGCGAATCGCCTTAAAGCGGTTTTACCTGATGCAAAGAAACAGCTGTGAGCAACCCGGCAGCTGTTCAATCACAAGAATAAAAAAGATCCGAGGTGTTGCATGTCCGAGCTGTCCAAAGCGCGCATCCCCGACGCACCCGCCATTCAGCGATTGCCCCTTTTGCAACTGATCCTGGTCGGTTTGCAACATGTTCTGCTGATGTACGGCGGTGCCATCGCGGTGCCGCTGATCATTGGACAGGCCGCTGGCCTGAGTCGTGAAGAAATTGCCTTCCTGATCAACGCCGACCTGCTGGTCGCCGGTATCGCCACCATCGTGCAATCCATGGGCATAGGCCCGATGGGCATTCGCATGCCGGTGATGATGGGCGCCAGTTTTGCTGCAGTCGGCAGCATGGTCGCCATGGCCGGCATGCCCGGTATCGGTCTGCAAGGCATCTTCGGTGCGACGATCGCTGCCGGCTTCTTCGGCATGCTCATCGCACCGTTCATGTCCAAGGTCGTGCGCTTTTTCCCGCCGCTGGTGACCGGCACGGTCATCACCTCGATCGGTTTGTCGCTGTTCCCCGTGGCCGTGAACTGGGCCGGTGGCGGCGCCGCTGCTGCGCAATTCGGCTCACCGATTTATCTGGCCATCGCCGCATTGGTGTTGGGCACTATTCTGCTGGTCCACCGCTTCATGCGCGGTTTCTGGGTCAACATTTCCGTACTGATCGGCATGTGCTTCGGCTACATCCTGTGCGGCGCGATTGGCATGGTCGACCTGAGCGGCATGGCCAACGCGCCATGGGTTCAGTTCGTCACTCCGCTGCATTTCGGCATGCCGAAATTCGAACTGGCACCGATCCTGTCGATGTGTCTGGTGGTGGTGATCATCTTTGTTGAATCCACCGGGATGTTCCTCGCGCTGGGCAAGATCACCGGCCAGGAAGTCTGCCCGCGCATGCTGCGTCGCGGCTTGCTGTGTGATGCCGGCGCCTCGTTTGTCGCTGGTTTCTTCAACACCTTCACCCACTCCTCGTTCGCGCAGAACATCGGCCTGGTGCAGATGACCGGCGTGCGCTGCCGCTCGGTAACCATCGTTGCCGGTGGCTTGCTGATCGTGTTGAGCCTGCTGCCGAAAGCGGCATTTCTGGTGGCGTCGATTCCGCCGGCGGTGCTCGGCGGCGCAGCGATTGCGATGTTCGGCATGGTCGCAGCGACCGGAATCAAGATTCTCCAGGAAGCCGACATCGGTGACCGGCGCAACCAGTTGCTGGTCGCGGTGAGCATTGGCATGGGCCTGATCCCGGTGGTGCGTCCGGAGTTTTTTGCGCATTTGCCGATGTGGATGAGCCCGATTACCCACAGCGGCATCGCCATGGCAACGCTCAGTGCGCTGACGCTGAACCTGCTGTTCAACATTCTCGGCGGCAAAGAGCGCGCGGCGATCAATGACTGCCATGCGCATTAACAGCATTACTGATTATCCCTGTGGGAGCGAGCTTGCTCGCGAAGAGGCCATGTCAGTCAACATCACTGTTGAATGACACACCGCTTTCGCGAGCAAGCTCGCTCCCACAGGGACTGTGCAACACCCTGCCTCAAACAATAAAAACAAGAGGGAGCAACAGATGATTCGCACGCAAACCAACGTTCTGTTGAGTGGCGGCCTGCTGGCCGCGAGTCAGGCCATGGCCGGCGATTTACTGCTGTGGCAGACCAACAGCCTGAGCTATCTGTACGGCAAGAATTTCGCAATCAACCCATCGATCCAGCAGACGCTGACCTTTGAGCACGCCGACAAATGGAAGTACGGCGACAACTTCCTGTTTGTCGACAAAATCTTCTACAACGGCAAGGAAGACGCGAACAAAGGCCCGCACGCCTTCTACGGTGAATTCACCCCGCGCTTCTCGTTCGGCAAGATCTTCGACCAGAAGCTCGAGTTCGGCCCGATCAAAGACGTCCTGCTGGCCATGACCTACGAATATGGCGAAGGCGACAGCGAGGCCTACCTGATCGGCCCAGGTTTCGACCTCAAGGTGCCCGGTTTCAACTACGTCACCCTGAACATCTTTCGCCGCCAGACCGAAGGCCCACGCCCCGGCGACGGCGTATGGCAGATCACCCCCGGCTGGTCCTACAGCTTTCCCCTGGGCAATTCCGATGTGCTGATCGACGGCTACCTCGATTGGGTAGTCGACAACGATGAGAACTCACGCGGCACCTACCACGCCAACCTGCACATCAATCCGCAGATCAAATATGACCTGGGCAAAGCTTTGGGCTGGAGCCAGAAGCAACTGTATGTCGGCACCGAATACAGCTATTGGAAAAATAAATACGGCGTCGAAAACACGCACAACTTCGACACCAATCAGAACACCGCCAGCCTGCTGGTAAAGGTGCATTTCTAAGATGGCCCGCAACCGTGCCCCATACCTGTCGTCGGTGCTCTGTTGCGGGGCACTTGAGAGCAGGCCGAGGAGTCAGTATTCTCCGCGGCCTTCTGAATTCGGTCTAAAAAAAAGCCCGGATTTAATTCCTGACCGAAAAGCCAACATATCCCGGCCCCGGTCAGTACCGAGGCATCCCGAAAACACACTCAATCGACTGTTTTTCAGCAGCCGAGCGGGTGTTTTTTTGCTTTTCGAAAGCCTTGGCTCAGCTCTTGCTAACAGCAACGAAGCTGACCGATCGGATGAGTTTTTGCAGCAACGAAAAAAGGCGCCACACCAGAGCGCCGATCTTAAAAAAAATAACGTGGAACACCTACTTTGGGAGCAACCGAATGAAACGTATGTGCACCAGCCTGATGCTCGCGGGATCGATGTTGGCCGGCGGCCAGGCCATGGCCGAAGGCCTGCTGCAGTGGCAGAACAACAGCCTGACCTACCTCTATGGCAAGGACTTCCAGGTCAACCCGCGCATCCAGCAGACCGTCACCTTCGAGCACGCCGATGCGTGGAAGTACGGGGACAACTTCCTGTTCGTCGACAAGATCTTCTACAACGGCAAGCCTGACAGCGGCGTCGGCAACAACACGTATTACGGCGAGTTCAGCCCGCGCCTGTCGCTGGGCAAGATCCTCGACCAGAAGATCGAATTCGGCCCGATCAAAGACGTACTGCTGGCGATGACCTACGAGTTCGGTGAAGGTGATGTCGAGTCTTACCTGATCGGCCCTGGTTTCGACCTGGCCATCCCGGGCTTCGACTACTTCCAGTTGAACTTCTATCAGCGCCACACCGAAGGCCCACGTGCGGGCGACAACGTCTGGCAGATCACCCCGGTGTGGTCGTACACCATTCCGGTTGGCAACTCGAACATCCTGATCGACGGTTTCATGGACTGGGTCAGCGACAACGACGTCAACAAAAAGGGCGAGTACCACGCCAACCTGCACTTCAACCCACAGATCAAATATGACCTGGGCAAAGCGCTGCGTCTCGGCGAGAAGCAGTTGTACGTCGGTGTGGAATACGACTACTGGAAAGACAAGTACGGCATCGACGACACCGGTGCGTTCAAGACCAATCAGAGCAACACCAGCTTCCTGGTGAAGTACCACTTCTGATCCGGCGGCGTCCGCAAGGACGCCTTCGCGAGCAAGCTCGCTCCCACAGTGGTTCTATGTTGAAGGCGAATTCCGCATACGACGCCGAACCCTGTGGGAGCGAGCTTGCTCGCGAATGGGTTCAAACAAGATTCGAGGCGGACGCCACCGTTTCGGATATCCCGAGAAACCGGCACAGCTCCTCGCGCTTGGCCAACGCATCCCGCCGCCCCAGATCAATCAACTCGCTGCAATACCCCGCCTCGAACAACAGATAACTCAACACCCCTGCCCCACTCGTCTTGGTCGCGCCCGGTCCGCGCAAGAACAAGCGCAACGCCGCCGGCAACTCCTGGCGATGCCGTGCCGCGATTTCATCGATCGGCTGGCTCGGCGAGATCACCAGCACCTCCACCGGCGCCACACCCAACTCGCGGGTCGGCGTGCCGGCGGGCATCAAATGGCTGAACTGGTTGAGACGCTGAAGTAACTCAATGTCGCTCTCCAGGCTGTCAATGAACGTGCTGTTGAGCATGTGCCCGCCAATCTGCGCCAGCGTAGGCTGTTGCCCGGTGTAGGCGCGTTCCAGCGGCTGCTGCGGATCAAAGCCGCGCGGGTTGCCACTGACGCCCACCACCAGCACTCGGCTCGCGCCCAGGTGCAGTGCCGGGCTGATCGGTGCGGATTGCCGCACCGCGCCGTCGCCAAAATATTCATCGCCGAGTTTGACCGGCGCGAACAGCAACGGGATCGCCGAACTGGCCAGCAGGTGCTCCACCGTCAGCTCCGTCGGCACGCCAATGCGCCGATGCCGCAGCCATGAATCGATCTTGCCGCCGCCCTGATAGAACGTCACCGCTTGCCCGGATTCGTAGCCGAACGCCGTCACCGCCACCGCATGCAATTGCTTGCGCGCGATCGATTCGGCGATACCGGGCATGTGCAGTTTTTCATTTAGCAGAGCGCGCAGCGGCGAACTGTTGAGTAGCGCCACCGGCAGTTGCCGACCGAGGCCGAGCAGGCTGTGGCTGACAAAACGGCTGGCCTGACGGATAACCCCGGGCCAGTCACTGCGCAGCACGCGATCGCTGCGAAAGCCCTGCCAGAACAAGGTCAGGCGTTCGATGGCGGCGCGAAAGTCGCTAGCGCCACTGGCGAGGCTGACGGCGTTGATCGCCCCGGCCGAGGTGCCGACGATCACCGGAAACGGATTGTCCGCACCCAGCGGCAGCAATTCGGCAATCGCCGCCAACACGCCCACCTGATACGCCGCCCGAGCCCCGCCGCCGGAAAGAATCAAACCTGTGACCGGTTCAGCTGGGCTCATCGCAACACTCCATGGTGCTTGAAAGGATGGGAGAATCAACCGCGTTTGGCGTACAGCTTCGGCTCGCCCGGTGGACGGCTCTTGAAGCGTCGATGAGCCCACAGGTACTGCTCGGGGCAGGCACGCAACGCACTCTCGACCCACTGATTGATGCGGATGCAGTCGGCTTCTTCGGTTTCGCCGGGGAAATCTTCCAGCGGCGGATGAATCACCAAGCGATAACCGCTGCCGTCGGCCAGACGCTCCTGGGTGAACGGCACCACCAGCGCCTTGCCCAGACGCGCAAATTTCGTCGTCGCTGTCACAGTCGCCGCCTGAATGCCGAACAGCGGCACGAAAATGCTCTGCTTGGCGCCATAGTCCTGATCCGGCGCATACCAGATCGCGCGACCGGAACGCAGCAGCTTGAGCATGCCGCGCACGTCGTCACGCTCCACGGCCAGCGAGTCGAGATTGTGCCGCTCGCGACCGCGACGCTGGACGAAGTCGAACAGCGGGTTTTTGTGTTCGCGGTACATGCCATCAATCGTGTGCTGCTGACCGAGCAACGCCGCGCCGATTTCCAGCGTGGTGAAATGCGCGGCCATCAGAATCACGCCTTTGCCTTCGCGCTGGGCCTTTTGCAAATGCTCCAGGCCTTCAACGTGGGCCAGCTTGGCCAGACGCTCGCGCGACCACCACCAGCTCATGGCCATTTCAAAAAAGGCGATACCGGTGGAGGCGAAATTTTCCTTGAGCAGGCGTTTGCGCTCAGCGGCGGATTTTTCCGGGAAGCACAGTTCAAGATTGCGCTTGGCGATGCGCCGCCGGTCGCCGGCCACGCGATACATCAGCGCGCCCAAAACACGACCGATGGTCAGCAAGACCGGATACGGCAACTGGACGATCAGCCACAAAAGCCCCAGACCGCACCAGAGCGGCCAGAAGCGTGGCGATAAAAAGGCTGTTCGAAAACGCGGGCGATCCATTAAAGCTTCCGTAAATGCAGTGGCCGCGCATTCTACATCGTTCGACCCGGCTTGCGGCCTGCGGGCGTTCTCGTTATAAGTCTCGGCACTTTTAGTGACAAGCCGTTGTATGCCGACATGAGCCAAACCGAACCGTTAGACCAAGATCCCGTATTCCAGCTCAAGGGCAGCATGCTGGCCATTACTGTGCTGGAACTGGCCCGTAACGACCTCGAAAGCCTCGATCGGCAATTGGCCGCCAAAGTTGCCCAGGCGCCGAACTTCTTCAGCAACGCGCCGCTGGTTCTGGCGCTGGACAAACTGCCGCCGAGCGAAGGCGCCGTCGATCTGCCAGGCCTGATGCGCGTCTGCCGTCAACATGGCCTGCGCACCCTGGCGATTCGCGCCAGCCGCATCGAAGATATCGCCGCCGCCATCGCTATCGACATTCCGGTGCTGCCGCCGTCGGGCGCCCGTGAACGACCGCTGGAAACACCCGAAGCCGAGGTCAAAAAGAAGCCGGAAAAACCGCCGGAGCCAACGGTCAAACCGACCCGCGTCATCACCACGCCAGTACGTGGTGGCCAACAGATATATGCCCAGGGTGGCGATTTGGTCGTGGTGTCCTCGGTCAGTCCGGGGGCGGAACTTCTCGCCGATGGCAACATCCATGTATACGGCCCGATGCGTGGTCGGGCGCTGGCCGGCGTGAAGGGTGACACCAAGGCACGGATTTTCTGTCAGCAATTGAGCGCTGAACTGATCTCCATCGCCGGTCATTACAAGGTTTCCGAAGATTTGCGCCGCGACCCTATGTGGGGCTCGGGCGTACAGGTCAGCCTGTCGGGCGACGTGTTGAACATCATTCGGCTTTAACGGATACTGCCGCATTTTCCAAGCATCTCTAAAACGTAGCGAAAACGGCTCAAACGAAGTAGGAAAAAGGCTCAATGCCGAATTCCAGCCAAGGCTGTCCGACTGCAGTAGTTTTCAAGAGATGTTTTTCAGGGGCTAAAAAGTCCTTCTTCCTTAGGGGTGAAACACCTTGGCCAAGATTCTCGTGGTTACATCCGGCAAGGGTGGTGTGGGTAAGACCACCACCAGCGCCGCTATCGGTACCGGCCTCGCTCTGCGCGGCCACAAAACAGTGATCGTCGACTTCGACGTGGGCTTGCGTAACCTTGACCTGATCATGGGTTGCGAGCGCCGCGTGGTGTATGACTTCGTCAACGTGGTCAACGGCGAAGCCAACCTGCAACAAGCGCTGATCAAAGACAAGCGCCTGGAAAACCTCTACGTACTGGCCGCCAGTCAGACCCGCGACAAAGACGCGCTGACTGTCGAAGGCGTGGAAAAAGTCCTGATGGAGCTCAAGGAACAATTCGAGTTCGTCGTCTGCGACTCCCCGGCGGGCATCGAGAAAGGTGCTCACCTGGCCATGTACTTCGCTGATGAAGCGATCGTCGTGACCAACCCGGAAGTGTCCTCGGTACGAGATTCGGACCGCATGCTGGGCCTGCTGGCCAGCAAATCGCGCCGCGCCGAACGTGGCGAAGACCCGATCAAGGAACACTTGCTGATCACTCGCTACCATCCAGAGCGTGTTGAAAAGGGCGAAATGCTGGGCGTTGAAGACGTCAAGGAAATCCTCTCGGTAACCCTGCTCGGCGTGATCCCGGAATCCCAGGCGGTGCTCAAGGCATCCAACCAGGGCGTCCCGGTGATTCTCGACGACCAGAGCGATGCCGGTCAGGCCTACAGCGATACCGTCGACCGTTTGCTGGGCAAAGAAAAAGCCCACCGTTTCCTCGATGTCGAGAAGAAGGGATTCTTCGAGCGCCTGTTTGGAGGTAGGTAATGAACCTTTTTGACTTCTTTCGTGCCAACAAAAAGCCAAGTACCGCCTCGGTAGCGAAAGAGCGTCTACAGATCATCGTGGCGCATGAGCGCGGCCAGCGCAGCACGCCGGATTACTTGCCAGCCTTGCAGAAGGAACTGGTCGACGTGATCCGCAAGTACGTCAACATCGGCAACGACGACGTACATGTTGCACTGGAAAGCCAGGGCAGTTGCTCGATTCTGGAACTCAACATCACCCTGCCTGATCGCTGAGTCGATCCGGCAGGTACGACGGCGGTTCAGGGCCATCCCCATGCGGGATGGCCCTGAACCGCCGTTGGCATTTGTTACGAGGCTGTTTTAATGCCGCTGTCCAACATCCGCATCATCCATCAGGACGCCGCCGTGCTGGTGGTCGACAAACCGACGTTGCTGCTCTCGGTGCCTGGTCGCGCCGACGACAACAAGGATTGCCTGATTACCCGCCTGCAGGAAAACGGCTACCCCGAAGCGCGCATCGTCCATCGCCTGGACTGGGAAACCTCCGGCATCATTTTGCTGGCGCGTGATGCCGATACGCATCGCGAACTGTCACGGCAGTTTCATGACCGCGAAACTGAAAAGGCCTACACCGCACTGGCCTGGGGTCAGCCGGAACTGGACAGTGGCAGCATCGATTTGCCCTTGCGTTACGACCCGCCGACCAAACCGCGCCATGTCGTCGACCACGAATTCGGCAAGCATGCGCTGACCTTCTGGCGTGTGCTGGAGCGTTGCGGCGACTGGTGCCGCGTTGAGCTGACACCGATCACCGGCCGCTCGCATCAGTTGCGCGTGCACATGCTGTCGATCGGGCATCCGCTGCTCGGTGATGGCCTCTACGCCCACGAGCAGGCGCTGGCGGCATGGCCACGCCTGTGCCTGCACGCGAGCATGCTCAGCTTCACCCATCCGCAAACCGGCGAACGCCTGCGTTTCGAGTGCCCTGCGCCGTTCTGACAAGCACCACCGAACCCATGTGGGAGCGAGCAGGCTCGCTCCCACATGGGTTCGGTGCAGATTCAATTCCCCGGCCGATGCGTTAAACTCCCGCCCACTGCTGTCTGGAGTTTCTTATGCGCGAAGAGTTGAACCAAGGCCTGATCGACTTTCTCAAGGCCTCCCCTACCCCGTTCCACGCCACCGCCAGTCTGGTGCAGCGTCTGGAGGCTGCCGGTTTCGTGCGCCTCGACGAGCGCGAGCCCTGGACCACCGAGCCGAACGGCCGCTATTACGTCACCCGTAACGACTCCTCGATCGTCGCGATCAAAATGGGCCGCACCTCGCCACTGCACGGCGGTATCCGCTTGGTTGGCGCGCACACCGACAGCCCGTGCCTGCGGGTCAAGCCGCAACCGGAACTGCAGCGTCAGGGCTTCTGGCAACTGGGTGTTGAAGTCTACGGCGGTGCCCTCCTGGCGCCGTGGTTCGACCGTGATCTATCGCTGGCCGGCCGCGTGACCTTCCGCCGCGACGGCAAAGTCGAAAGCCAGTTGATCGACTTCAAGGCGCCAATCGCGATCATTCCCAACCTGGCCATTCACCTCAACCGTGAAGCCAATCAGGGCTGGGCGATCAACGCGCAGACCGAACTGCCACCGATCCTCGCGCAATTCGCCGGTGACGAGCGCGTCGACTTCCGCGCCGTGCTCACCGATCAACTGGCCCGCGAACATGGCTTGAACGCCGACGTCGTGCTCGATTACGAGTTGAGTTTCTACGACACGCAAAGCGCTGCAGTGATCGGCCTCAACGGCGACTTCATTGCCGGCGCGCGCCTCGACAACCTGCTGTCGTGCTACGCCGGCCTGCAAGCCTTGCTGACCGCCGAAACCGACGAAACCTGCGTGCTGGTGTGCAACGACCACGAAGAAGTCGGTTCCTGCTCGGCCTGCGGCGCCGATGGCCCGATGCTCGAACAAACCCTGCGTCGTCTGCTGCCGGAAGGTGACGAGTTCGTCCGCACCATCCAGAAGTCCCTGCTGGTCTCGGCCGACAACGCCCACGGCGTGCACCCCAACTACGCGGAAAAGCACGATGCCAACCACGGCCCGAAACTCAACGCCGGCCCGGTGATCAAGGTCAACAGCAACCAGCGCTACGCCACCAACAGCGAAACCGCCGGGTTCTTCCGCCATCTGTGCATGGCCGAAGAAGTGCCGGTACAGAGCTTCGTGGTGCGCAGCGATATGGGCTGTGGCTCGACCATCGGCCCGATCACCGCCAGCCACCTAGGTGTGCGCACTGTCGACATCGGCCTGCCGACCTTCGCCATGCACTCGATCCGCGAACTGTGCGGCAGCCATGACCTGGCGCATCTGGTCAAAGTGCTCAGCGCGTTCTACGCCTGCCGCGAATTACCCTAAAAGCTTAAAAGCTTCGCAAGCAGGTCGAATCGTCGCACCGTCGCTCCCACAGTTTGAAATGCATTCCAATGTGGGAGCGAGCCTGCTCGCGAAAGCGTCAGTTCAGGCAGCACAAATTTCATCTTGAAACCGGCTCAACTCTGATACACATCAGAACAGCTCCGCCAAAACCGACCTAGACTTACATCATTCATTTCGACAAGGCAGTCTCCATGATCTCGATGTCTTCGTTCCACGCCATGCTCATTCCGATTCTGAGCGGGATGATCCTGCTGGCGATCGGTTTCAACTTCCGTGACAAGAACGCCGGGGTATTTGCCATGTGGGTCGGCATGCTGACGATCCTCGCCACGGTGGTCTACAAGATCCTCGCCAAACTCAACGAATAAATCCGCGCCCGGCTCGCATTGAATGGGTGGGCCTCGTACACTCCAGCGAATCCGCCCCTTGCGAGGTTGACCGCCTAGTGTTCGCTCGTCTTTTTGCTTTGCCCAGTCTGTTCCTTGTCTGCCTGATGACACTGCTGCCGATGGCGCCCGCCCACGCGGTCGGCTTGCCTGGTCTGCTCAACACCAACAAGGCCCAGCCAGAAGCCCAGGAACCGCTCGGCCAGTCCCTCGACGAAGTCATCAAGTCGCTGGAAAACGACAAGCAACGCGCGCAACTGCTGACCGACCTGAAAAAGCTGCGCGACGCCACCAAAAAGGCCCAGGCCAGCCCCGAAGAAGGCGTACTCGGCCTGATCGGCGGGACCCTCGCCAACTTCGAAAAGCAATTCACCGGTGCCGACAGCCCGCTCAACCGCTGGGGCAACGAGTTCGACCTGGCCAAGGACGAACTGAGCGCGATGCTGCTACCGGCCAACGAGTGGCTGCCGATCATTTTCGGTTTCGCCATGATCCTGATGGTCTGGAGCCTGCTCGCCGCCGCGCTGATCTGGCTCAGTCACCGGGTACGCATGCGCTTCGGCCTCACCGAAGAACTGCCGCAACACCCCAAAGCCCTCGACATGCTGCGCTTTGCATTACGCAAGCTCGGGCCATGGCTGATCGCGTTGGTAATGACCGTCTACATGAGCTACGCGCTACCGTCGTCGCTAGGCAAAAGCCTGGCGATGGTGCTGGCCTATGCGCTGGTGGTCGGCACCTGTTTCTCGGCGATCTGCGTGATCGCGTTTTCCCTGCTCGACGGCCCGCACCGCCATCGTGCGCTGTACATCCTGCGTCATCAGGCGTTCCGGCCGCTGTGGCTGATCGGCAGCTTCGCCGCGTTCGGTGAAGCGTTGAACGATCCGCGCCTGATCGAAAGCCTCGGCGTGCATCTGGCCCACACCGCTGCAACCATCGCCAATGTCCTCGCGGCAATCTCGACCGGCCTGTTTATCCTGCGTTTCCGCCGGCCGATCGCGCACTTGATTCGCAACCAGCCGCTGTCACGACGCCTGACCCGCCGCGCCCTCAGCGATACCATCGAAATCCTCGGCACCTTCTGGTATGTGCCGGCATTGGTACTGGTCGGCATCTCGCTGTTCGCCACGTTCGTCTCCGCCGGCGACACCAGCACCGCACTGCGTCAGTCGCTGATCTGCACCGTGCTGCTGGTGTTGTGCATGGTGATCAACGGCCTCGTGCGCCGCCACTCACTGAAACCGCAACGCGGGCCGAAACGTCACGCGCTGTATTCCGAGCGTCTGAAAAACTTCTTTTATACCCTCGCGCACCTGCTGGTCTGGCTGGTCTTTATCGAACTCGGCCTGCGCGTCTGGGGCCAGTCGCTGATCGGTTTTGCCGAAGGCGAAGGCCATGACATCAGCGTCAAACTGTTCAGCCTGATTGGCACACTGGTTTTCTCCTGGCTGATCTGGATCCTCGCCGACACCGCCGTGCACCACGCCCTCACCCGCTCGCGCAAAGGCCTGGCCAATGCCCGCGCGCAAACGATGATGCCGCTGATCCGCAACGTGCTGTTCGTGGCGATTTTCATCATTGCGTTGATCGTCGCGCTGGCCAACATGGGCATGAACGTCACGCCACTGCTGGCCGGTGCCGGTGTGATCGGTCTGGCCATCGGTTTCGGTGCGCAGTCGCTGGTAGCGGACCTGATCACCGGCCTGTTCATCATCATCGAAGACTCGCTGGCCATCGATGACTACGTCGACGTCGGCGGCCACCTCGGCACTGTCGAAGGCCTGACCATCCGCACCGTGCGCCTGCGCGATATCGACGGCATCGTCCACACCATCCCGTTCAGCGAAATCAAAAGCATCAAGAACTACTCGCGGGAATTTGGCTACGCAATCTTCCGCGTGGCGGTGCCGTACAACATGGAAATCGACGACGCGATCAAACTGATGCGCGAAGTCGGGCAGAAGATGCGCACCGATCCGCTGCAACGGCGCAACATCTGGTCGCCGCTGGAGATTCAGGGCGTCGAAAGTTTCGAATCCGGCAGCGCGATTCTGCGCGCGCGGTTCAAGACCGCGCCGATCAAACAATGGGAAGTGTCTCGAGCCTTCAACCTGTCGCTCAAACGCCATCTCGACGAAGCCGGACTCGATCTGGCGACGCCGCGCATGAGCGTGCAAGTGATCACTGCCGGTGGCGGCCAGCCGAAGGAATAGCACTCAGGCACGCGGTTGCAGTCACAGGCAGGGAAGCCCGACAACAATAAGCAAGGAGAACCCGATGCAACTGACGCGCATTGCCCAAGCCGTTCTACTCAGCCTGTTCGCCAGCAACGCTGGCGCCGCGACGCTGGAAAGCACCCGCACAACGATCGCCGAACAAGCGCAAAAGCTCGAGCCCGAACTGCTGGAAACCCGCCGCGACATCCACGCCCACCCGGAACTCGGCAACACGGAAAAACGCACCGCCGAGCTGGTCGCCAATCAACTCAAAGCCCTGGGCCTGGACGTCAAAACCGGCGTCGCCCGCACCGGTGTAGTCGCCGTCCTCAAAGGCGCCCTGCCCGGCCCGACCGTGGCTCTGCGCGCCGACATGGACGCGCTGCCGGTCAAGGAAGTCTCCGACCTGCCGTTTGCCTCGAAAGCCAAAGGCACCTACCTCGACAAAGAAGTCGACGTCATGCACGCCTGCGGCCACGACGCCCACACCGCAATCCTGCTGAGCACGGCGAAAATTCTCACGGGCATGCGCGACACCCTGCCCGGCACCGTGGTGTTCTACTTCCAACCCGCCGAAGAAGGCCCCAGCGACTTCATCCCCGACGGCAAAAACACCTGGGGCGCAAAAATGATGGTCGAGGAAGGCGTGATGAAATCACCAAAACCCGATGCGGTCTTCGGCCTGCACGTCTGGGCCGGCGTTCCCGCCGGCCAGATCGCCTTCCGCCCAGGCGCCACCCTGGCCAGCTCCGACGACCTGCGCATCAAAATCCTCGGCAAACAGACCCACGCCGGCCGCCCATGGGACGGCATCGACCCGATCACCGTCGGCGCGCAAACCATCGTCGGCCTGCAAACCGTGGTCAGCCGCCGCACCGATATCTCGTCTTATCCGTCAGTGGTCAGCATCGGCACCATCAACGGCGGGACGCGCTACAACATCATTCCCGAATCCGTCGACATGACCGGCACGATCCGCTCCTACGACTACGGCATCCGCCAGAAACTGCATGCCGACGTCCGCCAGACCGTGGAAAAAATCGCCGAAAGCGGCGGCGCCAAAGCCGACGTCACCATCATCGAAAAATACGACCCGACCATCAACAACCCGGCACTGACGGAAAAAATGCTGCCGACGTTGAAGTGGGCGGCCAAGGATGATGTGGTGAATGCACCGCTGGTGGGTGGCGCGGAAGACTTCTCGTTCTTTGCCAAGGAAGTGCCGGGACTGTTTGTGTTTCTCGGCGTGACGCCAAGAGACCAGGACATGAGCAAGGCAGCGCCGAATCACAATCCGGGGTTCTTTGTCGATGAGTCGGCGCTGGTGGTAGGCGTGAGAACATTGGCCTCGTTGGCGACGGATTATCTGTATGCCAATGCGGGGGCAGGCCAGTAGGGTTGAGGTGACTGTGGGAGCGCTTTCGCGAGCAGGCTCGCTCCCACAATTGGACCGTGTGCAGCCTGCCAGAAACAGATCGACTGTCAGGCCGCCATCGCTGGCAGGTCGAACCGTCGCACCGCAGCGCCCACAGTTTTAATTTGCGAACACCCATGCGGCAAAGCCGCCCCACTCGACACAATGAGCGTTAGCTCGAGTACCGCTTTTGATCTTGATCCACGGGCGACGTCGGAAGGCTGAGTGGAGGGATTGATCCGGGCGTGGGAGCGCAGCGACCGTTTGGCGCAGCCAAACACAGCGAGAGGAGGTGCAGCGAAGCAAACCGTAGACGCTGCGCCCGGATCGATCCCGCAGCGAAGGAACCCCGAGCCCCAGCGAGCGGGCCGCACGCAGGAGCAAGCGTTTTTTTGCTTACTTTTTTAGGCGTTTGTAAAAAAAGTGAGTCGCCGTAAGGGCGAAACCCTAAGCCGCCGTTACCGCAGCAACGGATATGCCCCCAAAACGATCAAACAACATCAACCCCAACGTGAATCGCATCATGCCGCCAAAACTCCAGATCACAATCAATCAACCGCTCATGCTGATCATAATTGACCCGAGCAATCCGCAACCCCGGACTCCCCACCGACACCCTTAAAGCCGCCGCCGCATCCACAGACAATGACGTAGGCACAATCTCGAAGCGCACCCGCCCATAGTGCAAATCGTAATGCCGCGCATACAACTCGGTGATCGACTGATTCAAATCAAACTCAAGAATCCCCGGAAAAAACTGCGGATTCAAATAATGCTCCACATACAACACCAACCGCCCATCAATGCGCCGCGACCGGCAAATCTGAATCACGCTCGACAACGCCGGCAACTGCAACCACGCACACACCGCCGCCGAAGCCGGCTGCAAACGCGCCGAAATCACCTCGGTCGACGGCACCCGCCCTTGCGCACTGACCATCGCGTGAAAGTGACTGCGCTGCATCAGGTTATAGGCCAGACGCGGCGGCGAGACGAACCAGCCACGGCGCTCCTCACGATAAATCTGCCCCTGCGCCTCCAGTTGCAGCAACGCCTCTCGCACAGTAATCCGCGTCGTACCGAACAACTCACTGAGCTTGCGCTCGGCCGGCAACTTGCTGCCCGCCGCCAGCAACCCGTGATCGAGTTGCTCCTGCAACACCTGGCCAATCGCTGTCACCGCTTTTGTTGCCTCATCGCGCATCAACGTTACCTATCTGGACTAGACCAGCACTGTTTCGGGGCAAAACTGCACGGCGATCAAGCCGTTTCCTGATGTTGCAAGCCTAGGCAGTGCAGATGACCAAGAGATGACAAAACTACCGAACGGTCGTCTTCACGACTTGCAATACATCGGCCAAGTCCCTTGCTCTCCGGGCCTTTGGGCATGGTCTACGCTTATCTGGCAGCCGCCAATACCGGGCAAATAAAAGGCCTGACACAAGGCCACCGACATCAAAGTGTCATCCAGCCCCCTTAAATTGGCTCAGGTATTGCTGACCTAGACCAACACACACCGCAATCGCAGCGTTGAACACGACCAAGGAGCTTCGGAATGAAACAGCTTTTCCTGGCAACACTGTTAGGCTCGACCATTGCAATGTGCACCTCCGCCATGGCGGCCGGCACCGATCTGAAAACCCTCGAAGCCGCTGCGAAAGCGGAAGGCGCCGTCAACAGCGTCGGCATGCCCGATGACTGGGCCAACTGGAAAGGCACCTGGGAAGACCTGGCCAAGACCTACGGCCTGAAGCACATCGACACCGACATGAGCTCGGCCCAGGAAATCGCCAAGTTCGCCGCCGAAAAAGACAACGCCACTGCCGATATCGGCGACGTCGGTGCGGCCTTCGGCCCGATCGCGGTCAAGCAAGGCGTGGTGCAACCGTACAAGCCAAGCACCTGGGATCAAGTCCCGGACTGGGCCAAGGACAAAGACGGCAACTGGGCACTGGCCTACACCGGCACCATCGCGTTTATCGTCAACAAGAAGCTGCTGCACGGCTCCGAAGTGCCGACCAAATGGGCTGACCTCAAGGGCGGCAAATACAAGGTCTCCATTGGTGACGTGAGCACCGCCGCCCAAGCCGCCAACGGCGTTCTCGCAGCGGCACTGGCCAACGGTGGCGACGAGAAAAACATCAAGCCTGCCCTGCTGCTGTTCGCCGACATCGCCAAACAGGGTCGCCTGTCGATGGCCAACCCGACCATCGCCACCATGGAAAAAGGCGAGATCGAAGTCGGCGTGGTCTGGGACTTCAACGGCCTGAGCTACAAAGCCAAGATGGCCAACCCGGATGACTACGTGGTGCTGATCCCGTCCGACGGCTCGGTGATTTCCGGCTACACCACCATCATCAACAAATACGCGAAAAACCCGAACGCCGCCAAGCTGACCCGCGAATACATCTTCAGCGACGCCGGCCAGACCAACCTCGCTCGTGGCAACGCCCGCCCGATCCGCGCCGAGCACCTGCAACTGCCGGAAGACGTGAAGGCCAAGCTGCTGCCGAACGAGCAGTACAAAAAGGTCACCCCGATCAAAGACGCCGATGCGTGGGAAAAGACTTCGAAAGCCCTGCCACAGGCGTGGAACGAAGAAGTCATCGTCGAGATGAAATAAGCCTGTAGATCCCTCTTCGGGATCCGCTGGAGTTCCAAATGTGGGAGCGAGCTTGCTCGCGAATGCGGTTATTCATTCAGCATTGATGTTGGCTGACATGACGCCTTCGCGAGCAAGCTCGCTCCCACAAGGGATTGAGTTGATTTCGGAATATTTGAATTTCGCGGAGTTTTTGCCCCTATGAAGCACAACGTCATCCTTGTCGTGCTCGACGGTCTCAACTACGAGGTCGCACGTCACGCCATGGGGCATCTGCAGGCTTATGTTGGCGCAGGACGCGCCGCGCTCTATCAGTTGGAGTGCGAACTGCCGGCCCTGTCCCGACCGCTTTATGAATGCATCCTCACCGGCGTGCCGCCGATCGACAGCGGCATCGTCCACAACAACGTCTCGCGCTTGTCCAACCAGCGCAGCATTTATCACTACGCGCGCGACGCCGGTCTGAAAACCGCTGCGGCGGCGTATCACTGGGTAAGCGAGTTGTACAACCGCTCGCCCTTCGTCGCCGCCCGCGACCGCCACACCGACAATCTGTCGCTGCCGATCCAGCACGGGCATTTCTACTGGAGCGATCACTACCCGGATTCGCACCTGTTCGCCGACGCCGAAAACCTGCGCCTGCGCCACGATCCGAATTTCCTGCTGATCCACCCGATGAACATCGACGACGCCGGGCACAAGCACGGCCTCGACAGCTCGCAATACCGCAACAGCGCCCGCTCGGCCGACATCATCCTTGCCGACTATCTGCAAAGCTGGCTCGACGCTGGCTATCAGGTATTGGTGACCGCCGATCACGGCATGAACAACGATCGCTCGCACAACGGCCTGTTGCCGGAAGAACGCCAGGTGCCGCTGTTTGTCCTCGGTGACGCGTTCAGCCTCGACGCTGGCGCCGCACCCAAGCAGACCGAAATCTGCGGCACCGTCTGCGAATTGCTCGGCGTGCCCCACGACAAACCTGTGTGCCGGGAGTTGCTCAAGTGAACTCGATGATTCGCGGCAAATGGCTGGCGGCGCTGTGCCTGGTGCCCTTCGCGCTGTTCTTTATCGTCTTTGAAATCGCCCCGCTGGTCTGGGTGATGATCAACAGCTTGCAATCGGAAGAGTTCGGCTGGGGTTTGGCCAACTTCAGCAAGATCTTCAGCTCGAAGTTCTATTTGCAGGCGATCCAGTACAGCCTCGAAATCAGTTTCTGGTCGAGCGTGTTCGGCATCGTCATCGCCGTTCTCGGTGCCTACTCCCTGCGTCGGGTCAATTCGAAACTGCGCAACTTCGTGAATGCCTTTGCCAACATGACCAGCAACTTCGCCGGTGTGCCTTTGGCGTTCGCGTTCATCATCCTGCTCGGTTTCAACGGCAGCATCACCATCATGTTGAAGCAGTCGGGGATCATTCAGGACTTCAACCTGTACTCGAAAACCGGCCTGATCATCCTCTATACCTACTTCCAGATTCCCCTCGGCGTGCTGCTGCTCTACCCAGCCTTTGACGCCTTGCGTGAAGACTGGCGCGAGTCCGCTGCGCTGCTTGGCGCCAACGGCTGGCAGTTCTGGCGGCACATCGGTTTGCCAGTGCTGACCCCGGCGCTGCTCGGTACATTCGTGATCCTGCTGGCCAACGCCCTCGGTGCCTACG
Organism: Pseudomonas sp. ok266; assembly: GCF_900110195.1. Classification (NCBI taxonomy): domain Bacteria; kingdom Pseudomonadati; phylum Pseudomonadota; class Gammaproteobacteria; order Pseudomonadales; family Pseudomonadaceae; genus Pseudomonas; species Pseudomonas sp. ok266. The sequence continues at coordinate 9,765 of NZ_FOCU01000019.1, read as the reverse complement.
CCACGGTGTACGCGTTAACCACCGGCAACTTCAACGTGCTGCCGATCCGGATTGCGGCGATGGTCTCCGGCGACATTTCCCTCGACCCGAATCTGGCCAGCGCTCTGGCCGTGGTGCTGGTGGCGCTGATGACCATCGTCACTGTCGTGCATCAACTGCTGTTGAAGAGGAGCTACCATGTCTCGCGCTGAATCCGGCCCGGCCGGCCTCTACCACCGCGTCGTGGTTTATCTGTTGTTCGCCATCCTCTTGCTGCCACTCGTGGGCACGCTGGTTTATTCGATCGCCAGCAGTTGGTCAGCGACCATACTGCCCAGCGGTTTCACCTTCAAGTGGTACATCCAGTTGTGGAGCGATCCACGTTTCCTTCACGCCTTCGGTCAATCGTTGCTGGTCTGCGTCGGCGCACTGGTGCTTTCAGTGGTGCTGATCCTGCCGCTGCTGTTCGTGGTGCATTACCACTTTCCGAAACTCGATGCGCTGATGAACATCCTCATCCTGCTGCCCTTCGCGGTGCCGCCGGTGGTGTCGTCGGTGGGACTGTTGCAACTTTACGGTTCCGGGCCGATGGCCATGGTCGGTACACCGTGGATCCTGATCGGCTGCTACTTCACCGTGGCACTGCCGTTCATGTACCGGGCAATCACCAACAACCTGCAAGCGATCAACCTGCGCGACCTGATGGACGCCGCACAACTGCTCGGCGCCAGCACCTTTCAGGCGGCGTTTCTGGTGGTGCTGCCGAACCTGCGCAAAGGCCTGATGGTCGCGTTGCTGCTGTCGTTCTCGTTCCTGTTCGGTGAGTTCGTGTTTGCCAACATTCTGGTCGGCACGCGCTACGAAACCCTGCAGGTGTACCTGAACAACATGCGCAACAGCAGCGGCCACTTCACCAGTGCGCTGGTTATCTCGTATTTCTTTTTCGTGCTGGTCCTGACCTGGATCGCCAACATCTTGAACAAGGACAAAAGCGAATGAGCTATGTCAGCGTCCAACACCTGCAGAAAAACTACGCTGGCACGACCGTGTTCAGCGATATCAACTGCGAGATTAACAAAGGCGAATTCGTCACCCTGCTCGGCCCGTCCGGTTGCGGCAAGTCCACCCTGCTACGTTGCATCGCCGGACTGACGCCAGTCGATGGCGGCAAGATCCTGCTCGATAGTGTCGATATCGTGCCGTTGAGTCCGCAGAAACGCGGGATCGGCATGGTGTTCCAGAGCTACGCGCTGTTCCCCAACATGACCGTCGAGCAAAACGTCGCCTTCGGTTTGCGCATGCAAAAGGTCAATGCCGACGACAGCCATAAACGCGTTTCGGAAGTGTTGAAACTGGTTGAACTGAACGACTTCGCCAGCCGCTATCCGCATCAGTTGTCCGGCGGCCAATGTCAGCGTGTTGCCCTTGCCCGTTCGCTGGTGACGCGTCCGCGATTGCTGCTGCTGGATGAGCCGCTGTCGGCCCTTGATGCACGAATTCGTAAACACTTGCGTGAACAGATCCGGCAGATTCAACGCGAACTCGGCCTGACGACGATTTTCGTCACCCATGATCAGGAAGAAGCGCTGACCATGTCTGACCGGATTTTCCTGATGAATCAGGGAAAAATCGTCCAGAGCGGCGATGCCGAAACCCTCTACACCGCACCGGTCGATGTGTTCGCCGCCGGCTTCATCGGCAACTACAACCTGCTTGATGCCGACGACGCATCAAAGCTGTTGCAGCGCCCGATCAACCACCGCATCGCCATTCGCCCGGAAGCCATCGAACTGAGCCTTGACGGCGAACTCGACGCGCAGATCCGCAGCCACAGCCTGCTCGGCAATGTCATCCGCTACCGGATCGAAGCGCGCGGTGTCGAACTGGTGGTGGATGTGCTCAACCGCTCGGCGGCCGATCTGCATCCCGACGGTCAGCGACTGGCACTTTCCATCGATCCAACGGCCCTGTGTGAGGTAGCCTGATGACTTTGCTGACGTTGAAGAGAGAACTGCACTGATGGCCCTGGCAATTTTTGATCTGGACGAAACGTTGATCCACGGCGACTGCGCCACCCTCTGGAGCGAGCAGATGGGGCGCCTGGGCTGGGTCGATCCCGAGTCGTTCATGCGCAAGAACAACGAGCTGATGGACGCCTACAGCCATGGCAAATTGCGCATGGAAGAGTACATGGAGTTCAGCCTCGAACCGCTGATCGGCCGTACGCCAGAAGAAGTCGATCATCTGGTCGGGCCGTGGGTGGAAGACTTTATCGAACCGATCATCTTCAGCGACGCGACCAAGACCATCGCCGCCCACCGCAAGGCAGGCGACCGGATTCTGGTGATCTCGGCGTCGGGCACGCATCTGGTCAAACCGATTGCCGAGCGCTTGGGCATCGATGAAATTCTGGGGATTGAACTGGAAGTCGCCCATGGCGTTTACAGCGGCCATACCGTCGGCACCCTGACCTACCGCGAAGGCAAGATCACCCGTTTGCTGGAATGGCTGGATGCTGAAGAAGAGAACCTGGAAGGTGCGAGTTTCTATTCCGACTCGCGCAATGATCTGCCGCTGTTGCTGAAGGTGGATTTCCCACACGTGGTGAATCCGGACCCAGTGCTGCTGGAACACGCCGAAAAGGCCAACTGGCCAATCCACCTCTGGAAATGACAAAGATTTAATCTGCAATTGCAGGCTGACACCCCGAACATGAGTTCGACTCCATGTGTCAGGTCGATGTAGCTCGACAGAACAACTCAGTCAGTCCCCTCTCCCTTTGGGAGAGGGTTAGGGTGAGGGGCTTTTTGCCTTGGTCTCAGCTCAGACTTTCGTCAATCACCAACACCAGTTTGCCAGCCACCTTGTTGCTCGCCAGCTCCGTAAACGCCGCCTCGGCATCCTTCACCGCAAACGCCTTGGCCAACTGCGGACTCAAGCGCCCTTCCGCAAACAACGGCCACACCTGCTGACCCAGATCACTCAACAGATCCGCCTTGAACTGATCGTCACGACTGCGCAACGTCGAGCCCAGCAGTTGCACACGCTTGGCCAAGACCTGCGCCAGATCCAGTTTGGCCTCACGGCCGCCCATCAAACCGATCAACACCCAGCGCCCATCGAGCGCCATCAGCTTCAGGTTCAGCGCCGAATAATTACCGCCGACCGGATCGAGAATCACATTGAACGGCCCGAAATCACGCAGGCTCTCCAGATCATCGGTGCGCACCACCCCGCCCTGCGCGCCGAGTGCTTCGCAGTAAGCCAGACGCTCGGCCGAACCGACGCTGACCCAGCACGGATTGCCGAACGCCTTGCACAACTGAATGGCGGCTGAACCGATTCCACTTGCGCCGGCATGCAGGAGAACTTTCTCACCTGGTTTGAGCGCCGCAAGTTGAAACACATTCAGCCAGACTGTTGCATAAACCTCAGGCAATGCGGCGGCCTCGATCAGCGAGACGCCTTCGGGAACCGGCAGCACGTGCCGCCCGTCGACGACCACCTCTTCGGCCATCCCGCCCCCGGCCAACAAGGCGCAAACCCGATCACCGACCTGCCACGCACTCCCCGCGCCGACCTCGCTGATCACCCCGGAGCACTCAAGACCGAGCACTTGGCTGGCCCCTGGTGGTGGCGGATAAAGCCCCGCTTTCTGTAATAAATCAGCGCGATTAAGGCCCGCTGCCGCCACTCGGATGCGGACTTGTCCTACATCGCACGTAGGACTCGGCTCTTCAACCCATGCCACTTGACCGTCAACGCCTTGCAATGCCTTCACAGTGCCTCCATAGTGAGTCTGGACTGAGCCCGAAGCTGTAGCGCCGGGCTTTTTGCATTATGCGACCGGCTCTCGTAGAACCGGCGACTTCAAAGACGGCCTAATATGCGTTATCAATTGTCCCCGCGTCGAATCAGCATGAAGCATTTGCTCCCCAGCACCGCCCTCGCTCTTTTCATCGGTATCGGTTTGTTGCCGGTGTCGGGCACTACATTCGCAGCCAACAGCTGGGACAAGTTGCAGCCTGATCGCGATGAAGTCATCGCCAGCCTGAACGTCGTCGAGTTGCTCAAGCGTCACCACTACAGCAAGCCGCCGCTCGACGATGCGCGCTCGGTGATCATCTACGACAGCTACCTCAAGCTGCTGGATCCGTCGCGCAGCTACTTCATGGCCAGCGACATCACCGAATTCGACAAGTGGAAGACCCAGTTCGACGACTTCCTCAAAAGCGGCGACCTCAACGCCGGGTTCACCATCTACAAGCGCTATCTGGACCGCGTCAAGGCGCGTCTGGACTTCGCCCTTGCCGAGCTGAACAAAGGCGTCGACAAGATGGACTTCACCACCAAGGAGACCTTGCTGATCGATCGCAAGGACGCACCTTGGCTCAAATCCACCGCTGAACTCGACGACCTGTGGCGCAAACGCGTCAAGGACGAAGTGCTGCGGATGAAGATCGCCGGCAAAGAGCCGAAGCAGATCCAGGAAACCCTGACCAAGCGCTACAAGAACCAGTTGGCGCGCCTGGACCAGACCCGTCCGGAAGACATCTTCCAGGCGTACATCAACACCTTCGCCATGTCGTACGACCCGCACACCAACTATCTGTCGCCGGATAACGCGGAAAACTTCGACATCAACATGAGCCTGTCCCTCGAGGGCATCGGTGCCGTGTTGCAAAGCGACAACGACCAGGTGAAAGTCGTGCGTCTGGTGCCGGCAGGCCCGGCTGACAAGACCAAACAGGTTGCCCCGGCCGACAAGATCATCGGTGTTGCCCAAGGCAACAAAGAGATGGTCGACGTGGTCGGCTGGCGTCTGGACGAAGTGGTCAAACTGATCCGTGGTCCGAAAGGCACCGTGGTGCGTCTGGAAGTGATTCCGGCGAGCAATGCGCCGAACGACCAGACCACCAAGATCGTGCCGATCACCCGTGAAGCAGTGAAGCTTGAAGACCAGGCCGTGAAGAAATCCGTGCTCAACCTGAAACAGGACGGCAAGGACTACAAACTCGGCGTGATCGAGATTCCAGCCTTCTACCTCGACTTCAAGGCGTTCCGCGCTGGTGATCCGGACTACAAGAGCACCACTCGCGACGTCAAGAAACTGCTGACCGAACTGCAGAAAGACAAAGTCGACGGCGTGGTCATCGACCTGCGCAACAACGGCGGCGGTTCCTTGCAGGAAGCCACCGAACTGACCAGTCTGTTTATCGACAAGGGTCCGACCGTCCTCGTGCGTAATGCCGATGGCCGTGTCGACGTACTCGAAGATGAAAACCCGGGCGCGTTCTACAAAGGCCCGATGGCGTTGCTGGTCAACCGCTTGTCCGCCTCGGCTTCGGAGATCTTCGCCGGCGCCATGCAGGACTACCACCGCGCGCTGATCATCGGCGGCCAGACCTTCGGTAAAGGCACCGTGCAGACCATTCAGCCGCTGAACCATGGCGAACTGAAGCTGACTCTGGCCAAGTTCTACCGGGTTTCCGGTCAGAGCACCCAGCATCAGGGCGTGTTGCCGGACATCGACTACCCGTCGCTGATCGACACCAAGGAAATCGGCGAGAGCGCTCTGCCGGAAGCCATGCCGTGGGACACCATCCGCGCAGCGATCAAACCGGCGGCCGATCCGTTCAAGCCGTTCCTGGCGCAGCTCAAGTCCGAGCATGACACGCGCACCGCCAAGGATGCCGAGTTCGTGTTCATCCGTGACAAGCTCGCCCTGGCGCAGAAACTGATGGAAGAAAAAACCGTCAGCCTCAACGAAGCCGAGCGCCGTGCCCAGCACGCCGATATCGACGCCAAACAGCTGACGATGGAAAACATCCGTCGCAAGGCCAAAGGCGAAGAGCCGCTCAAAGAGTTGAAGAAGGAAGACGAAGACGCCCTTGCGGCCGCTGACCCGGACAAGGTCAAACCGGAAGACGATGCCTACCTGAGCGAAACCGGTCGCGTGCTGCTGGATTATCTGAAGCTGAGCAATCAGGTGGCCAAGAAGTAAGGTGATGGCAATTTAGTGCTGACGATCCCCGGATCGTCATCAAACAGTCATCATTCTGTCGTGCAATAAAGGACTGGGAGCCATTCTCTTCATCGAGAACGCTCCCAGTCCTTTTTTTATCGCCAGAGATTGCCATGACCACGACCGAACAGCTGAGTGCCTTGAGCTCGATCCTGACTCAAAGCGGTTTACACAGCCTGTTCCAACCGATCATTTGTCTCTCGGAACGGCGCATTCTCGGCTACGAAGCGCTCACGCGCGGCCCTTCCAACAGCCCTCTTCACTCGCCGATCGCACTGTTCGCCGTGGCCCGTCAGGCCGGGCGTTTGAGCGAGCTGGAAATCGCCTGCCGCCAAAGCGCTTGCCGTCGCTTCAACGAGCAACAACTGCCGGGCAAACTGTTCCTCAACGTCTCGCCGGAATCCTTGCTTGAAGCCGCCCACCAACCGGGGCGCACGTTACAGCTGCTGCAGGATTTCGGCATTCCGCCGAGTCAGGTAGTCATCGAACTGACCGAACAGACGCCCATCGACGATTTCCAGTTGCTGCAAACCGCCTTGCATCACTACCGGGCCATGGGTTTTTCCATTGCACTGGATGATCTCGGTGCCGGCTATTCAAGCCTGCGTCTGTGGTCGGAGCTGCGCCCGGATTACGTGAAGATCGATAGACACTTCATCGATGGCATTCATCAGGACGCGCTGAAGAGAGAGTTCGTCGGCTCAATCCTGCAAATCGCCAAAGCCTCTCGCGCACAAGTCATCGCCGAAGGCATCGAGCTGCCGGAAGAGCTCGCGGTGCTGACGGAAATGGGTGTCGATCTGGTGCAGGGTTACTTGCTCGGTCGTCCTCAGGAACATCCGCCCCGCGACGCCCGCGCCTTGATGCCCAAACACGACAGCAACAGCGTTGCGCTGAACGACGAAGGCAGCGACCTCAGCGCCCTGCTCAACGACCAACCGGCCGTGCACCGCGACACACCCACCGCCAACGTGCTGGAGGCCTTCCGCCGCCAGGCCAACCTCAACTCACTGGCGGTACTCGACGAACAAGGCCAACCCTGCGGCATCGTCCACCGCCACTCGTTGTCGGATGCCCTGCTCAAACCGTTCGCCACCGACCTGTTCGCGCGTAAACCGATCAGCCGCCTGATGAACGACGATTTCCTCGCCGTGGAAATGAGCCAGTCGCTGCAACAGGTCAGCCGCCTGATCACTAGCCGCGCGCGGCAACGCATCGAAGAAGACTTCATCATTACTCTTAACGGCGGCTACCTGGGTCTTGGCCGGGTGATCGACGTACTCAAACTGATCACCGAACTGAAGATTCAACAGGCGCGTTATGCCAATCCACTGACCTTGCTGCCGGGTAATGTGCCGATTCAACAATGCCTGACTCGCCTGTTACAGCAGGGTCGCGAGTCGGTCATCTGCTACGTCGACATCGACAGTTTCAAACCCTTCAACGACATTTATGGCTACGGGCGCGGCGACGAAGTCCTGCTGTGTCTGGCGCAATGCCTCAACGAGCGCGTCGACCCGAGCCGCGACTTCGTGGGCCATATTGGCGGCGACGACTTCCTGCTCGTCCTCGGTCCGGAAGACTGGCGCAAACGTCTTAATCAACTGCTTGATGATTTCCAGAGTCAGTGCCGACGTTTCTACCGCCCTGAACACCTTGAGGCTGGCTGCTTCATCGCACCGAATCGCCAGGGAGTGCGGCAGGAGTTTCCGCTGTTGTCGCTGTCCATCGGCGTGGTGCATCTACACCCCGAGGCCTGCGCACAACTCGATGCCAGTCAACTCGCGGAAATGGCTTCCCAGGCGAAGCATCATGCGAAGAATATTCCGGGGTACAGCGTGCATGTGATTGACAGTCTTGCCGCGCCCGACCTGCGCCAATCGCAGCTAATTGGCCAATGTTGACTCCTGAAAGCTGTCAAACCCTCAGGCCGCGCGAAGAGGCAGCTCAATCAAATTTGTTTACTGGGTCAACCTTTAGATTTTCGATTTGATACCTCAATAAACAACTCAACAAAACCTGCATAAACTGCCGTTGATCCTCTACATCATCATCGAAATAGGTGGTGATTTTCGTGAATACCGCATCAAAGTCATCATCGACGTCCAAATAGTGTTTCAACGTTTCAACACACCACTCGCGCTCTTCAACGCTATAAGAGAGAAACTCAGGTTTCATAAGAATATCGAATAGCTCGGCAAGCTCCTTCTTATCATTCACGTTCTTTGAAACAATGATTTTTTCACGAGCGTCGTCGTCAGTATTTTCTATATCAAATAGAAACAGCAGACCACGCAAAACAAAATACTCAGGTTTACGTTTCATTCCATAAAATCCGTATAAGAGGTTATCGGCTTGCCGGCTCTATCAAGAATTACTACCGCATGTGTTTGCTGTCCGTAAATGACTCCCCCCCTCTTGTATCCTTCACCTACAATTTTGCCCATATTCATTGGCTCCTTCGACGCGATTTGTCCGTTCCGCCTAAAAATAAGCTGGGCACGATGTATGGCGTTCAGTTGGTCTCGATTACTAAAAAAGTGAGTGGCTGCACTGGGAATTTTTGGCTGCCCTGCTCGCCTTCCGTTGGTGTAAAGCTCTATGACTCCGGTCGATGGATTTCTTCCCGTCACTGAACGTTCTTGCTGAGAGGCCAATGTGGTTTGTTTGCCATGTTTTTCTACGAAGTGTGCGCCTGGTGTGGCTTTCTCCATTTCATCCAAACGCCTAAAAGCATTTGCCTCCGCCAAGTCATCAATCCTCGCTCTACGCTCCTGCGCCGTCATCTTCGGTAGCGCGGGCTCACCCTCGTCAACCTTAGCCCCACCAATCCCACCTGGCACCTCGCAACCCGGCTTATTCGGCGGCGGGCAGTTCGACGTCAACCCCAACGGATCCACCCACCCCGTCGGATTCGGCACGTACTGGTACTGATTCAACCCACCCGCCAACTTGATCGGATCCGGCGTCAGATACCGCCCCAGCCTCGGGTCGTAATACCGATGCCGGTTGTAATGCAGCCCGCTTTCCCCGTCGAAGTACTGCCCCTGAAAGCGCAGCGGCTGGTTCAGGTAGTCCTCGCCGGCCAGTGTCAGCGTGGCGACTTTGCCGTAGGCGTCGTATTGCGCGGACCAGACGATGTCGCCGCTGTAGTCGGTGAGTTCCTGCGGGGTGCCGAGATGGTCGAGCTGGTAGTAGAACGGGCAGGCTTTTTTCGGGCCTTTGCCGTCGAGCAGCGCCAGCGGGCGGAAGGTGCCGGGTTCGTAGACGTAGCTGCGGTATTCGCTTTCGCTGCTTTCGGCGACGAGGTGGTCGCCTTGCCAGAAGAATTCGGTGATCTCGCCGTTGACGGTTTTGCGGATGCGCCGGCCGAAGGCGTCGTATTGGTAACTGGCGGTCTGGCCGTCGGGGCGGGTCAGGCCGATCAGGCGGTGCTGGCTGTCGTAGCGGTATTCGGTGACGAGAGTCTGCGCGCGGCCGCGACGTTCGCGGATCAGGTTGCCGAAGGCGTCGTAGTCGTAATGACGATCGCCTTGCATCAGCAAGCGATTGCCCTGGATCTGGCTGGGGCCGGGACGGTCCTGCATCAGCAGGTTGCCGGCCGGGTCGTGGGCGAAGGATTCCGGCAGTTCGTCGCGTGAGTGACGGACGCGGATCAGCCGGTCGAGGGCGTCGTAGCCGTAGGTGCGCTGGCCGTGGCGGCTGTCGGCGATGTGCGCGAGATTGCCGTTGGCGCTGTAGGCATAATCGCGGCGGTACAG
>NZ_FOCU01000018.1:0-94669 GCF_900110195.1 Pseudomonas sp. ok266 | reverse complement strand
GGTCACGAGTCAGTACCCGAATTTCTTGACGACCATAGAGCGTTGGAACCACCTGATCCCATCCCGAACTCAGCAGTGAAACGATGCATCGCCGATGGTAGTGTGGGGTTTCCCCATGTGAGAGTAGGTCATCGTCAAGATTAAATTCCGAAACCCCAATTGCGAAAGCAGTTGGGGTTTTGTTTTGCCCGCGGGAAAAGTTTTTTGCTCGCGACAGCGAACAAATTTGCACAGTTATTTTCGAATCAGAACACTAGAATAGCCCCACCTTATTCGGAGCCAGAGCCTTTATGTCAGAGTCGGTTGACGCCCCCGGGCTGTCAGATTTACCGCTGGAAGACTTGGTGGCCTGTCACGAGTGCGACCTGCTGATGCGTAAGCCAACGCTTGCCCATGGCGAGAAAGCGCTCTGCCCACGCTGCGGTTACGAGTTGTATGCCCACCGCCATAACGTGGTGCAGCGCAGCCTCGCCCTGGTGATTGCAGCATTATTGCTGTACATCCCGGCAAACTTTTTACCGATCATGCAACTCAATATCCTCGGACAATCTTCGCAGGATACGGTCTGGAGCGGCGTGCTCGGCCTGTTCAACACCGACATGCAGGGTGTTTCCATTGTCGTATTCCTGTGCAGCATGGCCATACCGCTGCTCAAGTTGCTGTGCCAGTTATTCGTATTGCTGACGATCCGTTTCGATATCGGTCGCAGTTACGGCTTGTTGCTCTATCGCATTTACCACCACCTCAAAGACTGGGGAATGCTCGAGGTCTACCTCATGGGCGTACTGGTGGCGATCGTCAAACTGGCTGATATGGCAGCGATCACCGTTGGTCTTGGCCTGGTATGTTTCATTGGTTTGTTGTTGGTACAGGTATGGCTGGAGGTGGTGATGTCACCGCATCAGATCTGGCAGGCGTTATCAGGAGAGGACGCTCATGCGGGCGATTGATGCGGGCATTCTGGTGTGTACCGAATGCCACGAATTGAACAAGCAAGAAGCCGACACCGACGAGCAAACCTGCACCCGTTGCGGTGCACTGGTTCATGCCCGGCGTCCAAACAGCCTCACCCGCACCTGGGCACTGCTGATCACGGCAGCGATCATCTATATTCCGGCCAACGTCTTACCAATCATGACTGTCAGTTCTTTGGGTCAGGGTGATCCGAGCACTATCATGTCCGGCGTGATCCAGTTGGTGCAGCACGGCATGATTCCGATTGCTGCGGTGGTGTTTATCGCCAGTATTCTGGTGCCGACCTTCAAACTGGTGGGCATCGCGCTGCTGCTGTTTTCGGTGCAACGACGTCAGCCGTTGTCCGCCCGTCAGCGCATCTGGATGTACCGTTTTATCGAGTTTATTGGCCGCTGGTCGATGCTCGATATTTTTGTGATCGCCATTCTCGTGGCGGTCGTCAACTTCGGCCGGCTTGCCAGTGTCGAAGCCAATCTTGGCGCCATCGCCTTCGCCAGTGTGGTGATTCTGACGATGCTCGCCGCAGTAACTTTCGATCCCCGACTGATTTGGGATAACACGGAGTCGGACGACGACCATGACTGATTTGCCCGTAGCGAAAACCCGACCGGCCTCGAACTGGTCTGCCATTTGGGTACTGCCTCTGATCGCGCTGATCATCGGCGGCTGGCTCGGCTGGCGTGCCTACTCCGAAACCGGTATCGAGATCCAGATCCGCTTCGAGAGTGGCGAAGGCATCCAGGCCAACAAGACCGAGGTCATGTACAAAGGCATGTCGGTCGGGAAGGTCAAGGCGCTCAAACTCGACGACGAAGGCAACTCCAAAGGCGTGATCGCCACCGTCGAGATGAACAAAGACGTCGAGCAATACCTCAAGACCAGCACGCGTTTCTGGCTGGTCAAGCCGAGCGTGACCCTGGCCGGCATCACCGGTCTGGAAACCCTGGTCTCCGGTAACTACGTGGCCATCAGCCCTGGCGAAGGCGAACCTGTGCGCAAGTTCAAGGCGCTGGCCGAAGAGCCGCCGCTGTCGGACGCCAAACCCGGCCTGCATCTGACCATCAAGGCCGATCGTCTCGGTTCGCTGAACCGTGGCAGTCCGGTGTTCTACAAACAGATCAAGGTTGGCCAGATCAAAAGCTATGTGCTTTCGGAAGATCAAAGCACCGTTGAGCTCAAAGTCTTCATTGAGCCGACCTACGCCAAACTGGTGCGCAAACACACGCGTTTCTGGAACGCCAGCGGCATCAGCATCGACGCCAACCTGTCCGGGGTGAAAGTGCGCAGCGAATCGCTGGCCAGCATCGTCGCCGGTGGTATCGCCTTCGCCACGCCGGAGAACCGCAAGGACAGCCCGCCGACCGATCCGAGCCTGCCGTTCCGTCTCTACGAAGACTTCGATGCCGCGGCTGCCGGGATTCGCGTGAAGGTCAAACTCAGCGACTTCGAAGGCCTGCAGGCTGGCCGCACGCCAGTCATGTACAAAGGCATTCAGGTCGGCAACCTGAAAGCATTGAAGATCGACCCGGATCTGAACAGCGCCACGGCCGAGCTGACTCTTGATCCGTTAGCCGAAGACTATCTGGTCGATGGCACCCAGTTCTGGGTGGTCAAACCGTCGATTTCTCTGGCCGGTATCACCGGGCTGGAAGCGCTGGTGAAAGGTAACTACATCGCTGTGCGCCCGGGTGACAAGGGCGCTGCGCCGAAACGCGAGTTCGAGGCACGCCCGAAAGCGCCGCCGCTGGATCTGCGTTCGCCGGGGCTGCACCTGGTGTTGTTCACCGATGTCCTTGGCTCCATCGATGTTGGCAGTCCGATTCTTTACAAGCAGGTCAAGGTCGGTTCGGTACAGAGCTATCAGTTCTCCAAGACCCGCAAGCAACTAGTCATCGGTGTTCACATCGAGAAGGAATACGAAAACCTGGTCAATGCGTCGACGCGCTTCTGGAATGTCAGCGGCATCACGCTGACCGGCGGACTGACCGGCGGCATTCAAGTGAAGAGCGAATCGCTGCAGACCCTGATGGCCGGTGGCATCGCTTTTGAAACACCGCAGGCCAAGGCGCCGTTGCAGAAGCGTATTCCACGTTTCCGCCTGTTCGCCAACCATGATGAGGCGAATCAGAAAGGGGCGGTGGTGACGATCAAAGTCGATCGCGCTGATGGTCTGCGCAGTGGCACCCCGGTGCGCTTCAAGGGACTGGATGTCGGCAAGATTGAAAGCGTCGATCTGACCGATGATCTGCAATCGGTGATCCTCACGGCGCGGATTACCGAAGTGCCGGAGAAGATCGCCCGGGTCGGCAGCCAATTCTGGGTGGTCAAACCTGAGCTGGGCCTGATCAAGACAGAAAATCTGGAAACCCTGGTGACCGGAAAATACGTGGAAGTGCAACCGGCGGCGAAGAATCTGGGGCCGCAGAAGAACTTCGTGGCCCTGGCCAATGCGCCAGAAGTGACCAAGCAAGAGGCGGGTCTGAGTCTGGTCTTGAGCGCGGCCCGTCGTGGTTCGCTGAAACCGGGTGTGCCAGTGACTTACCGTGAAATTACCGTGGGCAAAGTCACCGGTTATGAACTGGGCCAGACCGCTGATCGAGTGTTGGTGCACATTCTGATCGAGCCGAAATACGCACCGTTGGTGCGCAGCGGTAGCCGTTTCTGGAACACCAGTGGTGTCGGGTTTGATATCGGTTTGTTCAATGGGCTGACAGTGCGCACCGAGTCGCTGGAGACGGCGATTCAGGGTGGCATCGCCTTCGCCACGCCGGACGGTGAGCGCATGGGCAACCCGGCGCGCCCTGAGCAGACGTTCCCGTTGTTCGACAAGTTTGAGGATGAGTGGCTGACGTGGGCGCCGAAGATTTCCCTCGGTAAGTGATTCTATGGTGTCTGAAGTGGCGCCATCGCGAGCAGGCTCACTCCTACAGGGGAACGCATTCCAACTGTAGGAGTGAGCCTGCTCGCGATAGGGCCCGCAAAATCAGCACAAACCCCAAACCATAAAAAAGGGCCGCGATCCCAGCAGATCGCGGCCCTTTTTTTGCCTTCAGTTAATGCCGATCAAACCGCATCCAGCTCCGGTTCATCCGCTTCAACATTCAGCGTTGCCTTGACCACATCATGGCGACGGATGTACTTCCAGTCCGCCTCATCGATGTAGATGCCCGCCGGGCCGCTGCCGCCTTCCAGGTCGATCGCGACACTGGCGCAGACCTGCGGCTTCACACTCGCCAGAATCGGCACGAAACCCAGTTGCAGACTGGTTTCCAGCAGCGCAGCCTGGTTCTTCTCGTCGATATCCGCTGCTTCATCAAGGTAGTACGGCAGACGTACGCGACCGGCCTGATCGCGGTCCATCAAGTGCAGCAACAAGTACATGTTGGTCAGCGCTTTGATGGTCATGGTCGTGCCGTTGGACGCCGCGCCATCGATGTCGGTGTGGATCACTGGCTGGCCGTTGACCTTGGTGATCTCGAAGGCCAGTTCGAACAAGTCCTTGAGGCCGAGCTGGTTGTGGTTTGCCGCCACCAGCCGTGCCAGGTATTCCTTGGCCTCTTCGTTCTTGTTGTCCTGCTCGGCGCTTTGGCTCAGATCGAACACCGACAGGGTTTCGCCTTCTTCGTACTGACCGGCGCTGTGGATGATCTGGTCGATGTGCTTGAGCGCTTCCTTGTTCGGCGCAAGGACGATGCGGAAGCTCTGCAGGTTGGACACCTGACGCTTGTTGATCTCGCGGTTGAACAGCGCCAGTTGATGCTCGAGGCTGTCGTAGTCGCTGCGAATGTTGCGCAGGGTCCGGGCGATGTCGGTGACCGCCGCGCGACGGGCCTTGCCCAGGGTCAGCGCCTCATCGGTACGGTGCGCGTAAGCGTTGATCAGCAGCGACAGACGGCGCTCCATGTCGTCTTCGCTGTCGAACTTGGCCACGCCTTTCAGACGCACTTGCGCGTACAGCGCTTCGATCTGACCATCGGCGCGAAGCAAGCCTTGCCAGCTGTCCTGATAGTCGTTGAGCAGCGGCAACAGGTTGTCCATCGAATCATCGACCGGATCCATGAACGGCGTACCGAACGGCAGATCCGCCGGTAGCAGCTGACGACGGCGCAGCGCATCGTCGAGGGTGCGTTGCTTGGCTTCCATGTCAGCGATCTGGCGGCCGACCAGTTGCAGCTTGGCCGACAGTTGCTGGACGCGCTCGGTGAAGGCATCGCTGGAACGCTTGAGTTCGTCCTGGGCGCCTTCCATCTGCGCCAGTTGCTCGAGCTTGTCGCCTTCCTCGGCACTCAGAGTCTGGGTGCGGCGGAAATCTTCCAGCGCCTTCTGCGCGTCCAGCACTTGCTGGTACAGCGCTTCGGTCTGGGTTTTGCTCGCGGCGCGGTCGGCGGCTACAGCCTGTTGAGTCTTGAGTTGCTTGAGCTCTTTTTCCAGACGCTCTTTCTGATCGCGCAGCGCGGCACGGTCAGCCAAGGCTTGTAGCGCCGGCGGCTCGATGTGCGAGATGTCGATCGACAGACCAGGCACTTCAAAACGCTCGCCCTTGAAGCCGTCGAGAATCAGCTCAACCGATTTGACCCACTCGCCATCGTCGTCGAGGGTAATGCCGTGTTCGCCCAGCGGCAGACTGAACAGCGCGCTGTTGAACAGGCGCATCAAACGCTCGACGTCCTGCTGCGAGAACTCTTCGCGCAGGCGGGCGTAGCTGTTGTTGTCGGCGTGATCGAGTTGTTGCTTCACCGACTTCAGGCGTTTTTCCAGATCGCGCACGCGCTCTTCCAGATCTTCAGCACTGAACTGGCGCGATTGCGCCAGAGCACCGGCCAATTCGTCATGCGCGTCTTTGGCCGCGAGCAATTGTTGCTCGAGCACTTTGACGTCATCTACCAGGGCGAAGCGGTTCTTCAGCACCGACAGCTCGCCGAGCCAGCGCTGGATGCCGGAAATCTCCCGCTCCAGACGCATCAACTCCTGAGTGCCGCCGCGCTGATCGTTTTGCAGGCTGTCCTGCTCGCCACGGTAGTGGTCAGCCTGAATGGTCAGTTCTTCTTTGCGCGCACTGGCGTAGTCCGACCAGGTGCCGAGCAACGAATCGAGCAGCGGCGACAGGCGATGCAGTTTGCCGCGTAGCACGTCGCGCTGTTTCACGCCGTTGGCCAAGGCTTCAACCAACGGGCCGGCCGCGACCAGCGAGTTGTAGTCCTGTTCCATCCGGCGCACGTCGCGGAAGGCTTCTTCGCACGCGGCGATGTAATCGACGCTGCCGGAACGCAGGCTGTGTTCGAAGGCGTCGAGGAACAACTGCTTCAACTTGGCCGCAGTGATTTCGCGCATGTGCAGCAGGTTGATGAACAGCGCGCGGAAGGTCTTCAGGCTCTGCTCGCTGGTGGAGCGCAGCGGGATCAGCGTCAGGTCGAGCGGGATCGACGTGTGACCGCCAACCAGCAAACGACGCAGTTCGTCCGGCTTGAGTTCGTAGGCTTTCAGGCCTTCTTTCTCAAGGTTGCTGAACAGCTCTTTCTGGCGCAGGCAGGTGTCGTTCTTCTGGTAATGCGCCAGATCGAGTTTGCCGGCATAGGCAAAGAACTGGTGACCGAAACCACCGCCCGGGCCACGACCGACCACGCCGATCACGTGCGGGCCGTGCGGCAGGTTCACTTCGACAAGGATGTAGCTGGTGTCGGAAGCGAAGTAGAAGCGCCGCGATTGTTCGAGGCTGTACTTGCCGAAACTCATGTCCGACATGCGCGCCAGAATCGGGAATTGCAGGGCGTTGATCGACGCCGATTTACCGAGGTTGTTCGCGCCGTAAACCGACAGCGGTTCTTCCAGCGGGAACAGGCCGAGGCTGTAACCGGCGGTGTTCAAAAGGGCAAAGCGGCGGATGCCGTAGCGTTCCTGGCTCATGCGTCGGACTCCTGTTCTTCGGCAATGGCGCGGGCCAGTGCGTCTTCTTCGCTTTCCTCTTCAAACTCTGAAAGATCGAGCGGATCGTCGGTTTCGAGGAATTTGGCTTCCGCCGCTTCGTCGATCAGCACCGGTGCCGGCAGCGGCAATACGCTGTGCACGCTGGCCGCCAGATCGCGGTCCTGCTGTACCGACAGGCACACGTCGAGGAAACGGTGCATTGGCGGCAGGAAGCGATAAACGCCGTTTTCTTCGCTGGCAAAACCGAGTTGAGTCATGCGGCGCATGATCTTTTCTTCGAGCTCTTCAACGGTCTGCACCTCGGCCTGAATGAACAGGTCGCGGTACTTCTCCAGCAGCGATGGCAGTTCTTCACGGCCGAGGCTGCCGCCATCGAGCACGGCGATCGGGTCGCGGCCCTGATCGGCCAGGTGCTCAACGAGGATAAAGGTGAACAGCGCCAGACGCTGCGCAGTCTTGTTTACCGCCGCAGCGGCCATGTCCGGCACAAAGTAGTAGAAACCTCGGGTATCGCAGACCAGTTCAAAGCCCAGCGCCTTGAACAGCGTGCGGTACTGATCCTGGAAGTTCGACAGTTGCGCGTACAGCTCCGGATCGCGGCGGCTGACGTGGTAACCCTTGAACAGCTCGCGGAAGATCGGCGCGAGTTGCGACAGTTCGGAAAGATCAAGATGCATTGGGGATGCTCGCAGAATTCTCGGCGGCGCTGTCGCTGGCCGAGAGCAGGGCGAAGGAGCGCAGGCTGACCTGGTGCTCGTGAGTGTGGTATTCGCGGCGTTCCAGACGCTCGCGCTTGAAGCGTTTTTCCCGCGACAGGCGCGAGAACCAGTAGAGCAATTCGTCAGTGGCGCCGTCCGGCTCCTGCTCGAGCAGCCAGGTCATCAGATCCGGCATCGGCAAGGCTTCTTCGCAGCGGTCGACCATCTCGCGCACGGTGCGGGGCGCGCGTGGGGCTTCGCCTTTCTGAGTCTTGTGCGCCTTGGGGAAGCGCGCCGGTTTCGGCTCGAAACGCGCCAACGCATAGACGTAGGCTTCGACCTGACTGGCGCTGCCGAGGAAGGTGCTTTGCGGGCGGGTGAACAGCGGCATCGCGGCTTGCGGCACGGCGTCGATGCCTTTACGGCGAATCGCTGCCAGGGCTAACGCGGCACCACGGGTCACCGCGTTGTGCCGGCGCGCTTCTTCACGCAGCGGCAGCAGCAGTTCGCGGGCGTGACGCAACGTCAGTTGGGCGCTGGTCTGCATCTCGAGGATGCGTGCGTGGGTGCGCAGCAGCATGTCGTCATCGACCAGATGGCCGAGGCGCTGCTGTTCGCTGAGCATTTTCAGCAACACGGTTTCGACTTTGCGCACGCCTTGTTCGAAGGCGCCATCGGCGTTCACCAGGTCGATCATCGGCTCGACGTATTCGTCCCACGTTGCCAACACTTCGGCATAACGCTGACGCAATGGAATCTGCCGGTCGCTGGTCTTCGCGCGTTCGGCGACGGCGACCAGCGCCTGTTCGTCGTTGTCGAGCTTCTTCAGTACGTCGCGCACACGCATGTCGAGCAGGCGCAACTGGCGGGCGAGGTCGTGGCCATCGCGGACTTCGAATGCGTCCTGGATGTAACCGGCCAGACGTTCGAGGTGACGCAAATAGGCTTCGATTTCCAGGCACAAGCCCAGTCGGTGCTCGCGACGCAGATAAGCGAGGAAATCGTGGATCTGTGCGTTCAGCTCGAAACGGTTCGGGCTTTTCGCCACCGGAATCAGGATATCGAGGCGAATCCACACGTCGAGCAGGCTGGTGATGTCCTGCGGCGTGCTGTCCAGTTGTTGGGCGGCCAGTTGCGAGCGCAGTTCGTTGAGGCTCAATGTGCCTTGGTCGAAGTGCTCACACAGTGGCTCAAGCAGTGCCCAGTGTTCAGCGAGGGCGCGCAAGACGCGCTTGGGTTCGATCATCGGAATGCCCGGCTGGTTGGCAATGAAAAGCGGCGATTGTACTGCATCACGAAGGATGCGATTCACTCTCGGGACGGGCTGTCGCATTCTTTGTATAAAGAGCGTGGGTAAAGCGCCTCGTGAAAGAGTATCGATCTACAACGGGCGATCTTGAACGAAGGGCGGTAGAATCAGCGCACTTCAGTTATCCACAAGTGGCCGACCCTTGCTAATCGAGTCCCGCCGCCGCGCCTATTTGAACGCCATGCAGGTGGTCAACTGGCTGCCGCGCACCGAATTGCCCTTCGCCGCACCGTCGCGGCCCGAGCTGCTGGACATGCCCGAGCCGGAGGTAGAAGCGCCGGTTGTGTCCGCGCCGCAAGCCGATGCGCCGGAGCAAACGGCTGCCGCTCGTCCGGTCGAACGGCCGAAAATCGAAGTACCGCGGCCGTCGTTGGCGAGTACCCGCACCGGTGCCAAACCGGTAGAAGAGGCCGACGACACGCCAGTCGTCGCCAAACCTGCACCGGTGCCACCACCGCGTTTCGCCCTGCAATTACTGCGCGCCGGGCGATGCCTGCTGCTGGTCGAGTTACCCACAGGCGAACCGTTCCAGAGCCGTGATCCCGCCTATCTGCTGCTGAAAGACATGCTGCGCGCCGCCGGTCTGCCGGATGCGCCGCAAATCGTCGGTGAGCCGGTGCGCTGGCCGTGGCTCAATCGCGGCACCATGGATCAAGGCCCGGAGGCGGCGCGTGATTTCGTTCAGGGTTTCCTTTCCGTGCAAATGGAAGCCGCACCCTGCGCCTGTCTGTGGCTGATCGGCCTTCCGGCGGTGCGTTTTGCCGGTGAAGCGGATGCCGAAGCGTTCAATCGTGAGTTGCAGATCGAAGGTCTGGGCTCGGCCTGGGCCATTCCCGGTCTGGAATTGTTAATGGAAGAGCCACAGCGCAAGGCCGCTGTGTGGCAAGCCATGCGTCGGCTGATGGCGCGCTGGAAAGAATCGAATGAGTGACGCTGTATCGTTCCGCCCGATGACCGAGGCGGATCTGGAAACCGTGCTGAAAATCGAGTACGCCGCGTACAGCCACCCGTGGACCCGGGGGATTTTTCTCGACGGCCTGGGTAAATACCAGATATGGCTGATGTTCGAAGGTGAGCAACAGGTTGGCCACGGGGTGGTGCAGATCATTCTGGATGAGGCGCATCTGCTCAACATTACCGTCAAACCGGAAAATCAGGGGCGCGGGCTGGGGCTGACGTTGCTCGAGCATCTGATGTCGCGGGCCTATGCGGCTTCGGCGCGGGAATGTTTTCTGGAGGTGCGTGACAGCAATACGGGCGCGTTCAAGTTGTATGAACGTTATGGCTTCAATGAGATTGGCCGGCGTCGGGATTATTATCCGGCGGTGGGTGGGCGTGAAGATGCTGTGGTCATGGCCTGCACCCTGGTTGACTGATCCTGCTTAAAAGCTTCGTCGGAACGCCGCCCGGAGCAAGCTCGCTCCCACAGTGGATTTGATTCGCACACAAATTCTGTGATCAAACCAAAAACCTGTGGGAGCGAGCTTGCTCGCGAAGACGTCCTCTCAGGCACTGATGATCAACGGTTGCCATCCAGCGGATCGCGCCGCGCCAGTTCCGCCTCATCCAGCCCGTTGCCTCCGCCAATGTCATCTTCATCGACGATGCTCAAGTCCCAATCGGCCTGATTGCCTTCCCCGGCCTCTTCGGCGTCCCGCGCGCCATCTTCATGGATCAGCGTTTCCGGGCTCAGGTCATCGTCAGTCGGCTCATGATCACTGACCGAAGCCCCGGTCATGCCCGCCTCTCGTACACGCTCACGGGGCATCAACTGTTCACGTTCACGCTCGGGGATTTCATCACCGATTTTCGCGCTAGGCTCGTCTTCATCGAAATCCAGTTCATGCACCGAACCCATGCGGTCTTCGTTATCATCGATGGGCTCCGGTTGCACCGCATCGTAAGGGCGTCGTGAATCAGTCATGGCAAATCCTCATACTGTGGGCCTTACTAAGGTGGACTCACCGGACACACGAGAATTCCCATGAAATCACTTGCGATTCTGGCGTGACCCCGACGGGCGGTCGTCTGTCAAAGCAGCGCATCTTTCTTGAGGCCTTACAGCATGCACGACTTACAAGACCTGATTGATAACAACGAGCGTTGGGCTGACGCGATCACCAAGGAAGACCCGGATTTCTTCGCCAAGCTGGCGCGCCAGCAAACGCCGGAATATCTGTGGATCGGCTGTTCCGACGCACGTGTGCCGGCTAACGAGATCGTCGGCATGCTGCCGGGTGATCTGTTTGTGCACCGCAACGTCGCCAACGTGGTGCTGCACACCGACCTCAATTGCCTGTCGGTGATCCAGTACGCGGTCGACGTGCTCAAGGTTAAACACATTCTCGTCACCGGCCACTACGGCTGCGGCGGTGTGCGCGCGTCGATGCAGGACCGTCAGTTCGGTCTGATCGACGGCTGGCTGCGTTCGATCCGCGATCTGTACTACGAAAAACGTGAAGAACTGGCCAAGTTGCCGACTGAAGAAGAGCAGGTTGATCGCATGTGCGAACTCAACGTGATCCAGCAAGTGGCCAACGTCGCCCACACCAGCATCATCCAGAACGCCTGGCATCGCGGGCAGAGCCTGTCGATCCACGGTTGCATCTACGGCATCAAGGACGGTCGCTGGAAAAGCCTGAACACCACCATCAGTGGTTTCGAGCAATTGCCGCCGCAATACCGTTTGCGTCCGGTTGGCGCGTTGTAAACGGCCTTTCAGCGCAAACCCGAGTGCCGCCAGCGCTGTAAAAAGTGCTGGCCCTCGATGCTGGGCGGTTCGTCGTAACCGGTGATCCACCCTCGACAGCGTTTGGCTCCGCAGCCGCAGGCAAACTGATGCAGCAGTTTGTCTTCGGTGGCGGCGTAGTCCATGGTCAGCCGCTCCCCCCTGTGGATATCTTTCAACGCCCACAACCACAGCTCGCTCATGTCGAGAAACACGTTGGGGTCGCAGGCGTGTTCGATCAAACCGCAAAAGCGCGGATCGTAAATGTGGATGCCCGTCAGCATCTGTCGGGTCTGTCGGCAGCGATAGGGCAGAAGTTGCCCTGACACCCGGCACATCCGATGGCTTTGCAGAAACTCACGCCGCGCCGCGACCCCCATAGGGCTGGCGTGCGCATCGTGGATGATTTCGAAATCGGTACTGGCGGGAAATCCCAGTCGCACGGGAAGACCGGCGAAGGGATAAATGCCCTCTGTGTCGCGTGGCGACGATTGCGCCATGGCGTGGATATTCATAACAGTCCTTGTCGCAAGGTTTCGCGACTTCCTGGGTTGACGTCCTGTCAGTGCTGCAACACTTCTGTTTGGATCCAATCTTGTCGTATTAGGTATAGCTGGTCTACTGTCAGATCTGACAGGCGAGTTAGACGCTTTCCCGCGTCAGCATTGGCTGACACGGGAGCGCTTCAAGCGATTACAGGTGCGGGGCGGGAACGGCGGTGGCAGGCAGCGGTGCCTGCAACTGCTTCAGTTGTGCCTTGATCGGAGTGGTCGCGCACTTGGCGACAGCCTGTTCCGGGGTCAGGTTGCGGATCGAGGTGTAGAACAACTCGCAGGTTTTGACCTTCTGCGTCACCTGCCACGTCTGTGTGCAACTGTTGAGCGTGGCCTGTGCATCGCTGCCTGGTTTGCTGCCCATGCCCGCCTGCCAGCAGGCCGCGCTCAAATCCTGACCCATGACTTTCAGGCCCGCAGCATCAGCCTTGGCCTGTGCGTCGTCGCCGGTGTAGCTTTTCGGGTCAGCGGCGTACCAGATATAACTCGGGTGGTTGGAACCCAGCACCGGCACTTTCACGCCTTCGCTCGGGCTGATCGTCGCCAGGCCCAAGACATTCACGGTTGGCCCGTATTGCTGCTTGATCCAGTTACGCACCGGCGCGCCGAACGCGACCATCGGCAGCGTCGTGCCGCTGGCGGTCTGGCTGAACTGTTTGACCAGGGTGGTCTGGTAGTCCTTGAAGTAGTCATACACGCCTTCCAGATCACTGCCAGCATTGGACGGCGCAGCGATCGGGGCGATATCGATGATGGTTTGATAGGCCGGCGTCTGCTCGGCAGGAATGCCATTGTCAGTCAGCAGCGTCGCCCAACGATCGGTGGTGTTCGAACGCAAATAATCCTGCGCTTGGGTCAGCGAGTAATCCGGCGGGAAGTGCAGCAACTCGACACTTTTACGGTTTTCCAAAGCCATGCCCAGCGGCAGGAACAGGTACCAGCTGTAGGCCCATTTACCGTCGGCGTTGAGTTTGCTGGCGCCGGTGTAGGCCAGATCTCCCGCGTCAAGCAGCGCCGACAGCGGTTTGTCGTAATCCTTTGGCACGCCGGTGATTTCGGCGTAGAGCTGGCCGTTATCGGTTTTTACCAACACCTTGGCATCGGCATAACCATCGCGTTGCACGCTCTGGCTCAGGTAATGGGCGACGGTCTGTTCCAGCGTCCAGTTGCGGAAGCAGATTACGCTGCAATTGTTGGGGTAAGCGAACAGGCGGGTAACGCGTTCGGTGCTGCCCAGTTTCAGATCGACATCGGCGTGGGCGGCCGCGCTCAGCGTCAGCGCGGCAAGTGTGAGTCCTGCGAGTTTGAACATGCTCAGATCCTTTTCAGCGTGGGTTCCCCGCGTGTCGGGGGCGCCTCATAGTGGATCAGCCGCGTTTGACAGAGAAGCTGTCATCCGCAGATTTTTGCACAAACTCGCTGGGCTGGGTTTCAGGCCGGAAAATGCAGGGCGTTGGTCAAATCGCCCATGGGTTGCTGGCCCCGGGCAACCATCGCCTCGTCACGTTGTTTGAGACCGTCGAGCGTTTCCAACTGGAAGACACGGGTGATCAACCGCAGGATCGATGCCGTGTCGTAGACCGTATGATCCACCGTGCCCCTGCGTGCAAACGGCGACACTACCAGCGCCGGCACTCGCGAGCCCGGCCCCCAGCGGTCGCCCTTGGGCGGCGCGACGTGATCCCACCAGCCGCCGTTCTCGTCGACCGTGACGATCACCACCATGTTTTGCCACTGTGGACTTTCACGCAGCACCTTCAGCGCACGCACGATGTGCCGATCCCCGGACGCCACGTCGGCATAACCGGCGTGCATGTTCAGGTTGCCTTGCGGTTTGTAGAAGCTCACTGCCGGCAACTTGCCCGCTTCGGCATCGGCGAAGAATTTGTTGCTGCTCGACTCATCGCCCAGGCCAGCATCGCGCAGGCGTTTATTGCGCTCGTCGGGGTTCTCCGGGCCTTGTTGCTTGAAGTAGTTGAACGGCTGATGGTGATACTGGAAGTTGGGGATTTTCGGAATGCCGCCGGAATCCTTGTATTGCTCCAGCGTCGCCTGCCACGCGCCGGCATACCACGCCCAGTCAATGTGCTTTTTCGACAGCTTGTCGCCGATGTGTTCGTGGGTCTGCGGCACCATCACGTTGGGCAGATCCGCTTTTGAATACGCCGGGCGTTCAGGGTCGCGAATCCACGTCGGCCAGTAGGGTGGGGCGAGGGTGTTGACGCCGAAGCCATCCGGGGTCAGTGCACTTGGGCCGAACTGCGGCGGGCCGGTCATGGCGCTGGCCGGCGATTGCTCCAGCGGCTTGAGGCGCGGGTCGCTCGGATCATCGCTTTGCAGCGCGGCGATCTGCGACTTGGCCACCGAATTGGCCGCGTCTGGATAGAACGGCGCGGTGGCGCTGATCAGGTATTGGTGGTTGAGAAACGAGCCTCCGAAGGCGCCCTGGAAGAAGTTGTCGCACAGCACGAATTCCTGCGCGACATCCCACAGGCGCAGGGAATAGCGGCTCTGGGCGTAGTGGCCCATGGTCAAGCCGCCGGAGTCGGCCCAGGCGACGAAGCCATCGTTCTTGCCGCCATTGATCTGCATTTGGTTTTGATAGAACACGTGCCACAAGTCGCGGGTCACCAGGCCGAACGGCAAGTCCTCGCCGTTCGGGCCTTTGAGGGCGAACGGTGCGTTGGGCAGGTTTTCCTGAAACTGCGTGGCGTTGGGGTAAGTCACGCCATCAAGGGTTTGCGGGCCGATCTGCAGCACACCGCCCCAGACCGGAGGCAGGGTTTGCAGCAGCGAGCCGTCGCGATCACGTTGTTGATAGTCGCCGGGTTTGAGCGCGGCCAGCGGCTTTTCGACACCGGGGAAATCACCGAACAGGTTATTGAAACTGCGGTTCTCGGCGTAGATCACCACTACGGTTTTCACTTGGTCGCGCAGGGCTTTGTCCAGCTCGGCGGGCGTCAGCGGGCGTTCGGTCGGTTTGCCCGGTTGATCGCTGGCGCTGCCACACCCGGCCAGCGTGGCACCGACACCGAGCACCGCGACGCCGCCGAGAAAGCGGCGGCGACTGGTGTCGGTGGGGTGATTGGATTCAGGTGCGTCAGTGCCGTCTGTTTCATCTTTCATCGGTCAGCCCGCTTGCTTAATTGTTTCAGTATGTTTCGGGCGGACGCTAGCAAGGCAATATGACGGTTGGGTGACAGAGCGTTTTGTCGTTGCGCTCCTAGCCGGGCATGAGCTGGGTGAGCGAATAGCCGAGCCTGCTCGCCGCTGTTACGGTGGTCATGACCACCAGAAACAGCAATTGCAGCGGACTGAAGTGCGCCCAATGCAATGCGGTCAGCCAAGGGTGGCGGCTGCTCAGTTCCGGATCGAGCGAGCCGATACGGCGTTTGTGCACCAGCCCGATCAGGAGCGTGCCGACATAAGTGAGCGCGCCCAGCGGCCCAAGCATCAGCGAAAACAACAGCAGCATCACCACCTGCGGAACCCCGTGGCGTATCACCAGCCAGCGCGTGTCAGGGTTCCATTTGCGCGGAATCAGTCCCTCGGTGAGCCACAGATCCGGCACGATCACGTGGGCCGTGAGCACCACCCACCAACTCAATGCAAAGCGAAAAAACCATACCGGTACGCAGGCAAAGATCATCGGAATGAAGATGAGATTGGCGGCATCCCTTTTCTCAATACCCAGATAGAACAGGCACAGCGCCAAGGCAATTGCCGCCCATACCCGTACCCAGGTCTCGGCGGCGATGGGCCGTGGAAAGAACCGTCGCCAGTAAAAAACATCGGCATAGGGCAAACGTGCGAGCAGTTCGGGGAAGCGCCAAGCAAGCTTTTCCGACAAGTCATGGCAGGCCTGCCATTCATTCTGGCCAAAGCCATCAATGATCTTCTTCTGCTGCAGGGGCTTGAGCGGATTGATCAACAGATGCGCGGCCTGAACGTCGGCCGCCCACGTGCGGTCACTTTCCGCCTTGCCCCGCAGATTGTCATAGAAGCTTTCCTGATCGCAGCGTTCGATCAGTCTGTCCCAGAGCCAGTCCGGTTGCGGGTGCAGGCCTTTGTTGTGATCCCAGCCGAACAGTTGGCCGATGCGGTCGAACAGCGGCACGCTCCACTCGCTGTCATTGAGCAAGTGCAGCAGGGTTTGCTGCCATTGTTCGCGGCGATCGAAAACCTGCAGCCACGGTTGGGCGCTGTAGCGTTTGAGCACGTTGAGGAATTCGCGCTCGCTCTGGCTTTCCAGCAGCGCTTGCAGGGTGTTTCGGTAATCGGCCATCAGGCTCTCGGCGAGCCCGTCACGCTGACGATCATTCATCAGCACGTCTTGCCACGGCCCCAACCATCCCAGTTGCTCGACGGCCCAGTGCAGCACTGGGCTGCGCAGATGTGGCTGGTCAAAACACCGTTGCAGCAACAGCCTTTCGAACGCCTTGGCGCAGCCTTGCTGTTGCGCCTGATCCCAACGCTCGCCGAGATTTTCTGGCGATAGCCCTTCAAGCAGTTGCCGCGCGGCCTGCGCTTCAAGCACATACGCTTCTGTGTCCGGGGCCGCCGTCAGAGGCTCGACAGGCAAAGCATCATCCTTCGCCGGCGGCGCAAAAGGCTCCGGGGCTGCCGGGTTGACGGGCGGAAAGTCGAGATCGGCAAAATCCCACGCGGTGTTTTGCGGGTGGCTGCGGTTGTTTGCCAGCGCAGCATCGAGAGCCAGTGCGGCAAAGGCGCTGGAAGCCGTGGCCACGGCGACGTCGTCTTCGTCCGCAGGCTCAGCGTTTTCAAGGCGCCACCGGGCAATTGCCAACGCTTGTTCGTAGGCTTCGCGCAAACGCTGGAAACCCTCGGCATCCTCATCGGGGCGGAAGGTTTTCAGCAAGCGCGCATAGCTGCGCTTGATGTCGCGCGCTTCAGCGTCATCGTGCAGGTGCAGCACCGACCAGCAATCCATGGTCAGGCTCCTTATTGCCACGGGGTGCGGTCAAGTTCGCTCAGGCGTCGGCTCAAGTCGGTGCGCACTTCGCGGATCTGGCGCTCGTCCTGAGAGTCGAGGGCTATCTGGAATTGCTTGGCCCAATCGCCCATCAGATCACGCATATCGCCCAGGCTTTCCTGATAGAGGCGCTCCAGACGTGCAGTCAACAGCGTGTTGACCTGCTGCTCGCGCGGATGAATTTTCAGCTGTGCCAGGTTCTGCAGGCGTTGCTGGATTTCCTCCGGCGAGAGCACGCCGGGGTTGTTCTCGATCACCAGCGAATGCTGTTGCCCAGTCAGGGGGATTTTCACCTGGGCTTCAAGCAGGCCGTTGTTGTCGTAGGTGAAACGCACATCGAGAGCGACTTCGCCGGCCTTGCGTTTCGGCACCTTGATGTCCAGTTCGCCGAGTGCCACGTTGTCTTTGACCAGGCGGCTTTCGCCCTGAAAGATCCGTACGATCACCTGTTCCTGATTGTCGTGCAGGGTGTACACGGTTTTCACCCGACTGACCGGCACGATGCTGTTGCGCTCGATGATCGGCAGGTAGTGGCCGCTCTCATAGTTGCGGCCGACCTGTGTGGAGGTTTCGATGCCCAGGGTGTAGGAGCAGACATCGGTCAGCACCACTTCTTCCAGCGCTGCAGCGCGAGCCTTGAGTGCCGCCTGAATGGCCGCGCCCTGTGCCACGACCTGATCCGGGTCGAGGGTGATCGACGGGAAGCGGCCGAACAGCCCGGCAGCGAGTTTGCGCACCAGCGGCATGCGCGTGGTGCCGCCGACCAACAGGATTTCGTCCAGATCGCTGACGCGGATGCGCGCATCGCGCAGCGCCCGCTCAATCGGCGCACGTAGGCGTTCGAGCAGCGGCATGTACAGCGTTGCCAACTGTTGTTGGGTGATGGTGTGCGTCCACTGCCGCTCACCGAGTTGCAAGCGGAATTCGGCGCTGTCGTCCTGGCCCAGCGCCTTGCGCACGCGCTCGGCCTCGCGACGCAGCGGCTGGATGACGCTGCTGCGCTCAGGGAAGTCGGCGGCCGAACGGTGCTGGCTGATGAAGTGCTCCAGCAGCACCGTGTCGAAGTCTTCGCCACCGAGGAAGTTGTCACCGGCGCTGGCGCGGACTTCCATGACCCCTTCGAACAGCTCCAGAATCGACACGTCGAACGTGCCGCCACCGAGGTCGAAAACCAGGAACGAAGTTTCCTTGTCGCGTTGGTGCAGTCCATAGGCGAGGGCGGCAGCGGTCGGTTCGTTGATCAGCTTCTCGACCTTCAGCCCGGCCAGTTCGCCGGCGATCCGCGTAGCCTTTCGCTGGGCATCACTGAAGTAAGCCGGGACGCTGATCACAGCTTCGGTGACGGTTTCGCCATAGGCGCGTTCAACGTCTTCTTTCAGACTCTTGAGCACCAGCGCGGACAGCTCTTCGGGGCGAAACGCCTTGTCGGCCAGATACGTTTGCGTGGCGCTGCCCATGTGGCGCTTGAACAGCGACGCGGTCAGGCGCGGATGCGTGTGCAGACGCTCGCGCGCCGCCTGACCGACCAGAATTCGGCCCTGATCATCCAGGCCGACAACGCTCGGTGTCAGGAACTGACCCAGGGCATTGGGCACCAACTCGGTGGTATCGCCACGCCAGACGGCGACCAGGCTGTTGGTGGTTCCCAGGTCAATCCCTACGATCATTGCAACGAACTCCCTTTGCGCTTGAAAAAAAATGAAACATTTATGGGCGCGCAGAATATTACCGAGGGAGCGATGCGGTAAAGTAGGATGATGGCTCTGAGCCATTATTTGCGACAGGCAGCCCGACACAGAGCTGTTTCAGGAGAAAAGTGTGGGGCGCGGCCATCATGACTGCGCCCCGCTTGGGTTAAGGCATCACTGGCGGCGTATACGCCAGCGTCGTCCCCAACGCCCACAGCAACAGCAGCACCAGCGGCGTGTGCACCAGCAATTGCACAAAGGAGAATCCGATCAGGTCCCGCGCTTTCAGCCCGAGTACGCCGAGCAGCGGTAGCATGTAGAACGGGTTGATCAGGTTCGGCAGCGCTTCGGCTGCGTTGTAGATCTGCACTGCCCAGCCGAGGTGGTATTGCAGATCATTGGCGACCTGCATCACGTACGGCGCCTCGATAATCCACTTGCCGCCACCGGATGGAATGAAGAAACCGAGAATCGCCGAGTACACGCCCATCAACAGTGCATAAGTGTCGTGGGAGGCGATGCTGACGAAGAACGTTGAGATGTGGTGCGCCAGGGTTTGCGCGTCCGTGCCTTTGACCGTGGTCATCAGCGCGGCGATCGAGCCGTACAGCGGGAACTGGATCAACACGCCGGTGGTGGTCGGCACGGCGCGGGCGACGGCATCGAGGAAACTGCGCGGCCGCCAGTGCAGCAAGGCGCCGAGCATGATGAACAGGAAGTTATAGGTGTTCAGCCCGGAAATCGCGGTGATCGCCGGTTTGGTTGAAAACTCATGGAACAGCCATCCCGCTGCCAACAGCACCAGCACGATGATCAGCAGCGGACTGTGTTCCAGCCATTCACCCGGACGCGTACGCGGTTGCAGCGGTGGCAGGTTGAAGGCCGGGTCGATGCCGCAGGCCTTGGCGTCGCGCGCCGAGTTCGGCCCGGGGGCGGTGGCGTAGGCGATGATGATCGAGATCACGATCAGCGCCAGCAACATCACGCCGGACTGCCAGAGGAAAATCGTTTCGGTGAACGGAATCACCCCGGTGATCGACAGGATCGACGGCGGCAGGCTGGCGGGGTTGGCCTGCAACTGTGCAGCCGACGACGACAAGCCCAACGCCCACACCGCGCCAAGGCCCAGATAAGCCGCAGCACCGGCGGCGCGGTAATCCATTTTCAGATCAGTGCGGCGGGCGAGGGCGCGCACCAGCAAACCGCCGAACACCAGCGACAGGCCCCAATTGAGCAGGGACGCGACCATCGAGATCAGCGCCACCCAGGCCACGGCGGAACGGCCGTTTTTCGGGATCCGCGCCAGGCGATCAATCAGTTTCACGGCGGGCGGCGAGCTGGCGACTACATAGCCGCCGATTACCACGAAGGCCATTTGCATGGTGAACGGGATCAGGCTCCAGAAGCCGTCACCGAACGCCATCGCCGCATCGGTGGGTTTCGCGCCCATGGCCAGGGTGGCCAGGGCGACGATGATCACGGCCAGCGCGGCGAATACCCAGGAATCGGGAAACCAGCGTTCGGCAAAGCTTGAACAGCGCAGGGCAAAGCGTGCGGAGCGGCTATCTTCGATATCAACGGCCACAGGAAGTACCTCGGATTTTTTATGGTTATTTTTGATCCGGCAGGCGAAACGCAGATCTCCTGTAGGAGTGAGCCTGCTCGCGATGGCATCGGCACGTTCAACATGGAGGTGACAGACACACCGCTATCGCGAGCAGGCTCACTCCTACAAGGTTCCCGGCTCGGCTCGAGGTCGGTGGGTTTCACCTGGCAGGACAGGCTTCAACAGTAAATCAAGCGAAGACGATTTGTGAGCAGCTTTTGCAAAACCGGGACTATGGTCTAACGGGTTGTCCATCCGGCCATTTGCGTAGACCATGGGCGCCTTGGTTTTTTGCCTGCCAGAGTTCTTTGCCATGACCGCCCAATCCACGGCCAAACCCTTGCCGTTCAGCCGCTCCGACTACAAGACCCTCGGCCTTGCGGCCCTTGGCGGGGCGCTGGAGATTTACGATTTCATCATTTTCGTATTCTTCGCCCTGACCCTCAGTCAGTTGTTTTTCCCGCCGGAAATGCCTGAGTGGCTGCGTCTGCTGCAAAGCTTCGGGATCTTTGTCACCGGCTACCTGGCGCGGCCGCTGGGCGGGATCCTGATGGCGCATTTCGCCGACAGACTCGGGCGCAAGAAAGTCTTCAGCCTGAGCATCCTGATGATGGCGCTGCCGTGCCTGCTGATCGGGATCATGCCGACCTATGCCCAGATCGGTTATTTCGCGCCGCTGCTGTTGCTGGCGCTGCGCATCCTGCAGGGCGCGGCGGTCGGCGGGGAAGTGCCGAGTGCCTGGGTGTTTGTCGCCGAGCACGCACCGGCCGGCCATCGTGGTTACGCGTTGGGCTTTTTGCAGGCCGGGCTGACCTTCGGTTATCTGATCGGCGCGTTGACTGCGACGTTCCTCGCGCAAGTCTTCACCCCGGCGGAAATCCTCGATTACGCCTGGCGCTATCCGTTCCTGCTCGGTGGTGTGTTCGGCGTGATCGGCGTTTACCTGCGCCGCTGGTTGAGCGAAACCCCGGTGTTCATGGCCATGGAAGCGCAGCGTGAGGCGCGGGTCGAGCTGCCGCTGCGCACGGTGTTGCGCGAGCATCGACTGGCCATGCTGCCGGCGATGTTGCTGACTTGCGTGCTGACTTCGGCGGTGGTGGTGTTCGTCGTCATCACCCCGACCATGATGCAGAAAACCTTCGGCATGACCGCCAGCCACACCTTCGCCCTCAGCGCGTTGGGCATCGTCTTCCTCAATATCGGCTGTGTGATTGCCGGTCTGTTGGTTGATCGCCTCGGTGCGTGGCGCACGGTCATGCTCTACAGTCTGCTGCTGCCATTGGGTATCGGTGTGCTTTATGGCTGCCTGATCAGCGGTGGCGAGTGGATTGGCATTGCGTATGCCATTGCTGGTCTGGCGTGCGGTGTCGTCGGCGCCGTGCCATCGGTGATGGTCGGCTTGTTCCCCGCGCGTATCCGCGTGTCCGGCATTTCCTTCACCTACAACATTGCCTACGCGGCGTGGGCGAGCACCACACCGCTGTTGCTGATCGGTCTGATGCCGTGGAGTCCGTGGATCTGTGTGATGTTCTGCGCGGTGATGGGCGTTGTGGGGCTATTGACGGCAGCGTATTTTGGCTCGCGAATGCCGCGCACAGGACAATGTCAGGTGGCCGGAGCTGCCTGACAGCGTGCGCTCGAACTATTTTTGACCGACGGGTCGCAAACGCTCTTCAGAAAAGCTTTTCAAGGCCGATGGCTAGGCTGTATCCCGCTTTCTATCCTGCCCATCGGTACTTTCCCATGTTCAACAAACGCCTGAAGCAAGAGCTGGCCACTCTTCGTGAAGAACTCTCCAGCCTTGTGCAGGTGAAGGAAAGCCTGGAAAGCGAGATGCTGGTGCTGTGCCTGGAACCTGACGGGCGCATTCAATCGGTCAACCAGAACTTCCTTACCGAGATGCTCTACAAGAGCCAGGACCTGATCGGTCGAGCGATTGAAGATATCGTCCCGGCCCACGTAAAGACCGACGAATTCCATCACCGCTTCAAAAACGCCATGACCCGCGGCGAGCATTTCGCCGGTGCCGTGCGCCTGTTGCGCGGCAATGGTGAGGAGGCGTGGCTGCGTTCGATCGTGCAACCGGTGCGTTCTTCGGAC
The DNA here is from genome assembly GCF_900110195.1 of Pseudomonas sp. ok266. Lineage (NCBI taxonomy): Bacteria > Pseudomonadati > Pseudomonadota > Gammaproteobacteria > Pseudomonadales > Pseudomonadaceae > Pseudomonas > Pseudomonas sp. ok266. The sequence continues at coordinate 72,093 of NZ_FOCU01000018.1, read as the reverse complement.
GGGCGGATCAAGCACATTTCGCTTTACGCCAGCGACCTGACCCGCACCATCGAAGCCTCGCGTGAACACGAAAATCTGATCGGTGCGCTGGTGCGTTCGACGGCGGTAATCGAGTTCGACCTTAACGGTAATGTGCTCAATGCCAACGATCGCTTTCTCAGCGGCATGGGTTACAGCCTGGCGCAGATCAAGGGCAAACATCACCGCATGTTTTGCACGCCGGAGGAATACAACAGCACCGAGTACCAGAATTTCTGGCGACGTCTGAACAACGGCGAATTCGTCGCTGAACGCTTCAAGCGTGTCGACAGCCATGGTCGTACGGTCTGGCTGGAGGCGTCCTATAACCCGGTGGTCGATGCCAACGACAAACTCTACAAAGTGGTGAAGTTCGCCACGGTGATCACCGATCAGGTCAACCGCGAACAAGCAGTAGCCGACGCGGCGAGCATTGCCTACAGCACCTCGCAGCAAACCGACAGCACCGCGCAACGTGGCACCACTGTGGTCACCGAGGCGGTGAATGTAATGCGTGATCTGTCGCGGCACATGCAGGCTGCCGGTGAGGGTATCGAAGCGCTGAACGAGCAGTCGCAGGTGATCGGTACCATCGTCAAAACCATCAGCGGCATTGCCGAACAGACCAACCTGCTGGCGCTCAACGCTGCCATTGAGGCGGCGCGCGCCGGTGAGCAGGGCCGTGGTTTTGCGGTGGTGGCTGACGAAGTGCGGCAACTGGCGTCGCGCACCAGTCAGGCGACCGAAGAGATTGTCACCGTGGTGCGGCAGAACCAGGAAATGGCGCGCAATGCGGTGGCGCTGATGACCGACGGCAAGCTCCAGGCTGAACAGGGCCTGGCGCTGGCGGCAGAGGCGGGCACGGTGATTGTCGAGATTCAGGACGGTGCGCAGAAAGTCGTGAATGCTGTCGGCCAGTTTGCCAACCAACTCTCCCACTGACCTGCACTGGTCCCATGTGGGAGCGAGCCTGCTCGCGAAGGCGTCAGTTCACTCAGCAGTGCTGTTGACTGACACACCGCTTTCGCGAGCAAGCTCGCTCCCACAGGTTCTGTGTTTCTTCAGTGGCAGCGCTACAATCGGCTCCTTTTCCCCCGGAGCAGATCCCATGAGCGATTCCCACCGCCGCCCGGTGCCCCTGAACAAAGCCTACCGTTTGCTCAACCACGGACCGACCGTACTGGTCAGCGCCGCCCATGACGGCCAGCGCAACATCATGGCTGCCGCTTGGGCCATGCCGCTGGATTTCGAGCCACCGAAAGTCGCCGTCGTCCTCGATAAATCCACCTGGACCCGCCAGTTGCTCGAAGCGTCCGGCACCTTCGTGCTCAACGTCCCGTGCGTCAATCAGGCCGACATCGTGCAAACAGTCGGCAATACCTCGGGTCTGGACATCACCCAAACCCAAGGGCAAGACAAGTTCCAGGCGTACGGCTTGCAGACGTTTTCCGGCGAACAAGTCGAAGCGCCGCTGCTTGACGGCTGCGTCGCCTGGCTGGAATGCCGCTTGCTGCCTGAGCCGCGCAATCACGAGCAATACGACCTGTTCCTCGCCGAAGTCATCGCCGCCCATGCCGATGAACGTGTGTTCAGTGACGGGCGCTGGCATTTCGAAGGTCATGATGGTTTGCGCACCTTACACCACGTGGCGGGTGGGCATTTCCTGAAGATTGGTGATGCGGTGGATGGCAAGACGCTAGCGGTCTGAATGACGGCTGATGGCAAAACATTGCAGGATGTTGCAAGGTAGAGGGCATCGTCGAACCGATCAGGCGCTTGCCCATGGATCTTTCCCTTTCAAGTTATCTGGCGCCGCTGTTGTCGTTGGCCCTGTTGTGGACGGTGGCCGTGGTCACGCCCGGCCCGAATTTCTTCAACATCGCGCAACTGGCGGTCAGCCGTTCCCGCCGCCACGGTGTCGTCGCGGCACTCGGCGTGGCCAGCGGGACCGTGGTGTGGGGGCTGGCGGGTGGCCTGGGCATTCAGTCACTGTTCAGTGCCGCGCCGACGCTGTACCTGAGCTTCAAGATTGCCGGTGGCTGCTACCTGATCTACCTCGGGCTCAAGCAGTTCAAGCGCAAGGCGCCGATTGTCGCGGGCACGCTGGATGACTCGCAGCAAACGTTGCTCGGCGCTTACTGGCGGGGCTTTCTGGGCAACATGACCAATCCCAAATCGGCGTTATTCGTCGCCACCGTCTTCGCCACCGCCATGCCGGCTCACATCCCGCCACTGTTGCTGGCGCTGGCGGTGCTGACCATGGCGACGTTGTCGTTCAGTTGGTATTGCTGCGTGGCGCTGTTCTTCGCCAGTCGCCGGATCGCTGGTGTGTATGAGCGGTCAAGGCAATGGCTGGATCGGTTCGCGGGTGGCTGCTATCTGCTGTTCGGTGCGCATCTGCTGGCGAATCGCTGATCGTGAAAAAGGCTGCGTTTGCAGCCTTTTTCATGACCATCAGTCCTTCAGCGGAATGTACAACTCGACCACGCTGCGCGGGTCCATTGGACCGAAGAACCGCTCGCCGCAATACTCGAATTCAATCCCTTCGTCTGGCGCCATACCGGCGGCAGGCAGCCATTCACTGTAAGCGGCGCGAAAGGTTTCCGGCAGCGTTGTGACTGTTCCGTGGTGCTCCACGCGGGCATAACGCCGAGCCGGTATCTGCAATTCGACCATGCCGCAAATCAGCGGCGCATTGCGCCCCACAGGCAGGCCGGCGATGTAGCGCCATTGACCGTCTTCCAGCGGCTGGCACACGCCGAAAGTGCCGAGCGGTTCATGCAGACGGTCGATCTCTTCTTCCCGTGGTACAAACCGCTGCCACATGTCGGCGATGGTGCCTTCTTCATCTTGTTGCCAGGTCATGCCCATGATTCGCAGGGCGGGATAGTCGACACGTGCAGGCGTTTGCCTGGCCGGCAGCGGACGATCCGGTTGTGCAAGATAACGGTTCAATTGCCCTAAAACGTTTTCGCTGCGCTGGATATGGGCTTTCAATTGCTGCGCATGCTTTTCGAGGGTTTCACGCAGATTGACGACACTGTCCAGCCCGCCATTGGCGGACAAGACTTTGATCTCGTCGAGTCCCAAGCCCAACTGTTTGAGCCAGATGATTCGGCCAAGCGTGACGATTTGCTCCGGGCGATAGTAGCGATAACCGTTGTCTCGGCCGGTGGCTGCCGGGCTCAACAGGCCAATGCTGTCGTAATGACGCAATGCCTTGGTGGTGAGCCCGTGGCAGCGGGCCATTTGTCCGATGGTAAGCATGAACCTCTCCTGTGGGCTGCTTGGACTCAACGGTAAAGCTTGCCCCAAGGGCAAACTCAATCCCCTGATTGTTCCATCCGGAATTTGAATGCTTCGGTCGGGTTATAGCGCGGAAATTGCTTGGTTTCGTAGACTTCGATCAAGGTGATCATGGCCTCGAAGTAGTTACCTTCCGGGGAGTTACGTTCCGGTTCATTGTCGAAAAGCACAGAAACGTCTTGCAGCGCCGCACGGTAGTCTTCTTCGGTATGAATCGGAAGTATGTTCATGAGGTGCCCTAATTTCAGCGGGCGATGACTCCGGCTTGCGGTGCTCCCTCGCCCGATCTTTGGCTACAAGAAAAATCCGATGCCTTTGCGGGCATCGGATTTTTTATACGTCGAAGTAATTATGCAGTCGGCTGAACATTATCCAGCGCCTGATTCACCGCCAGCTCAGTCAGCATGACGATTTGCGCGATGCCCAGCGCGGTCTTGCGGTGCGCGGTATCCAGCACAGCGGCGAAATTGTTGAGCATCTCGGTGACCGAACCCAGGGACTCACTGGCATTGGCCAGCAGCGATTCGGTGTCGTAAACCGGGTTGGCGAGGTACATGGGTTCAGCTACGCGGGTGGACGCCATGATGTGAATGGTCGGTTTGAGGTAGTGGTCGAGGGCGCGGTCGGCCGCTTCGTTGAGTTTTTTGCTGTCGATGGTTGCGTACGGGGATGTTGGGTCGGTGTCTGTTTCGGGGGGATTGGGTGTTGGTTTTTTCATGGTGTTCTCCGATCAGGATTGGAGCTGGCCGATTCGGTTTCCGAACGAATAGGTGGCAGCTGTACGCAGGTTGGAAACCCGGGGAACGGAGAACCCGGTTGACCCGAAGGTCTCCCGCGCACAGCCGCCATAACGGAGTGCACACCATGAAGGTGCGCAAGGATACGTTATGAAAGGCGCTTGTGCGCTCGGTTCTACTCGGGGTTTCCAATCCCGGTCACTGAATTGGCAGCGACGAGTACAGGCTAGAGAGCTGACGTCCGACGGACAACCTGAAAACCTTGTGGGACGGTTCTCTGTTTGCCTCGCAGCTTTTAAACATCCCGATTTGAAATACGCGGTGTGCTAAGCAAAAGGCCTACCTCACGGTAAGCCTTTTCTCTTTGCGTCCTAGCCTCAATCCCCCAACGCTTCGCCTTCACGCCGTGGATCCGCGCCACCCTCCAACGACGCTTTCCCCTGCGCATCCTTGACCCGCACGATGGCCTGGGTGCCGCTGGTCATGTCGATTTCATTCACCGCATGCCCTTTGTCTTTCAGCGCCTGAATCAGCGCCGGGCTGAACTGGCCTTGTTCCAGTTCGGTCGGGCCGTTGCGGCTGCCGAAGTTGGGCAGGCTGATGGCGCTTTGCGGGTCGAGGTTCCAGTCAAGCAGGCCGACGGTGGTTTTCGCTACGTATTCGATGATTTGCGAACCACCGGGCGAGCCGACCGTGGCGACGAATTCGCCGCTGGCGCGATCGAAGATCAGCGTTGGCGCCATCGACGAGCGCGGGCGTTTGCCGGGTTCGACGCGGTTGGCGACTTTCTGGCCGTACTCTTCGGGGATGAACGAGAAGTCGGTCATCTGGTTGTTCAGCAAGAAACCTTGAACCATCAGGTGTGAACCGAATGCGGCTTCGATGGTGGTGGTCATCGACACCGCGCCGCCGAGGTCATCCACCGCGACCACTTGCGAGGTGGAGATGCGCAGCGGCGAACGGTCCGGTGCGTAGGCGACCTGCACACCCGGTGGCGTGCCCGGTTTAGCGCTGCCCATGCTGCGTTCGCCGATCAGGCTGGCGCGGCTGGTCAGATAACCCGGGTCGACCAGGCCTTTGACCGGCACTGGCACGAAGTCGGTGTCGGCGACGTATTGCGCGCGGTCGGCGTAGGCAAGACGCTCGGCCTCGGCGATCAAATGCACGGCCTGCGGATCCGGTTCAATGCCGGCCGGTTTATCGGTCTTCAGCGGTTTGAGCGGCGTCAGGGAAAGACGTGTATCGCGGGTTTCCAGCGCCTGCAACGTGCCGAGAATCTGCGCCACGGCGATGCCGCCCGACGATGGCGGCGGCATGCCGCAGACCTGCCAGCGTTTGTAATCGGTGCACAGCGGCGCACGTTCCTTGGCCTGATAGCGCTGCAGATCGTTCAGCGACAGGCTGCCGGGGTTGGCGTGGCCCTGCACCTTGGCGACGATTTCTTCAGCGATCGGGCCTTTGTACAGTGCGTCCGGGCCTTCGTTGGCGATGCGTTTGAGCACGGCGGCCAATGCCGGATTTTGCAGACGCGTGCCAACAGCTTTGACGCTGCCGTCGGCGTTGAGGAAGTACTTGGCCATGTCCGGCGACTGGCGGATCACCGGGTCTGCTTCCAGCAGCGAGTGCAAACGCGGGGAGATCGCAAAGCCTTGCTCGGCCAGTTTGATCGCCGGTTCAAACAGCTTGGCCCATGGCAGGCGACCGTGTTGTTTGTGTGCCATCTCCAGCGCGCGCAACACGCCCGGTGTGCCGACCGAACGACCGCCGATCTGCGCCTGCGGGAACGACATAGGCTGGCCATCGGCACGCAAGAACAGCTTCTCGGTGGCTCCGGCCGGTGCGGTTTCGCGGCCGTCATACGTGCGCACCTGTTTACCGTCCCACAACACGATCATCGCGCCTCCGCCGATCCCGGAAGACTGCGGCTCAACCAGAGTCAGCACCGCTTGCATCGCAATCGCTGCATCAATCGCCGAACCACCTTGACGCAGCATTTCGCGACCGGCCTCAGCAGCCAGAGGATTGGCAGCGGCGGCCATGTGTTGGTTGGCGTGACGGGTTTGCAGATCGGTGCGGAAACCGGACGCGGCTTCCGGTGCCAGCGGCAGGGTCGAAGAGGGCGGGGCGTTGCACGCGGTGAGGGTCAGGGCGCTGATGATCAGCGTCAGGGCAGGCAGGCGAAAGCGGCTCAAGGGCAAGGCTGAAAACACGCGGGCTCTCCGTCCGTGGGATAAAAGTCTCAGGGACTTTATCGACCGCTCGGTCGCGACGCAAACCGGTGGGCATTTTTGTCTTTCTTTTCGGGGCGGATGTTCGCTAGGGTCAACCGCAAACTCATCGAACTGAAATTCGCCCCTGTGGGAGCGAGCCTGCTCGCGAATGCGGCGTGTCAGGCAACCAAATGTTGGATGCACCACCGCCTTCGCGAGCAGGCTCGCTCCCACAATTACAAGATCAACAAGAGGCTGATATGCACAGCGAGTTCCCCACCAAATCCAGCTACCACGATCAACGCGAACAGTTCATCGCCGCCGCCAATGCCGCCGGTGCCGCGCTCACCTCCTACGCACATCCACGCTGCGGGCCATTCGGCGAACCGCTGAGCACCGACGTCGCCGTGCTCGGCGATCCGCTGGCCAAGCGCCGGCTGGTAGCGCTCAGCGGTACCCACGGAGTCGAGGGCTATTACGGCTCGGATTGCCAGATCGAATGGCTGAAAACCTTCGCACCCGGATCGCTGCCCAAGGATGTCGCAGTGGTGATGGTGCACCTGATCAACCCATGGGGTACGGCGTGGTTACGCCGGGTCAACGAAGACAACATCGACCTCAACCGCAATCACCTCGATTTCACAGGACCCTTACCGGATAACCGCGCGTACGCGGCACTGCATGAAATCTGCGCCTGCACCGATCTGCATGGCCCCGAGCGCCAACGCGCGGATGCCTTGCTCGATGCGCAGATCAACGAACACGGCTGGCCGGCAGTAATGTCGATTGTCGAGGGCGGTCAGCACAGTCATCCCGATGGACTGTTTTACGGTGGCCGCGCGCCGAGCTGGTCGAATCGCACCTTGCATCAAATCATCGACGCGCATCTGGCGGGAGCGGAAACCGTGATGTGCTTCGACCTGCACACCGGCGCCGGCGAGTACGGTCATCCGATGTTGCTGACCATCACCCAGGCGCCTTACCCGGCACTCGCGCAGGCCCAGGCAATTTATGGCTCATGGCTTTACACGCTGCACACCGGCGCCGACACCTTGAGCGAAACGAGTGTGGCGGCGACGGCTACGGGGTACACCTCGCAGGCGTTGCTCAATGCCTTGCCGGATGTTCAGTTGATGCCGTTCGTGATCGAATGCGGAACGTATCCGGGGCCGGCTGTGCATCGGCATTTACGTGATGACCATTGGCTGCATTTGCATGGTGATCCGCTGGATGCGACGGGGCGGGGGATCAAGTTGAATCTGCTGGAGCAGTTTTATCCGGCTGATCCGGACTGGCGGGCAATGGTCGGTTTGCGCACGCGGCAGATCTGGGTGAAAGGGTTGGCGGCGCTGACAGGCTGAAAACCAGATGAGGGGAGAAATCCCCCATCACGAAATCGCACTTTTCTCGAGGCATAAAAAAACGGCCTACCTTTTGGTAAGCCGTTTTTAGTACTTGGTGGCTACACAGGGACTTGAACCCCGGACCCCAGCATTATGAATGCTATGCTCTAACCAACTGAGCTATGTAGCCAAGTGGCGCGCATTATTCCCCTGAAATGGAAAAGCGTCAAGCGTAAATTTAAAAATTTTTTCTACGCTTTCAACCGTTTATCAAAATCACTGCCTCAGCAGCGGCGAAGGGCAGCGTTGGAACCAGCGGCTGGCCTGCTCATACGCGTGCGCCAATTGCAGGACAGCGAAGTCGGCCTGGTGCTTGCCGATGATTTGCAGCCCCATCGGTAAACCGTCCGAATTGAACCCCGCCTGAACATTGGCGACCGGGCAACCCGACAACGTGCCGGGGATGACCACCTCCATCCAGCGGTGATAGGTATCCATCGCCACGCCTTCGATAGACGTTGGCCACGGCTGGGTTTTATCGAAAGGGAACACTTGGGCGCTGGGCAGCAGCAGGTAATCGTACTTTTCGAACAGCCGAGAAATCGCCCGATACCAATCGCTGCGCACCACGGAGGCGGCGAACACTTCGCTGGCCGATAGCTTCAAACCGTTTTCCACTTCCCAGATCGCCTCCGGTTTCAGCAATGCGCGTTTCTGCGGATCGGCATACGTCGCGCCAAGCGACCCCGCGACCATCCAGTGCCGCAACGTCCGCCAACTGCTCCACAGCCGCTCAGGCGCGAAATCCGGCTGAACGGACTCAACGTGGCAGCCGAAGCTTTCAAAGTCGGCAAAGGTCTTCTCACACAGCGACAGAACGCCGTTCTCCATCGGCAGATAACCGTTGAAGTCGCCCAACCAACCCAACCGCGTGCCTTTGAAATCACGCTCCAGCGGCGCCGCAAACGCCTCACCGGATTCAGCGATGGACAGCGGCGCCCGAGCATCACCGCCAGCCTGCACCGACAACAGCAGCGCCGCATCTTTCACACTGCGCGCCATTGGCCCTTCGTAACCGAGCTGATCGAAAAACAGATCGGCACTGTCATCAAACGGCACACGACCCTGTGACGGACGAAAACCAAAGATGTTGTTGAACGCCGCCGGGTTGCGCAGCGAGCCCATCATGTCGCTGCCATCCGCCACCGGCACCAGATGCATCGCCAGCGCCGCCGCCGCACCGCCACTGCTGCCGCCTGCGGTTTTGCTCGGGTCATACGCGCAAGCGGTCGCACCAAACAACGGGTTATAACTCTGCGAACCGAGGCCGAATTCCGGGGTGTTGGTCTTGCCGATGATGATTGCGCCGGCTGCCTTGATCCGCTCGACCATGATGCCGTCGCGCTCAGGCACAAAGTCCTTGTACAGCGGCGACCCCAATGTGGTGCGGATGCCTTGGGTCAGTGATAGATCCTTGATCGCATGAGGCAAGCCATGCATCCAGCCACGGTACTCGCCGCGCGCCAGTTCGGCATCGCGCTCATTGGCCTGAGCCAGCAGATGTTCCGGCGATTGCAGGCTGATCAGCGCATTGACCAACGGATTGAAACGTTCGATATGGGCAAGATAAGTCTGCATCACTTCCCGGCAGGACACCTGGCGCAGGCGGATGCGGTCGGCGAGCGCGTGGGCCTGCAACAGGACCAGTTCGCTGATGTTATTAGAGTTCATTGCAAGCGGCCTTTGAGACGGCTGGAAAAGCGCCCCACCAGTGCGACGGGGCGGTAAAGATCAACGCATCAGGTTGGTCCAGAGACGGTCGGCGAGGCGGATCGCGCCTTCGCCGCAGGTCTTGCTGAACACCACGTTAGTGCCCTCGGGAATGTGCAATTCCGGCGCGTCCTTGAGCGCCGCGTCGAGGAACGGTTCGACGCCTTTGATCGGGCTCTGGTGCTTGAGGAAGTTCTGCGTCATCGCCGAGTTTTCCGGCTGGCTGAGGAAGGCGATGAACGCCTTGGCATTCGCCGGATTCTTGCTGCCGGTAGGGATGACCATATTGTCGACCCAGGCCAGCACGCCTTCTTTCGGGTAGAGGTATTTCAGCGTCGGTTTCATCTCGCGGGCACGCATCGACGAACCGCCCCAGAACATCGACATGTCGATTTCACCGGAGGCAAGGTTCTCGCGAATCGAGCCGGCCTTGGAGCTGTAGGTTTTCACGAACGGCTTCTGTGCCTTGAGCAAAGTCAGCACTTGCTGCATCTGTTTCGGGTCTTCGCTGCACAGCGGAATGTTCAGATAGAGGCTGGCCATGTCGACCATGTCGCTGACCGAGTCGAACATGTTGATGCGCCCCTGCAATTCGGCTGGCGGCTCATACAAAACCTTGTAACTGTCAGCCGGGCCTTTGTAGCGCGCGGAGTCCAACACGACGCTGGTGGTGCCCCAAATGAACGGCACCGAATACGCGCCCTCCGGGTCCCAACTCGGTTTTTTCAAGTTATCCACAACGCTGGCGTAGTAGGGTTCCTTGACCGGGTCGAAGCGTTCCAGCAGGTTTTCCTTGATCAGGATCGGCACGAACTGGTGCGACGGAATCGCCACGTCATAACCGGCGCCGCCCTGTTTCAGTTTCGCCAGCAGCGTCTCGTTGGAGTCATAGGAATCGACGGTGACCTCGATGCCGGTCTGCTTCTGGAACTTGGCGAGAATCTCCGGCGAAAAGTAGCCGCTCCAGCTCACTACGTTGAGTTTCTCGGCGGCCTGAACACTGCCCATCATCGCCAGCGGCACAGTCAGAAACAACGAAGTGCCAACGCTTTTTATCCACTTGCTCATGCTATTTCCCCACAGGTCGTAGAAGGTTCAGGCGTTCTTTTTGCCCAACAGGTAAGAGAGGCTGACGAACAGCACCGAGACGCCGAGGATCAGCGTCGACACGGCGTTGACGTCGGGTGTCACGCCCATCCGTAGCAGGCCGAAAATGAAGATCGGCAGGGTCGTCGTGCCGGCCTGCGAGACCATCATCGAGATCACGAAGTTATCCAGCGAGACGATGAAGGCCAGCATCAGCCCGGAGAAAATCCCCGGCATCAGCAGCGGCAAAGTGACTTTGCGAAAGGTGCGCCACGGGCCGGCGTAGAGGTCGGCGGAGGCTTGTTCCAGCGACAGGTCCATGTCGTTCAGTCGTGCCCGAATCGGCAGGTAGGCGAAGGGAATGCAGAACACCGTGTGCGCGATGATCAGGTTGCCGTAACCCAGCGACAGACCGATGGTCGAGAACAATGCGAGCGTCGCCACACCGACGACAATTTCCGGCAACACCAGTGGCAACATGATCGCGCCCATCGACAAGTGCAGGCCCTTGAACTTGGCGCCGCGCGAGGTGCCGAGGGCGGCGAGGGTGGCAATCACCGTGGCGATCATGCTTGCGCAGACGGCGATCAATAGGCTGTTGCCAGCGGCCTGGCGCAGGGCCTGATTGGCGAACGCGGCGCGATACCAATCGAGGCTGAATCCGGTCCACACCGTCGCCGATTGGTTGGCATTGAAGGAGAACACCACCAGCACCACGATCGGCGCATACAGGTACAGATAGAATAGAAAACTGAAGCCGCCGAAACCGGGGAAGTCCTGCACGCCCGGGCCTTTGCGTTTGAATAATGCAAGCATCACGCACCTCCTTTGGCGATGCGCTGGCGCTCGGCGCGCAGGGCATACACGGTCAGCACCAGCATCACGGCGGCCATCAGCACCAGCGACAACGCTGCACCAAACGGCCAGTTACGCGCATCGCTGAACTGCCGGAAGATCAGGTTGCCGAGCATCATTCGCGTGCCGCCACCGAGCAGTTCCGGGGCGATCATCGCGCCCAGGCACGGTACAAAAGTGAGGATCGCGCCGGCGAGAATTCCCGGTTTGGCGATGGGCAAAACCACTTTGCGCAAGGTGCGTATGCGTCCGGCGTAGAGATCCTGCGCGGCTTCGAGCAGGCGGATGTCCATCTTTTCCAGCGTCGCGTAGATCGGCAAAACCACGAATGGCGCATAGGTGTAAACCAGCCCCAGCAGCACCGCGCCGTCGGTGTAGAGCAACTGCAACGGTTCGTGGATAACGCCCATGCCCATCAGGCTGTTGTTGATCACCCCGGTGTTGCGCAGCAGCAGAATCCACGCGTAAGTGCGGATCAGCAGGTTGGCCCAGAACGGCACGGTGATCAGAAAGATCAGCAAGCCACGGCGATGCGCCGGTTGCATGGCCAGCCACACAGCCACCGGAAAACCGATCAACAACGTGATGATCGTGGTCAGCCCGGCAATGCCGATCGAGCGCAGGGCGATGATCAAATACGAGTCGGCAAACGCGAGGCTGTCGTCCAGTTGCCGCTCGAACAGCAGTGAGGTATAGGCGTCGCTGCTGAAGACTTTGTTGACCCCGCCGTAGGGGTTGGCCTCCATCAGCGAATAGCCGATGACGATCAGAATCGGCACCAGCAGAAACAGGCCGATGGCGATCAGCGCCGGGCTGACCCCGAGGAAACTCTGGAAAGCCTTGCGGCGTTCCAGCGTGTTGGCAATCGGTAAGGCGTGCATGGCAATTCCTCCGGCTCAGTCGTGCAGGACGCTGGCGCTTCCACGGTCGAACAACAGACCGGCCTGAGAGCCCACGGCAAAGCGCAGGCTCTGGTCGACGCAATTGGGCGTACGCACGGTGAGACGCGAACCGTCGCTGAGGCTGATCTGATATTGCAGATCGGTGCCGAGATAGATCTGCGCTTCGATCCGGCACGGCAGCGCGTTTTCGGTAGCCGCTGGTACCAGATGCAGACGCTCAGGTCGCACCGACAAGGTGACATTGGCGCCGACCTGCACATCGCTGCACGGTTGCGCCGGCAATGGATGACCCGCCGGGCCGGCGAACCACGCCTGACCGTCTTCCACACGGGTGACGGTGCCTTCGATGAAATTGGTTTCGCCAATGAAATCGGCGACGAAGCGATTGCGCGGACGTTCGTAGATGTCTTCCGGGCTTCCGACCTGCTGCACTTCGCCTTCGGAGAGCACGGCAATGCGGTCGGACATGGTCAGCGCTTCTTCCTGGTCGTGGGTGACGAAGATGAAGGTAATGCCGGTCTTGGCCTGGATGGTTTTCAACTCTTCGCGCATCGCCTGACGCAGCTTGAGGTCGAGTGCCGACAGTGGCTCATCGAGCAGCAGCACTTTCGGATGCGGTGCCAAAGCGCGGGCGAGGGCGACACGTTGCTGCTGACCGCCAGACAGTTGCGCCGGTTTGCGATTGGCGAAGCGCTCCATCTGCACCAGCGCCAACATCTCGCGCACGCGCTCGGCGATTTGCGCCTTGCTGAGGACTTTGCCCATTGGGTGCGATTCGAGGCCGAAGGCCAGATTCTCGGCGATGGTCATGTGCGGGAACAGCGCGTAATGCTGGAACACCGTGTTGACCGGACGCTGGAACGGCGGGCGATCAGCGATGTTTTCGCCGTAGAGCAGGATCTCGCCTTCGGTGGGAAATTCGAAACCGGCGATCATCCGCAGCAGCGTGGTCTTGCCGCAGCCGGAAGGGCCGAGAAGGGTGAAGAATTCGTTGTCGCGGATGTCCAGGTCGATGCTTTTCAGCGCCACCGGACCGGTCTGCGGATCACCGTAAACCTTGCGCACCGAGCGGATCGAGACCGCCAGCGTTTGCAGCGAATGCAGAGCATTCATGCGTTACCTCCGATTCCCCCATCGCCTGAGACTCGCTTTGCAAAGCGTTGCCGTCGGGCCATGGATATTATTTTTTTGGGCAGGATCGAGATTGCGTTCGGGTGTGAAACCAGCTGTTTTTTTGTTCTGCTGTGGCTCGATTATCAGCCAGGGGTTGCGCGGCGCGACACTTCAATTTAAACATGGCAGGTGTTAGTAAATTTAACAGCCGAAGGTGCCAGGAATCATGCCCGACCACCGTTTGCCGCCGCTCAACGCGGTGCGCGCCTTTGATGCCGCTGCCCGTTTGGGCAGCTATGTCGAAGCCTCGAAAGCCCTGCACGTGACCCAGCCTGCGATTGGCCGCCACGTGAAATTGCTCGAGGACTGGCTGGGCATTCAATTGTTCGAGCGCACCTCGCGCGGAGTCAACCTGACGCCAGCGGGGGAGAAGTACCATCGCAAGATCAGCGCCGCTTTGCAGTTGATCATCGAGGCGGGTAAGGAAGCTCGGCCGAAAGATACCGAGCGCTGGCTGCGGATCATGGTGGTGCCGGGTTTCGCCAAACGCTGGTTGATGCCTCGGATCGAAGCGCTGCGGCATCTGCGCCCGGGATTGAAACTGGCGATCGAGCCGAACTCCACTTTTACCGAAGTCGATGGCAAGAGCGCCGATCTGGGCATCGTCTACGGCCTCGACGGGCAATATGCCGACTCACGGGAAGCGCTGATTTGCCCACGAGTTTTTCCGATCTGCACGCCGGCGTATCTGGCCAGCATCGCACCGATCAACAGCCCGGCTGATCTGGTCAGAAACGATCTGATCCACGTCGATGACGGCGAATGGTGGAACCTCTGGTTCGCCGCCCATGACCTCGATATCCACCTCAATTCCGACATGCTCTACGTCAACAACGATCACGCGCTGTCGGTCGCCGAGAGCGGGCAGGGCATCGCGCTGGCCAACGAGGTACTGGTGCGCCATGAACTGGCCAGCGGCAAACTGGTGCGGGCGGTTGACGCTCAGGTGAAGCTTGAGAGCTATCGAGTGCTGACGCCGTCCGCCGAACTCTCGGCGGATGTGGCGTGGTTTATTCAATGGCTCAAGGCTGAACTGGAAACGGATTTCCCCGAGGCCGTGATCAACTGAGGCGGAAGCGTGCGGTGTTGTCACTCAGCGCTTTGCTACCCTGGCTCAGGGTGTCCGCCGCCAGATTCACCGCCCGTGCGCCTTCAAGCAAACGTACGGCCGCCTGATCAACCTGCTGAATATTGCCGCTGACTTCGTCGGCGGTACTCGCTTGCTCTTCAACCGCTGTGGCGATCTGCGCCAGGGTGTCGGTGACGCTTTGCACGGCGCTGGCGATTTCGCCCAGGCGTTCACCGAGACCAGTCACCGACTCGGCATCGGTTTGCGCCTGGCCGCACGCCGCTTCCATCAAACTCACGGCTTCGTTGACCGTCGCGCGCAAGCTGTCGACCGTACCGGCGATCTGCGCGGTGGACGACTGTGTACGTTGTGAAAGGCTGCGCACTTCATCGGCGACCACGGCGAAACCGCGTCCCTGTTCACCCGCGCGAGCAGCCTCGATGGCTGCGTTGAGCGCCAGCAGATTGGTTTGTTCGGCGACGCCGCGAATGGTGTCGACGACCAATTGAATCTGCTGACCTTGTTCACTGACCCGACCCAACGCCGCAGCCGTTTCATTCAAACGCTGATTGAGCTGCTGAATACTCGCCGTGGTGCGCTGGCTGTCGCGGCTGCTGTCGGCGGCAATGCGCCGGGTGTGCTGGGCGCTGCCGGAAGCCTGTTCGCAGCTCTGCGCCACGCCTTGCGACGTCGCGGCCAGTTGCGTGGCAGCTGCGGCGATCTGGCTGATCTGCAACTGCTGCGCCTCGACTTCACTGAGGGCGCCGCTGGAATGCTCGTTGAGACTGCGCACCGCGTTGCTCAGTTGCGAAGTCTCGTGATCGACGCCAAGCATGCTGCTGCGCAACTGCACCACGGCAACGTTGAGTGCAGTGCTGATCGCGGCCAGCTCATCGCGGCCCACCACCGGCACTTGCAAGCTCAGGTTGCCATCGCGCAGGGCTTCGGCGAGCAGGGTGATGCCGCTGGCGCTGCGGCGGATCGAGGCTTGCAGGCAGACAAACAGGTACAACGCCGCGAGCAGCAGGCAGCCGAAGATCGCCGCGACGATGATGAACTGGCGGATCGCTGAGCTGTGGTAAGCGTCAAGTCGCTGATCCAGTGACACCAGCGATTGCTGGCGCAGTGCGGCTAGGTCGGTCAGCAGCGCATCGAGGCTGCGTTCGAACTCTTCGGGTTTGAGATTGATAGAGCCGCCGAACACGCCGTCGTCCAACACCTTCAGACCGCTGTCGAGGTTTTTGAGGCTGTCGTGGTATTGGCTGGCCCAGCTCTGCTGATCTTTCGGCAGGCGTGCTTCGAGCAGCGTGGCGGTTTTGACCAGTTGCTCGCGGGCATCGCCGATACGGCTGCGCAAGTCGCGCAACTGCAAACGGCTTTGCAGGGTGAATTGGCCGGAAACCACGGAGGCCTGGCCGACCGCAGCGAGGCGTCCAACGCGTTCGATCAGGTCCGGGGCGTGTTGCGTGGAGATCTGCGTGAGCAGATAAGTTTCCAGCCACGGTGCGAGCGTCAGGCGATTGTCCATGACGATCTGCTCGCGCAACGCTTGCAGGGCGCTGAGGGCGCTGGTGAAACGGTCGTAGCCGTCCGGCCACCAACCGACACCGCTGAGGCTTTTCGAGTCCAGGCCGTTGAGCGCGGTTTGCAGCGCTTGATAGCGGGTGAGTGTTTCCCCCTCGGCGCCTTCATTTTTCAGCGCAGCGCCTAAATCGGTGGTGGCTTGCAGAACCGCCGGTTGCACCGCGTCGAATGCGCCCATGGCGGCGAGGGTGGCCGGCGTCGGTTGGCGATTGGTTTCCGTGGCGCGCCAGCGCGCGGCGCGGTCACGTTGGGCGGCGAGCAGGTTGTCCAGCGCATCCAGCGCGAGCAACTGACGCACGCCGGCACGTTCGCCGGAAATCAGATTGAGTTTGTCGCGATAGTCCTGGCCGATCATCAACAGGCTGCCGGCCAACGGCAGAATGAACAGCAGAAACAACAACTGGAATTTACCTGCGAAGCCAAACCGCCCCAGCAATTTGATCCCCGGTGAAAGGAAAGCCTGCATGCCCCATGACTCCTCTGGACACCACGCACCAATGGCGTGCATCGCGGTCGTGCGACGTTGATGTTGTGCCCTGCTAAAAGGCCTCGAAAGTTCACTCTCGCCCGCTCTGTAGGCCGGCTCTGTAGCGAAACTTCCCATTGTCGGTCGCCTTTGTAAGGCGCCCGCGTTCAAGGGATGAAACAAGGCAAGATTCAGACCATGGCGTTGCGCTATCACTTTGCAGTCGACGACCAGTCAGTTAGTTAGCTGGCTAAGGGGATGGCGCTGGCGCACCGAAAAATGGCACATTGACGCACCTGCCTGCGTGCACCCATCTGCTGTCCGGAAACTTTCATGGCTATCAGCAACGTTCAGACCGCCGCTGCCTCGGCGCCCGCTGCTCCGCAAAGCAGCCCATTGGTGATGCGTATCATCGGCGCGGTGGCGCTGGCGCATTTGATCAACGACCTGATCCAGTCGGTGCTGCCGTCGATCTACCCGATGCTCAAGGCCAATTACGGCCTGACCTTTACTCAGGTCGGCCTGATTACTCTGACCTTTCAGCTGACCGCATCTTTGTTGCAGCCGTGGGTCGGTTATCACACCGATCGGCATCCGAAACCCTGGCTGTTGCCGGCGGGCTCGATTTGCACGTTGATTGGCATCGTGATGATGTCGATGGTCGGCAGTTTCCCGTTAATTCTGCTGGCGGCGGCGCTCATCGGTATCGGTTCCTCGACGTTCCACCCCGAAGCCTCGCGGATCGCACGACTCGCCTCGGGCGGACGCTTTGGTCTGGCGCAATCGACCTTCCAGGTCGGCGGTAACGCCGGTTCCGCGTTCGGTCCGTTGCTGGCGGCGGCGATCATCATTCCGTTCGGTCAGGCCAACGTGGCGTGGTTCGGCCTGTTCGCGGTGTTTGCGTTATTCGTGCTGTACCGCATCAGTCGCTGGTACGCTCATCACTTGAACCTGTTCAAGCTCAAGGCCGGTCAGGCAGCGACTCACGGGCTGTCGAAGGGCAGGGTGACCAGTGCGTTGGTGGTGCTGGGGTTGTTGGTGTTCTCCAAGTATTTCTACATGGCCAGCCTGACCAGCTATTTCACCTTTTACCTGATCGAGAAGTTCGACCTGTCGGTGGCCAGTTCGCAGTTGCACCTGTTCCTGTTCCTCGGTGCGGTGGCGGCGGGCACGTTCTTTGGCGGGCCGATCGGCGACAAGATCGGGCGTAAGGCGGTGATCTGGTTCTCGATCCTCGGCGTGGCACCGTTCACGCTGCTCATGCCTCACGTTGATCTGTTCTGGACCAGCGTCCTCAGCGTGGTGATCGGCTTCATTCTGGCTTCAGCGTTCTCGGCGATTGTGGTGTACGCGCAGGAACTAGTGCCGGGCAATGTCGGGATGATTGCCGGGGTGTTCTTCGGTTTGATGTTTGGTTTTGGCGGGATTGGCGCGGCGCTGCTGGGGCACCTGGCGGATATTCACGGGATTGAGTACGTGTATTTCCTCTGTTCGTTCTTGCCGTTGTTTGGCGTGTTGGCAATCTTCTTGCCGCGTACCAAAAAGGCCTGACGCCACACCATTCCCAACTGTGGGAGCGAGCTTGCTCGCGAAGAGGGCGTGTCAGGCGACGAATGTTTACCTGACACACCGCTTTCGCGAGCAAGCTCGCTCCCACAGGGGAAATGTGCTGGGCCATAAATCGCAGGCACAAAAAAGCCGCGTATCAAACGCGGCTTTTTCTTGGGCGTAACGCTTACACGTTGAAGCGGAAGTGCATCACGTCGCCGTCTTTGACGATGTAATCCTTGCCTTCCAGACGCCATTTACCGGCCTCTTTGGTACCGGCTTCGCCCTTGTACTGGATGAAGTCGTTGTAGGCGATCACTTCGGCGCGGATGAAGCCCTTCTCGAAGTCGGTGTGGATCACGCCAGCAGCTTGAGGTGCGGTGGCACCGACTTTGACGGTCCAGGCGCGGACTTCTTCGACACCGGCGGTGAAGTAGGTCTGCAGGTGCAGCATTTCGTAACCGGCGCGGATCACGCGGTTCAGGCCAGGCTCTTCCAGGCCCAGGGCCTCGAGGAACATGTCCTTCTCTTCGCCGTCATCCAGTTCGGCGATTTCCGCTTCGATCTTGTTGCAGACCGGAACGACCATGGCGCCTTCTTCTTCGGCAATGGCACGAACCACGTCCAGGTGCGGGTTGTTCTCGAAACCGTCTTCAGCGACGTTGGCAATGTACATGACCGGTTTGGTGGTCAGCAGGTGGAAACCCTTGATCACTGCCTTTTCGTCAGCGCTCATGTTCTTCATCAGGCTGCGTGCCGGCTTGGCTTCGGTGAAGTGCGCGATCAGTTGCTCCAGCAGAGCCTTCTGAACCACGGCGTCCTTGTCACCGCCCTTGGCGTTACGCGCGACTTTTTGCAGTTGCTTCTCGCAGCTGTCGAGGTCGGCGAAGATCAGTTCCAGGTCGATGATTTCGATGTCGCGCTTCGGGTCGACGCTGTTGGACACGTGGATCACGTTTTCGTCTTCGAAGCAGCGCACGACGTGAGCGATTGCGTCGGTTTCACGGATGTTGGCCAGGAACTTGTTGCCCAGGCCTTCACCTTTCGAGGCGCCGGCAACCAGGCCTGCGATGTCGACGAATTCCATGGTGGTCGGCAGGATGCGCTTCGGATTGACGATGGCCGCCAGTGCTTCCAGGCGCGGATCCGGCATCGGCACGATGCCGCTGTTCGGCTCGATGGTGCAGAAGGGGAAGTTCTCGGCCGCGATACCGGATTTGGTCAGGGCGTTGAACAGGGTGGACTTGCCGACGTTAGGCAGGCCGACGATGCCGCAATTGAATCCCATGGTGTTTCCCCTCGGAGTAGAGTCAGGCCTTCTGGCTGTGCAGGTTTTTCATCGCGCGGTTCCATTCACCGGCGAGGATATCCGGCAGCACGCCGAGGGCAAAGTCGATGCTGGCATCGAGTTTTTCCTGTTCGGCGCGTGGCGCACGACCCAGGACGAAATTTGAAACCATACTGGCGACGCCCGGGTGGCCAATGCCAAGCCGCAGGCGGTAGAACGTATTCTGATTGCCCAGTTGCGCAATGATGTCGCGCAACCCGTTGTGACCGCCATGGCCGCCGCCCTGCTTGAGCTTGGCAACGCCCGGAGGCAAGTCGAGTTCGTCATGCGCCACCAGAATTTCTTCAGGCTTGATGCGGAAGAAACCGGCGAGTGCCGCCACGGCCTGGCCGCTGCGGTTCATGTAGGTGGTGGGAATCAGCAGACGAACATCCTGACCCTGATGCGAATAGCGCCCGGTCAGGCCGAAATATTTGCGATCGGCCACAAGATTCACATTCTGTGCGTGGGCGATGCGCTCAACAAAAAGGGCCCCTGCGTTATGCCGGGTCTGGTCGTATTCGGCGCCTGGATTTCCCAGGCCAACGATCAGTTTGATGGCAGTCACGATAGGGGCCCTTCCTTTGAGTGGTGAGTAACATCGCCGTGATCAGGCAAAGCGGCGAAAGTGGACGAAAAATGCTCATTTACCATGGATGTAAACTCCGCGTTCTCGCCCGCTTTCTCGCTACGTTCCAGTCCGCGATGTTACTTGCTCACTCAGGCTAAACAGAGTGAATTACTCTGCTGCGCCTTCTTCGGTAGCTTCTGGAGCAACGCGTGGAGCGTGTACGTTTGCAACAGCTTTGTCGTCACCGTGAGCCAGTGCAACGAACTCAACGCCTTTAGGGGCTTTGATGTCGGACAGGTGGACGATTGCGCCGATTTCCAGAGCCGACAGGTCGACTTCGATGAACTCAGGCAGATCTTTCGGCAGGCAAGTTACTTCGATTTCGTTCAGGACGTGCGAGATCTCGCCGCCTTTCTTGATCGGAGCTTCTTCACCAACAAAGTGCACAGGCACGATAGCGGTCAGTTTCTGACCGGCTACGACGCGTACGAAGTCAGCGTGCAGAACGTGACCCTTGGATGGGTGACGTTGCAGAGCTTTGATGATGACGTTCTGCTTTTTGCCGCCAACGTTCAGTTCGATAACGTGGCTGTAGGCAGCTTCGTTTTCGAGCAGTTTGGCAACTTCTTTGGCCAGCATGCTGATGGATTCAGGGGCTTTTTCGCCACCGTAAACAACAGCTGGAACCAGAGCGGCGAGACGACGCAGGCGGCGGCTCGCACCTTTCCCCAGGTCGGAACGCACTTCAGCATTCAGAGTAAAATCGTTCATTTTGTATCTCCAAAATAGCCATGACCGAGTGGCGTTTGCGACCAGCGCCGAACACGGTATGGGCAAAAAAGCCCCGCCCCGGCAGGAATGCCGGGGCGGGGCGCTTTTCGTCAACGAGACATTTCGAGAAGGGCAGGGCCCTTAACGGAACATCGCGCTGATCGATTCTTCATTGCTGATGCGGCGAACCGCTTCGGCAACAACCGGTGCGATATCCAGTTGACGGATACGTGCACAGGCTTGTGCTGCAGCGGACAGCGGGATGGTGTTAGTCACCACCAGCTCGTCCAGCACGGAATTTTCGATATTCTCGATGGCCCGACCCGACAGCACAGGGTGTGTGCAGTAGGCAAAGACCTTGGCTGCGCCATGCTCTTTCAGGGCCTTGGCCGCGTGGCACAGAGTGCCGGCGGTATCGACCATGTCATCGACCAGAATGCAGGTACGCCCTTCGACATCACCGATGATATGCATCACTTCAGAGTGATTGGCTTTCTCACGGCGTTTGTCGATGATCCCGAGATCCACGCCCAGGGATTTGGCAACGGCACGTGCACGCACGACGCCACCAATGTCCGGGGATACGATCATCAGGTTTTCGAAGCGCTGATCTTCAATGTCATCCACCAGAACCGGGGAGCCGTAGATGTTATCTACCGGAATATCGAAGAAACCCTGAATCTGGTCAGCATGCAGATCAACCGTGAGAACACGGTCAATGCCGACTACGGTAAGCATGTCAGCAACGACTTTCGCGCTGATAGCCACACGTGCGGAACGCGGACGGCGATCCTGACGGGCATAACCAAAATAAGGAATAACAGCAGTGATACGAGTAGCCGAGGAGCGGCGGAAGGCATCAGCCATCACTACCAGTTCCATCAGGTTGTCGTTGGTCGGGGCGCAAGTCGGCT
The DNA here is from genome assembly GCF_900110195.1 of Pseudomonas sp. ok266. Lineage (NCBI taxonomy): Bacteria > Pseudomonadati > Pseudomonadota > Gammaproteobacteria > Pseudomonadales > Pseudomonadaceae > Pseudomonas > Pseudomonas sp. ok266. The sequence goes on along the minus strand of NZ_FOCU01000018.1, from coordinate 50,443 downwards.
GAATAATGAAAACGTCTTTACCGCGAACGTTTTCATTGATCTCGGCAGTAATTTCGCCGTCGGAGAACTTACCGACAGAGATGTCACCGAGAGGGATATGCAGCTGACGTACAACACGCCGAGCCAGATCGGGGTTAGCATTCCCCGTAAAGACCATCATCTTGGACACGCGCAGTACCTAGAGGCTGAGGGTAACCTGGATGAGTATAGAAAATGGCAGGGGCGGCTGGATTCGAACCAACGCATGGCAGGATCAAAACCTGCTGCCTTACCGCTTGGCGACGCCCCTGTATCTGTTGCATCAAGTGCCGTGCACTTGGTTCCTTTAGAGCAGACTTTGCAGCTTGCGGTGCAACATCGAAACGTTGCTGCCTTTGGCTACAAACCCTGTAAGGGTCTCTGTCAGAAGGGCCGAGACTTTATCAGCTTCAGCTTTGCTTGGGAAGCCCCCAAACACACAACTTCCAGTTCCGGTGAGCTTTGCTTCGGTAAATTTACCTAACAAATCCAATGCGTTACGTACTTCTGGATAACGCCTTGCAACCACCGGCAAGCAGTCATTTCGACTGTTTCCCTCGGGAACGGGGCGCACTTTAATGGGCGGCGTGTTACGTGTCAACAAAGGATCGGAAAAAATTTCTGCCGTACTTACAGAGACTTGCGGCACGAGCACCAGATACCACGGTTCTTCGGGATCCACGGGGGTGAGTTTCTCGCCCACGCCCTCGGCAAACGCCGCATGGCCACGGACGAAAACCGGTACGTCGGCCCCCAGCGAAAGGCCCAGTGCGGCCAGGTGATCTTCATCCCAACCCAACTGCCACAAATGATTCAGGCCGAGCAAAGTCGTCGCCGCATTCGAACTGCCGCCACCAATCCCGCCGCCCATGGGCAGGACTTTATCAATCCAGATATCGATACCGAGCGAGCAACCTGACTGTTGCTGGAGCATTTTTGCTGCACGCACGATCAGGTTGCTGTCATGCGGCACGCCGGCGAACTCGGTGTGCAACTGAATCACGCCGTCATCGCGCACGGCAAAAGTGATTTCATCGCCGTAATCGACAAACTGAAACAGCGTCTGCAATTCGTGATAACCGTCTTCACGGCGACCGAGAATGTGCAGCATCAGGTTGAGTTTGGCCGGCGACGGCAGGGTCAGGCGTGCTGCGGTCATGGGTTACTGCCCCAACTTGCGCGGTTGCCAGGTCTTGATCACCAGCGTCACGTCGAGGTCAGTGCCGTGCAGTTTGATGCGCTCGGGCAACCAGTAACCGTTTTGTTCGGTGTAGGCGGTGTATTCGACTTTCCAGCCATCCTGTTCCAGGTTGGCCAGACGGCTGTTGGCGTCCAGATTCAGGCGACTTTTGCTGTCCGGAGCCGGCAGGCCACGCACCCACCAGGCCAGATTCGACACCGGCAGTTTCCAGCCAAGCTGTTCTTCGAGCAAGGCTTCCGGGGACTGCGATTCGTAGCGCCCCTGATTGGCGACTTCCAGCGACACTTTGCCCGGACGCCCGGTCAGGCGTGCGGCGCCACGACCCAGTGGGCCGGACAAACGAATGTCGTAGTAATCCTGACGTTGCAGCCAGAACAGCGTGCCGCTACCGGAATCTTTCGGTGCGCGGATGCCAATCTTGCCGTCGATCTGCCAGCCATCAAGGCCGGTCAGCTGTTGTTTGTTAGCGGCCCATTGAGCCGGACTGCCGTGGCCCTCGACCGATTCGCGGGTACCAAAACCCGAGCAGCCGGCGAGCAGGGCGATGAAGCTGAAAACAATAACGTGGCGCAAAAACATGGGTTAAAGAGTCTCGGATCCGGTCAGGCGCTTGATGGTGCTGCGCAGAATGGTGCTGTCGGGCTGATCCTTGAGGAATTTGCCCCAGATTTGTTTGGCTTCACGCTGGTTGCCCTTGGTCCACAAGACTTCACCGAGGTGCGCAGCGACTTCGTGATCAGGGAAGCGCTCCAGCGCCTGACGCAGATATTTCTCGGCGTCATCCAGATTGCCCATGCGGTAATTCACCCAGCCGAGGCTGTCGAGTACGGCTGGGTCTTCCGGATTGATCTGGTGCGCCTGTTCGATCAGCGCTTTCGCTTCAGCGTAGCGAGTGGTGCGGTCGGACAAGGTGTAGCCGAGCGCGTTAAGTGCCATGGCGTTGTCCGGATCGCGCTTGATGATCAGGCGCAGGTCTTTTTCCATTTGCGCCAGGTCATTGCGTTTTTCCGCGAGCATCGCCCGGGTGTAGAGCAGATTCAGGTCGTCCGGGTATTGCTGCAAGGCGTGTTGCAAGACTTTCCAGGCCTTGTCGTCCTGTTTGTTGGCCGACAGGGTTTCCGATTCGATCAGATAGAGCTGAATCGCGTAATCCGGTTGCTCGTCGCGCTGGGCGGCGAGTTTGCTCTGCGCTTCAGCGGTCTTGCCGTTGTTCATCAGAATATCGGCCTGACGCAATTGCGCCGGCAGATAATCATTGCCCGGGCCAACCTGGGCGTATTCGATAAGGGCGCCTTGCGGGTCGTTGCGCTCTTCAGCGATGCGACCGAGGTTCAGGTGCGCCGAATCGACGTGACTTTCGCGGGCGATCAAATCTTCCAGATAACCCTTGGCCTCGTCCCAGGCCTTGGCTTCCAGGCAGACCAGAGCCAGCGAGTAACGCAGTTCGTCGTCTTCCGGGTATTGCTGAACCAGACTGGAAAACTCGGCCTTGGCGTCGTCCATGCGGTCTTGCTCAACCAGCATGCGCGCGTAAGTCAGGCGCAGGCGCTTGTCGTCCGGGTACTTCTTGATGCTTTTTTGCAGCAGGGGCAGCGCTTCGTCGCCACGGTTCAGCAATTGCAGCAGGCGCGCGCGCAGCAGAATCGGGGCGATCTCGCCTTCTTCCGGCGGGTGGTCTTCGAGCAATGCCAGAGCTGCTTTGTTGTCACCGTCCTGTTGCAGGAGCAGGGCCTTGCCGAAAATCAGCTGGCTGTTGTTCGGATGGCGCTGCAACAAACGGTCGAAACTTTTCATCAGGCCGTTACGGGTTTCCTGATCGGTATCGGCGGCCGACAGCGCGAGGAAGTCGAAATGGGTATCGCCCTTGCCCTGCAGGACTTTCTCCATATAGACCATCGAGTCGTCATAACGCCCGGCGCGCGCCAGTTGCACGGCGGCGGCGCGTTGCGCTTCGAGGTCGTCCGGGGCGTTTTTCGCCCAGATCAGCGCGGTATCGAGGGCCGGTTGATCAGCGCCCAGATATTCGGCGATACGGAACGCACGCTCGGAGACGCCCGGATCCTGGGTGTTGATGGCCTGGGTCACGTAGTTATCCAGGGCAATGTCGAAACGATTGCGCTGGCCGGCGAGTTCGGCGCTCAACAGGCTGAAAACGGTTTCCTCGCTGAACGAGCTGTAAACCTTGGGCTTTTCAGGCGCAGGCGTGGTGTCTTCGACCGACGGCGTACCGTCCGGCGAAACGGGCGCCAAGGCCTGGCAGCCGCTGAGGAAGACAAAAGCGAGGAGCAACGCGGAAGATCTATTCATATAGGAAGAGGACGACTAACCTGCGGTCGGATCATCATGACACAAGCCTTCGGCCAAACATAACCGAGACTCAATTGTGCCCATTATAGGGGCTGACGATTGGGACAATAGTCAGCGGTAGTTGTTCTGAATCTTTCGAAGTAGGACAATTGCCGGCTTCACGTCACCATCAGCGACCTTGAATGGCCTTCCTTGCACTCGGTATCAACCACAAGACTGCGTCAGTAGACGTCCGCGAGCGCGTGGCTTTTACTCCTGAACAGCTGGTGGAGGCCTTGCAGCAGCTCTGCCGACTGACCGACAGCCGCGAAGCTGCGATCCTCTCCACCTGCAATCGCAGTGAGCTTTATATAGAACAGGATCAGCTTTCGGCCGATATCGTGCTGCGCTGGCTGGCCGACTATCACCATTTAAGCCTCGATGAGCTGCGCGCGAGTGCTTATGTGCATGAAGATGATGCGGCAGTTCGTCACATGATGCGCGTCGCCTCCGGGCTCGACTCGCTGGTGCTGGGCGAGCCGCAGATTCTTGGCCAGATGAAATCGGCCTACGCCGTGGCCCGCGAGGCCGGCACCATCGGGCCGCTGCTGGGGCGGCTGTTTCAGGCGACGTTCAATGCCGCCAAACAGGTGCGCACCGACACCGCCATCGGTGAAAACCCGGTATCGGTGGCGTTTGCCGCCGTCAGCCTGGCCAAGCAGATTTTCAGTGATTTGCAGCGCAGTCAGGCTCTGTTGATCGGCGCCGGCGAGACCATCACTTTGGTCGCCCGCCATTTGCACGAGCTGGGCGTCAAGCGCATCGTCGTCGCTAACCGCACACTGGAACGGGCCAGTCTGCTGGCCGAGCAGTTCGGTGCTCACGCGGTGTTGCTCTCGGACATCCCGGCCGAACTGGTGCGCAGCGATATCGTCATCAGTTCAACCGCCAGTCAGTTGCCGATTCTTGGCAAGGGCGCGGTGGAAAGCGCATTGAAACTGCGCAAGCACAAACCGATCTTTATGGTCGACATCGCCGTTCCCCGGGATATCGAGCCGGAAGTCGGCGAGTTGGACGACGTTTACCTCTACAGCGTTGACGATCTCCACGAAGTGGTCGCCGAAAACCTCAAGAGCCGCCAAGGCGCGGCACAAGCCGCCGAAGAGATGGTCTCGGTCGGCGCTGACGATTTCATGGTGCGCCTGCGTGAGCTGGCGGCGGTCGATGTGCTCAAGGCCTATCGTCAACAGAGCGAACGCCTGCGTGACGAGGAGCTGCAAAAAGCCCTGCGCCTGCTGGCCAATGGCGGCAACGCCGAAGACGTGCTCGGGCAACTGGCCCGTGGCCTGACCAATAAACTGTTGCATGCGCCTAGCGTGCAGCTGAAAAAGCTTTCTGCCGAAGGCCGCCTCGATGCGCTGGCCATGGCCCAGGAACTCTTTGCCCTTGAGGGCTCACCGGATAGCTTTTCGGATAAAAAACCGCAATGAAAGCGTCACTGCTCAACAAGCTGGATGTCCTCCAGGACCGTTTCGAGGAACTGACCGCGCTGCTCGGCGACGGCGAAGTCATTGCCGATCAGGCCAAATTCCGTGCTTATTCCAAGGAATACGCCGAACTTGAGCCGGTGGTACAAGGCTATAAAAAGCTGCTCAGCGTACAAAGCGATCTTGAAGGCGCGCAGGCACTGCTCAAGGACAGCGACCCGGACATGCGTGAAATGGCCGTGGAAGAAGTCCGCGAAGCCAAGGAATTGCTGATCACCCTGGAAGCCGACCTGCAACGCATGTTGCTGCCCAAGGATCCCAATGACGGCCGTAACGTCTTTCTCGAAATCCGTGCCGGCACCGGTGGCGACGAGGCGGCGATCTTCTCCGGCGACCTGTTCCGCATGTACTCGCGTTACGCCGAGCGTCGCGGCTGGCGTGTCGAGATCCTGTCGGAAAACGAAGGCGAACACGGTGGCTATAAAGAAGTCATCGCCCGCATCGAAGGCGACAACGTTTACGGCAAGCTGAAATTTGAATCCGGTGCGCACCGCGTACAGCGCGTGCCTGCTACCGAATCCCAGGGCCGTATCCACACCTCGGCCTGCACCGTGGCGGTATTGCCCGAGCCGGACGAACGCGAAGCCATCGAGATCAACCCGGCGGATTTGCGCGTCGATACGTTCCGCTCCTCCGGGGCCGGCGGTCAGCACGTTAACACCACCGACTCGGCGATCCGCATCACGCACATACCGACCGGCACCGTCGTCGAGTGTCAGGAAGAACGTTCCCAGCACAAGAACCGCGCTCGGGCGATGGCCTGGCTGTCGGCCAAACTCAACGATCAGCAAACCGCAGCGGCGGCCAACGCGATCGCCAGCGAGCGTAAATTGCTGGTTGGCTCGGGCGACCGTTCCGAGCGAATTCGTACCTACAACTTTGCTCAGGGCCGGGTCACCGACCATCGCGTCAACCTGACCCTGTATTCCCTTGACGAAATTCTTGCCGGTGGCGTTGAAGCGGTGATCGAGCCATTGCTGGCCGAATACCAGGCTGACCAACTCGCAGCGATAGGTGAATAAATGACCATCATTGCCAGCCTGTTGCGTGCCGCTGAATTGCCGGATTCACCGACTGCGCGTCTGGATGCCGAGTTGCTTCTCGCCGCTGCACTGGGCAAATCGCGCAGTTTTCTGCACACCTGGCCCGAGCGCATCGTGCCGAGTGAAGCAGCACTGACTTTTGCCGAGTACTTGCAACGCCGCCGTAGCGGTGAGCCGGTGGCTTATATTCTCGGGCAGCAGGGCTTCTGGAAACTCGATCTTGAAGTCGCGCCGCACACGCTGATCCCGCGTCCGGATACCGAACTGCTGGTGGAAGCCGCACTGGAATTGCTGCCCGCAACGCCCGCTAAAGTGCTCGATCTCGGCACTGGCAGTGGCGCAATTGCGTTGGCCTTGGCCAGCGAACGCCCAGCGTGGAAAGTCACTGCCGTAGATCGTGTGCTGGAAGCTGTGGCACTTGCCGAACGCAATCGTCAGCGTCTGCACTTGAACAACGCCACCGTGTTGAGCAGCCACTGGTTCAGTGCGCTGGAGGGCCAGCGTTTTCAATTGATCATCAGTAACCCGCCGTACATTGCCGCGGCCGATCCGCATCTGGTCGAAGGCGATGTGCGCTTCGAGCCGACCAGTGCATTGGTCGCCGGTGAAGACGGGCTCGACGATCTGCGTTTGATCGTTGCGCAGGCCCCGGAACATCTGGAGGCCGCTGGCTGGCTGATGCTCGAACACGGCTATGATCAAGCCGAAGCCGTGCGCGATCTGCTGCTCACGCGCGGTTTTGAAGAGGTCCACAGCCGCACCGATCTGGGCGGTCATCAACGCATCAGTCTGGGGCGCCTGCCGTGCTGAATGATCAGGAATTGCTGCGCTATAGCCGGCAGATTCTGCTGCAACACATCGACATCGATGGGCAACTGAAGCTCAAGGACAGTCGCGTGTTGATCGTCGGCCTCGGCGGTCTCGGCGCTCCGGTGGCGTTGTATCTCGCGGCGGCGGGTGTCGGTGAGCTGCACCTGGCGGATTTCGACACGGTCGATCTGACCAACCTGCAACGACAGATCATTCATGACACCGACAGCGTCGGCATGAGCAAGGTCGACTCGGCGCTCAAGCGTCTGGGCGCGATCAATCCCGAGATTCAACTGATCGCTCATCGCCAGGCGCTGGACGAGGATTCTCTCGCTGCTGCCGTGGCGGCGGTGGATCTGGTGCTCGACTGTTCCGATAATTTTTCCACCCGCGAAGCGGTCAATGCTGCGTGTGTGGCGGCGTGCAAACCTTTGGTCAGCGGCGCGGCGATTCGGCTGGAAGGGCAGTTGTCGGTGTTCGACCCGCGTCGTGCCGAGAGTCCGTGTTACCACTGTTTATACGGGCACGGCAGCGAAGCTGAACTGACTTGCAGCGAAGCCGGTGTGGTCGGGCCGCTGGTCGGTCTGGTCGGCAGCTTGCAAGCACTGGAAGCCTTGAAGGTCTTGGTCGGTTTCGGTGAGCCGCTGGTGGGCCGTTTGCTGTTGATCGATGCCCTCGGTTCGCGTTTCCGTGAGTTGCGCGTCAAGCGTGACCCAGGCTGCAGCGTCTGTGGTCCGCGCCATGCGTGAAGCGCCGATCGGCGTGTTCGACTCCGGTGTCGGCGGCTTGTCGGTGCTGGCGGAAATCCAGCGTTCGCTGCCCAATGAAACGTTGCTCTATGTCGCCGATTGCGGGCACATTCCCTACGGTGAGAAAACCCCGGAATTCATCCGTCAGCGTTGCAGCGTGATGGCCGGGTTTTTCCGCGAGCAAGGCGCCAAGGCCTTGGTCATCGCGTGTAATACCGCGACGGTCGCGGGTGTCGCCGATCTACGCCGTGATTTCCCTGACTGGCCGCTTGTCGGCATGGAGCCTGCGGTCAAACCTGCCGCTGCCGCGACCCGCAGCGGAGTGGTCGGCGTGCTCGCCACCACCGGCACGTTGCAGAGCGCCAAGTTCGCCGCACTGCTTGATCGCTTTGCCACCGACGTGCGCGTGATTACTCAGCCATGTCCCGGTCTGGTCGAGCTGATTGAAAGCGGCGATCTGCACAGCGCCGAGTTGCGCCAGTTGCTGCAAGGGTATGTCGAGCCACTGTTGGCCAGCGGTTGCGACACGATCATTTTGGGCTGCACCCACTATCCCTTTCTCAAGCCGATGCTCAAGTCGATGATCCCCGCGGACATTAGTCTGATCGATACGGGCGCTGCTGTGGCGCGGCAACTTCAGCGGCTTTTGGCGGAGCGCGATTTGCTCGCTGTCGGACCGAACCAACCGGTCAGGTTCTGGACCAGCGCCGATCCTGCGTACTTGAAAAACATCCTGCCGTTACTGGGGCAGAGTGCCGACGAAGTGCAAAACTTCAGCTTGTAAAAAAATTGTGAAATAACTAAAACTTCAGCTGAACTTCTGAGCAGGCGCTAGCTTCTATAGCGATGAGTTATCTAGAAAACCAAACGATCGTTCCGGAAAAGGAAGTTTCAACGTGAAGCGACTATTCTGCTTGGCCGCGATTGCGGCCGCACTGATGGGGCAAAGTTTTACTGCACAAGCGGCCGGTGTTGAGTTTGCGGTGGGGGCCACCAGCGACTCGACCATGACGTACCGCCTGGGCATGAATTTCGACTGGGACAAGAGCTGGCTGCAAAGTGACGTCGGTCGTCTGACCGGTTACTGGAGCGGGGCTTACACCTACTGGGAAGGCGACAAGACCTCCAGTAACAACAGTCTGTCGTTCTCGCCGGTATTTGTTTACGAGTTTGCCGGTCAATCGGTCAAACCGTATGTGGAGGCGGGGATTGGTGTCGCGGCTTTCTCCAATACCAAGTACGAATCCAACAATCTCGGCGGCTCTTTCCAGTTCGAAGACCGCTTCGGTTTTGGTCTGCGTTTCAATGGCGGGCATGAAGTCGGGATTCGTGCGACGCACTATTCCAACGCCGGTCTGGCCAGCGACAACGACGGGGTAGAAAGTTACTCGCTGCATTACACGATGCCGCTCTAAGCCGAGCGCATAACCCCTGTAGGAGTGAGCCTGCTCGCGATAGCGGTGTGTCAGTCACACATATATTGACTGACACACCGCTATCGCGAGTAGGCTCACTCCTACATTTGTTTTGGGGTGTTCTTGTGATCAGCGGTAGGCAGTCGTGATGCCTTTGCGTTCTTCAATGCACTCCGGCGCGCCCATCTCGAACTCGCGGCAAATCAGCGGGCGTTTCTCATAGATCGTGCACATCATCGTGTCGCGATCCAGCGCCGCGCACCAGCCGTCATCCAGACGCAGCATCACTTCGCCGCCCCACTCATCGGTATCGATAAAGCGATCAGGCACGCCAGTGTCGGTGATCAGCATCACTTCGAGCTGGCAACAACACGCCGCGCAGGTCGAGCAAGTGACCGCCGGTTCAGTGATTTGTTGGTGGGGAATGGTCTTCATGGTCGGCAGTGTAAGGCAGTGACCGGTACGCGTGTGAACGGTCTGACAGACGCTCAGTGCGCCAGCCGCCGAGCCATCCCATGCAGCAACGGAAACAACAACGCCCAGAGCAGGCCGATGCCGATCAGTGTCGGCAGTTCGCCATAGGGAAATTGCACCCCGGCCAGGCGCCCGCCAGCGTAATACGACAGCGCGCCGCCGACAGCGCCGAGTAAGCTCGCCAGCCACCAGGGCCGCGCGCTCCAGGCCAGGCAATGGCGCAAGGTGGTCGCCAACAATGCCCAGAGCAACATCAGCCACAACGGAATTAGCGGCGACTGATCCTGAAACGCGAACACCCCGGCACCACGCAACACACTGTCGACAGCGGTGCCGACAATCACCACGCTGAGGATCAAACGCCCCTCAGCCGCCCAACTGCTGATCCAGCACAGATGGATCACCAGCACCGCCAGCGCGACCAGCAACCACAGGCTGTTGCCGCCGAGCACGCAGGTCAGCCAGCCGATCTGGAACAGTACGGCATTGGCGACACGCTCAAGCATCGAAGCGTCCGAGCAGCGGCGCAGTCATTGCGGCGGGTTTGGCCAATAGCAACTGCGCGGTGCCGATGGTGCGTTCGAGGAAACCGCCCTCGCAGTAACACAGGTAAAACTCCCACAGCCGCAGGAAATAATCGTCATAGCCCAGTTCGCTCAAGCGGCCATGGGCGCGGCGGAAGTTCTCGTGCCACAGGCGCAGGGTGCGGGCGTAGTGCAGGCCGAAATCTTCCATGTGCAGCAGGTTCATGTCGGTGTCGCGGCCGACCACTTCGAGCATTTTCTGCACGCAGGGCAGGGCGCCGCCGGGGAAGATGTAGCGCTGGATGAAATCGACGCCGCGCTTGGCCTGTTCGTAACGCTGCTCGCGGATGGTGATCGCCTGGATCAACATCAGGCCGTTGCTCTTGAGCAACTGCGCGCACTGTTTGAAGTAGGTCGGCAGGAAGCGGTGGCCGACGGCTTCGATCATCTCGATCGACACCAGTTTGTCGTATTCGCCGGTCAGGTCGCGGTAGTCCTTGAGCAACAGCGTGACGCGATCCTGCAAACCCAGTTGTTCGATGCGTTGCGCGGTAAACGCGTACTGCTCTTTCGACAGGGTCGTGGTGGTTACGCGGCAGCCGTAATGTTGCGCGGCATACAGCGCCATACTGCCCCAGCCGGTGCCGATCTCCAGCAAATGGTCGCTGGGTTGCAGCGCGAGTTTCTGACAGATCCGCTCCAGTTTGTTCAGTTGTGCCTGTTCGAGGCTGTCTTCCGGGGTCAGGAACTGCGCCGCCGAATACATCATGGTCGGGTCGAGAAACTGCTCGAACAGATCATTGCCAAGGTCGTAGTGCGCGGCGATGTTCTTCTGCGAGCCCTTGCGCGTGTTGCGGTTGAGCCAGTGCAGACCTTGCACCAACGGCCGGCTGAGGCGGGCCAGACCACCCTCCATGGCATCGAGCACGTCGAGGTTGCTGACGAACACGCGGACCACGGCCGTCAGATCCGGCGAACTCCAGTAGCCGTGGATAAAAGCCTCGCCGGCACCAATCGAACCGTTCCCGGCAACCATGCCCCAGACGGCCGGATCGAGCACATGGATTTCCCCGAGCAAAGCACTGCCCGGGGTACCGAACATCAGGCGTTCGCCGTCCTCGACCACCAGCAGTTGGCCGTTTTTCAACTGAGCCAATTGGCGCAGCACGCCACGGCGCAGCAGCGACCCGGTCAAACCGTTGGTGCTGAGCCGACTGACCGACAGACTAGAGGATTTCATGGCGGTGCTCCTTGGGAGGCACAGTGGCGGTTTGAAAACTGCCGTCGGCAGTCTGATGAGCAAAAATCGGTGCGCGTTTGAGCAGCAGTCGCAGCGCTTGCCAGTAAATGGCCAGGGCGGTTTTCGCGGTCATCCACGGAAAGCGCCGCAGGTAACGATGCAGGCTGCGCCGGTCGAGGCTTTCGCGTTGCAGATTGAGGGTGGCGTCGAACAGTTTGTGCTCGCCTTGCCAGTCGGCCATGTGCACACCGAGGTTTTGCGCGGCGGGACTGAAACTCATGCGGTATTCGAGATCGCGCGGCAGGAACGGCGAAACGTGAAAGGCTTTGGCCACGGCAAAATGCTGATGGAAATCCTGCAGATTGACCGGCGGGCGCGCCGGCAACACATAGTGATAGCGCTCGCCCCATGGTGTGTTGGTGACTTCACAGACGATCGCCGCCAGTTGCCCGTCCGCCTCATGGCAGTAAAAGAAACTCACCGGGTTGAACGACAGCCCCCAACTGCGCGCCTGGGTCAGCAGGCAGATCGAGCCTTGCGGTTCGTGGCCGATGGCGATGCCGACCTGCTGACGCACGGCATCGATCAGGCGTATGCCACGGCCGGTAAAGGTCTTCAGGTAGTCAGTCTCGCTAAATGAAAACGGCGCAAAGCGGCTGCGCCCGGCCAGCGGCGACAGTGCAAGCACCGCGTCCTGTTCGCTGAGATCGAGGTAGAGCAAGCCGATCCGGTAACGGAATTCATGGCGGCGCGGCGAAAAACGCCGATGGCCGATCCAGCCGCTATACAGGGCACTGTTCATAAGCTTTCCCCGAACGCGGCGGCAACGCGCAAGGCGCTGACGACACCGTCCTCATGGAAACCGTTGGCCCAATAGGCGCCGCAATAATGTGTGTGTTGCGCGCCATCCAGTTCGCCCCAGCGCTGCTGCGCGGTCACGGCCGCGAGGCTGAACTGCGGGTGGGCGTAGGTGTAGCGGGCGAGCACTTTGTCGGGGTTGATACCGGCACTCTGATTGAGGCTGACGCAGAACGTGGTATCGCTCTGAATGCCCTGCAGAATGTTCATGTCGTAGGTGACGGCGGCGTGGGTATGGCCGGCGCCGCTGAGCCGATAGTTCCAACTGGCCCAGGCCAGTTTGCGCGTCGGCAGCAAACGGGTGTCGGTGTGCAGCACCACTTCGTTGTCGGCATAGGGCAGCGCACCGAGGATCGCGCGTTCGGCATCGCTGGGCACCGCCAGCAGTTTCAGCGCCTGATCACTGTGACAGGCGAACACCACCCGGTCGAAATGCTCAAGGCCTGCCGGGCTGTGGATAACTACGCCATGCACATCACGATCGACGCGGGTGACCGGACAATTGAGCCGAATCCTGTCCTTGAACGCGGCCGTCAGTGGCGCGATGTAAGCACTCGAGCCGCCTTCGATGACTTGCCATTGCGGCCGATCACTGACTGACAACAGCCCGTGATTCTTGAAGAACCGCACAAAAAACTGCAGGGGGAAGTTGAGCATTTCCGCCATCGGCATAGACCAGATTGCCGAGCCCATCGGCACGATGTAATGCAGGATGAAACGTTCGCCGTAGCCGCCGGCCTTGAGGTATTCGTCGAGGGTGGTGTCGGCGGCAATGCGCAGTTCGACGAGGTCGCGCTGGGCTTCTTTGTTGAAGCGCAGGATGTCGCGCAACATGCCCCAGAACCCCGGTGACAACAGATTGCTGCGCTGGGCGAAGAGGCTGTTGAGGTTGTTGCCGTTGTATTCCAGGCCGGTGTCCGGGTCGGTCACCGAGAAACTCATTTCCGTCGGTTTGAACGCCACGCCAAGCTGGCCGAGGAGGCGGATAAAGTTCGGGTAGGTCCAGTCATTGAACACGATGAAACCGGTGTCCACGGCATATTGACGGCCATCGACGGTCACCGGCACGGTGTGCGTGTGGCCACCGACCCAGTCGCCCGCCTCGAACACCGTGACTTCATGGCGGCGATTGAGCAGGTAGGCGCAGGTAAGCCCGGCGATGCCGCTGCCGACGATGGCAATTTTCATGTCGGATCCGTCAGCGGAGGCGACTTGCGCACCATGCGCTTGCCGATGGCCAGTTGCACGCGTGCCGGCAGTTTCGACAGCGGCCACAGCGCGGCCATGAACAGTGCCGGGAAGGCGATTTCCAATGGCCGATCTTTGAGCTTGGCGAAGATGTGCCGCGCGGCTTTATCCACAGGCCAGCTCAACGGCATGGGGAAATCGTTTTTGGCGGTCAGCGGTGTTTCGACAAAACCCGGGCTGACCACTGTGACTTCAATGCCTTCGTCGGCCAGATCGATGCGCAGCGATTCGAACAGGTAACGCAATCCGGCCTTCGAGGCACCGTAGGCTTCGGCCCGTGGCAGCGGCAGGTAGGTGACCGAACTGGCCACGCCGATCAGATGCGGCGCGGTGCCTTTGCGCAACAGCGGCAAGGCGGCCTCGATGCAGTAGCTGCTGGCGAGCAGGTTGGTGCGCACCACATGCTCGATGATCGAGGCGTCGAACTGCTTGGCATCGACGTACTCGCAGGTGCCGGCGTTGAGAATCACTGAATCCAGTGAACCCCAATCCGTGGCGATCTGCTCGCCGATTTCGCGCACCGTCTGGCTGTTGGTCAGGTCCCCCGGCACCACCAGAACTTGCCCCGGATAGCGTTGCGACAAGACCTTGAGCGGGGCGATCTGACGGGAACTGACCGCCAGGTGCGCACCGGTTTTCAGGATCTCTTCAGCCAGCGCCGCGCCGATGCCACTGCTGGCCCCGGTCAACCAATAGCGCCGTGGAGGTGTACGACTCATCCCATTCTCCTTTTCAGCCAGGCAATGACCCGGCCCAATACTGGTAAATGTTCATACAGCAGCGCCCCGGCATCGAAATAATCCCGATGGCGATAAACCTTGTCGTGCCACAGCAGATGCGAGCAGCCGCTGACACGAATCACACGGCCACCCGCCAGGCGCGGATGGCGATAACTCATGACCCAACGCAGGTAGCCTTCGCAGTCGCCGATCTGGTCAAAACCATGAAAATCGAAACGCAGTTCGCTGACGTTGGCGTACAGCTCGCCAAAGTAGTCGCGCAATTGCGCCAACCCTTGCACCTCGTGCAGCGGGTCGGTGAAATGAATGTCATCGCTGTACAGCTCGCCGAGGTTTTGCAGGTTGTCTTTGTTCAACGCTGAAAATTGCCGGGCGAAGCGGCGCAGGAATTCACTCATCATCGCCTCCGGTAGACGTACGCGAAGGCAGGTTCTTGAAGGCGGCCAATGCGCGCTGGCGCGAAGTGCTGAGGTTGACGATCGGCGACGGGTAGTCAGCCGCGCCGAACAAACCACCGACGTCGGCTGGGTTGTGCACTTCTTTCTTGTTGAGAGCCGCCAGTTCCGGTAGCCAGTGCTTGATGAACAGGCCTTCGCTGTCGAATTTTTCCGACTGGCTCAACGGGTTGAAGATGCGGAAGTACGGCGCCGAATCGGTGCCCGTCGACGAGCTCCATTGCCAGCCGCCGTTGTTCGCCGCCAAGTCGCCATCAATCAGGTGACGCATGAAAAAACGCTCGCCTTCGCGCCAGTCGATCAGCAGGTTTTTGGTCAGGAACATCGCCACGATCATGCGCAGGCGATTGTGCATCCAGCCGGTTTCGAGCAATTGGCGCATGGCCGCGTCGATGATCGGCAGACCGGTGCGCGCCTCTTGCCACGCGGCGAGATCGTCCGGCGCATCACGCCAGGCCAGCGCTTCGGTTTCCGGGCGAAACGCGCGGTGCCGCGAGACCCGTGGATAGCCGACCAGAATGTGTTTGTAGAATTCGCGCCACAGCAGCTCGTTGATCCAGGTAACCGCACCGACCTTGCCGCTTTCGAATTCGCCCTGATTGCTTTGCAGGGCGGCGTGCAGGCATTGGCGCGGCGAAATCACCCCGGCAGCGAGGTATGCCGAGAGCTGACTGGTGCCGGGCTTGGCCGGGAAGTCGCGTTCGCTTTGGTAATAGTCGATCTGCGCGTCGGTGAAGGTATCGAGACGGCGCCGGGCTTCCTGTTCGCCGGCCGGCCACAGATCGCGCAGGGTTTGGCTCGGTGTGGCGAAGCCTTTGACGGAGTCGGGAATCGGGTCGCTGTCGATGGCAAGTTTTGCCTGTTTGCCAGGGGCCTTGACCAACGCAGGCATCGAGCGGTGCAAGCGTTCATAACAGACTTTGCGGAACTGGCTGAACACCTTGAAGTAACTCTCGGTCTTGGTCAGCACGCTGCCGGGTTTGAACAGCAACTGATCGAGGTAGCTGTGAAACGTGATGCCCTCGGCCTGCAGCGTGTCCGCCACCGCCGCATCGCGACGGCTTTCATGGACACCATATTCTTCGTTGACGTGGACGGCTTCGATTTTCAGTTGCCGACAGAGCTTGAGCAGTTCCGCTGGGGCTTGATCCCAATGCGCGGCAGTACGGATCAGCAACGGAATATTCAACGCGGCGAAGCTTTTGCTCAGCTCATCGAGGTTGCGCAACCAGAAGTCGACCTTGCACGGCGCATCGTCATGTTCCAGCCACTGCTGCGGACTCAACAGGTACACGGCGACCGTCGGGCCGCGCGCTGCGGCGGCCGCGAGGGCGGTGTTGTCATGTTGGCGCAAGTCGCTGCGCATCCAGATCAATTGCATGTCGGCACTCACGGCGTCCATTAAATCAGCCCGCGCTGAACGAGTTCCTGGTGCGCAAGAAGCGCGTCTTCCGCCAGGAACACATCAGCCATCTCGGAGGTTTTTACGGACAACTCGGCGTGGTGGATGCATACCGTTGGTCCGACCAGCATTTTTGGGCAACTGACTCCGTTCAGCAGCTTGGGCAACTGCGCAAGGTTCATGGCTTTGCTGGAATACAGCAGTACGCCACGGGCCTGCAGGTGTTCAACTGCCAGCGCCAGTTCGGTGGCCGGCAGCGGCCAGTCAAACACTTGCACCGGACAATCGGCGCTGCTGATCAGCCACGCGCACAGCCACAGATGAGGTTCCAGTGGCAGGTCGGAATGATTGATCAACAACAGCGGGGCGCCATGCAGCTGACGATTGTTATGGTAGATGCGTGTGCCGAATTTGCTGCGTAGCCACGAATAAAAGAACACCCGCTCCATCTGCGCGCCGAACTGGCCTTGCCAGCGCTGCTCCAGTTCCGCCAGCAGCGGCATCAGCAATTGCTCGCACAGCGTGCGTGGCGGGTAGAGCGCCATGGCCTGATTGACGCTGTCGTCGAGGCTGCGTTCATTGAGCTGCGTGACGGCCGCCAGCAATGTCTGGCGCAAACGCTGCCAGTCGTTTTCCACCGATTCGCTGAACGCTTGTGGTGCGTCGAGCAGCGGTTTGACCTGACTGACGGCAACACCACGGTTGAGCCAGGTGAGGATGGTCAGAATCTGCTGCACGTGTTCGGCCGAATACAGTCGGTGGCCCTTGGGCGTGCGTTGCGGCACGACCAGCCCGTAGCGGCGTTCCCACGCGCGCAAAGTGATCGCGTTGACGCCGGTCTGTCGCGCGACTTCGCGAATCGGCAGCCAGCCCTCGTCGAGAGCTTTCTTAAAATCCGCGCCAAGGTCTTCCTGGGCGCTGGTATCCATTTTGTCGTTCATTAGATTGCGTTTCGCAGGCTGAGGTTTTCCGGGTGCGGTTGCAGGTAAACCTGTTGCGCGATGTACGAATCCGGATGGAGGCGAAAGTGATGCTTGAGCAACGTCAACGGCACCACCAGCGGCACGATGCCCTGGCGGTATTGGCCGATGACGTGTTGCATTTCCTGTTTGTCTTCGGCGCTGATCGCCTGCTTCAGATAACCGCTGATGTGCAGCAGGACATTGCTGTGAGTGCCGCGCGTGGCACATTTCTTCAGGGCGGCCATCAGTTCGCTGAAATAGCGCGGGCCGAGTTCGGCGGGATCGGTGTCGGCCATATTGCCCAACAACTTGCCCAGCGTTTTGTATTGCAGTGGGTTGTGCGCCATCAGCAAGTATTTGTAGCGCGAATGGAATTCGGTGAGGGCGCGACGGCTCAGGCCATTGGCGAGGACCTGTTGCCATTCGCTGTAAGCGAACACACGGGTGATGAAGTTCTCACGCAGTACCGGATCGTTGAGGCGACCGGCTTCTTCTACGGGCAGATCCGGGTGCTGTGCGCAGAACGCCTGGGCGTAAATCCCGCGCCCGCCGCCGTTCACCGGGGCGCCGTTGGTGTGGTAGACCTTGACCCGCTCGAGGCCGCAGGACGGCGACTGCTGCATGAAGATGTAGCCGCAGATGTCATTCAGCTCGGCGGCCATTTTTGTGCCGTACTCGGCCAATGGCTGAGTGACGTTGATCGACGGGTTTACCGTGCCGACCGCTTGCGGATGCTCGGCCTCGCCGACAAGGCGGATCGGCTCGCGCGGGATGCCCATACCGATCGCGACTTCCGGACACACCGGGACGAAATCGAAATGCTCGGTGAGGGTGCGGCTGCACAGGCGGGATTCCTTGTGTCCACCGTTGTAGCGCACCTCTGCGCCCAGCAGGCAGGCGCTGATGGCGATTTTGGGTTTGGCTGCGCAAGAGTCAGACATGGGCACCTCGAATCCATACCTGTACAGAGGTTGATCTCTGTACAACTTTGCTCAGCATAGATTCATGGGTGTACAAGTCAAATGGTTTGTATAACTTTTTTCTGTTGAGCGCGGTTCACTGTGGGAGCGAGCTTGCTCGCGAATACGGATTAACATTCAACAAATTCATTGATTGAAACACCGCCTTCGCGAGCAAGTTCGCTCCCACAGGGACGCTATTTACTTCCAGCCCTGCAGCCATTCAGCGTTGTTTTGTAGTGTCTGCCAATCGAGTCGCTCAGCACGTTGGGTCAACACCGCTTGTAACTCAACCTCCAGCACCGTGCCTTCCTCGTCGCGAAACAGCTCGGTCACCAGAAAGTGTTTTTCACGATTCTGCGGGTGGGCTGCTGTCCATTTCGACAGCAGCAATTTACGCGGATTGATGCGGTTCATTGCAGGTGTTCGTGCAAGCGTCGCGCAGCTTCCTGGCCACTGAGCCAAGCGCCTTCGACACGGCCCGACAGGCACCAGTCGCCGCAGGCATACAAACCCAGATCGGCATCGGCCAGGGTGCCCCATTCGTGGCCCGTCGCCGGACGTGCGTAGAGCCAGCGGTGGGCGAGGCTGAAGGTTGGCGCGGGCATGGCGCTGTGCAGCAATTCGGCAAAAGCACCGTGCAGTTGCTCGATCACAGCTTCCTTGGGCAGGTCGATGTGCTGCCGGCTCCATGCGCTGCTCGCATGCAGCACCCAGGTGTCGAGTGTGTTGTCACGTCCGGGTTTGCTGCGGTTGCGTGCCAGCCAGTCGAGCGGACTGTCCTGCACGAAGCAGCCTTCAAGGGGCGTATCCAGCGGTGTATCGAAGGCGAGGGCGACAGCCCAGGTCGGGTCCATTTTCACCCCGGCGGCGGCCCCGGCAAGTTTCGGGGCAGCGGCCAGTAAGGCTGTCGCTTGAGGGGCCGGCGTGGCGATCACCACGTGACTGAACGGGCCATGGGTGAAGCCTTCGGCGTCCTGCAAGTGCCAGTGCTCTTCACCGCGAAAGACCTCGGTGATGCGACAGGCAAAGTGCACTTCCAGGCCATCGAGCAGTCCACGAGTGATGGCGCTCATGCGCGGTGTACCGACCCAGCGCGTCTGCTCGTCCGGCGACAGATTCAGTTGCCCGCCCTGATACGTGTAGAGCTGCGGTGTCCACTCGGCGACCCAGCCCAGGCTTTGCCAACGCTGCACTTCGGTGACGAAGCGCCGATCACGCGCGGTGAAATATTGCGCGCCCATGTCCAGCGAGCCAGCGTCGCTGCGCTTGCTCGACATGCGCCCGCCGCTGCCGCGACTTTTATCGAACAATTGCACGGTATGCCCGGTCTCTGTCAGAGCCTGGGCGGCGGAAAGTCCGGCGATGCCGGTGCCAATGATTGCGATAGGTACAGTCATAGGGGCCTCGTTTACCTTTCTGTACAGACTACGCCGTGGATGAAACCTGTACAATTTTGTTTTTTGGTATAACTTCTAGCGTTCTCGATCTGACAGCTTGGCCTATGGTTAAACAATAGAGCCTGCCCGATAGAAAAGATCCCTGCTTATAAAAATAGACTAGTGATCCGGGTTAAACGCCACGCGAGGAAGATGTCATGCACATATTGCTGACCGGCGGTACTGGTTTGATCGGACGTGCGCTCTGCCGACACTGGTTGGAGCAGGGGCATCGCTTGACGGTGTGGAGCCGCAAACCGGAGAAAGTCGCGAAAATCTGTGGTGCGCAGGTGCGGGGTATTGCGCGTCTGCAAGACCTTGGCGATGAGCCTGTGGACGCGATCATCAATCTGGCCGGTGCGCCGATTGCCGATCGGCCGTGGACCCATCGACGCAAAGCGTTGCTGTGGAGCAGCCGTATCACGCTCACGGAAACCCTGTTGACCTGGCTCGACACGCGCGCGCAGAAACCAGCGTTGCTGATCTCCGGATCAGCCATTGGCTGGTATGGCGATGGCGGTGAGCGCGAATTGACTGAAGATTCGCCGCCGGTGATCGACGATTTCGCCAGCCAGTTGTGTATCGCTTGGGAAGAAACCGCGCAACGTGCCGAGGGGCAAGGCATCCGTGTGGTGCTGGTGCGAACCGGTCTGGTGCTGTCGGCCGAGGGCGGCTTTTTGTCGCGGCTGTTGCTGCCATTCAAACTCGGGCTCGGCGGGCCTTTGGGCAATGGCCGACAGTGGATGCCGTGGATTCATATCAACGATCAAATCGCCCTGATTGATTTTCTTCTGCATCGTGATCAGGCCAGTGGTCCTTATAATGCGTGCGCGCCGAAACCTGTGCGCAATCGCGAATTCGCCAAGACGCTGGGCAGCGTGTTGCACCGCCCGGCGTTCATGCCGATGCCGACCCTGGCGCTGAAGGTCGGCCTCGGTGAGATGTCATTGCTGTTGCTCGGCGGCCAGAAGGCTATGCCGGCACGCTTGCTGGAAGCGGGTTTCACTTTCCAGTTCACGGATTTACGTGCGGCCCTGGACGATCTCTCCAGCCGCCTCTGAAATAGGACGTTGCATGACCGATCACGCCTTGCTTCTGGTCAACCTGGGTTCCCCGGCCTCAACCTCAGTGGCCGATGTGCGCCGCTACCTCAATCAATTCCTGATGGACCCGTACGTGATCGACCTGCCGTGGCCGGTGCGGCGTCTGCTGGTGTCGCTGATCCTGGTCAAGCGCCCGGAACAATCGGCCCACGCTTACGCCTCGATCTGGTGGGAGGAGGGCTCACCGCTGGTGGTGCTTAGCCGTCGTCTGCAACAGCAGATGACCGCACAGTGGAATCACGGCCCTGTGGAACTGGCGATGCGTTATGGTGAGCCGTCGATTGAAACCTGCCTGCTGAAACTGGTGGCGGCGGGGCACAAGCGCATCACGCTGGCACCGCTGTATCCACAGTTCGCCGACAGCACCACGACCACAGTGATCGAAGAAGCCAAGCGGGTGATCCGCGAAAAGAAACTCGACGTGCAACTGTCGGTGCTGCAGCCGTTCTACGATCAGCCGGAATATCTGGATGCGCTGGTTGAAAGCGCCCGGCCGCATCTGCAGCAGGATTACGATCACTTGCTGCTGAGCTTCCACGGTCTGCCTGAGCGGCATCTGACTAAACTCGATCCGACCGGCAATCATTGCTTCAAGAATGAAGACTGCTGCAAGAACGCCTCGCCTGCGGTATTGGCGACCTGTTATCGCGCGCAATGCCTGCGTACTGCGGCGTTGTTCGCTGAGCGCATGGGCCTGCCGGATGGCAAATGGTCGGTGTCGTTTCAGTCGCGTCTGGGGCGGGCCAAGTGGATCGAACCCTACACCGAGGCACGGCTGGATGAACTGGCGAAAAGCGGCGTGAAGAAAATACTGGTGATGTGCCCGGCGTTTGTCGCCGATTGCATCGAGACGCTGGAAGAGATTGGTGATCGCGGCAAAGAACAGTTCCGCGAAGCAGGGGGCGAGGAATTGGTGCTGGTGCCGTGCCTGAATGACGACCGGCAATGGGCTAAGGCGTTGGCAACCCTCTGCGAAAGAGCGCCGCTGGCGCTCTAAAAGCCAAAAGCTTCGTCGGAACGCCGCCCGGAGCAGGCTCGCTCCCACATTTGAATGCATTTCCAATGTGGGAGCGAGCCTGCTCGCGAAAGCTATCTTTCAGGCAGCGACGATCTAAAGGCTTAGATCAGCGGCTCATCCGCCTTCTTTTTCTTCCAGCCATCATTGCCCGGCAGAATCAGGTTCAGCGCAATCGCCACCACCGCGCACAACGCGATGCCTTTGAGGCCGAAGTCGTCCGGACCAGTCCCGGTGCCGACCAGCACACCGCCAATGCCGAACACCAGCGTCACCGACACGATCACCAGATTACGCGCTTCGCCAAGATCGATCTTGTGACGAATCAGGGTGTTCATCCCCACCGCCGCGATCGAGCCGAACAGCAAGCACAGAATCCCGCCCATCACCGGCACCGGAATGCTCTGCAGCAGCGCGCCGAACTTGCCAATGAACGCCAGGCTGATAGCGAAGATCGCCGCCCAGGTCATGATTTTCGGGTTGTAGTTCTTGGTCAGCATCACTGCGCCCGTCACTTCGGCGTAGGTGGTGTTTGGCGGACCGCCGAACAGACCGGCGGCGGTGGTGGCAATGCCGTCGCCGAGCAGGGTGCGATGCAGGCCCGGCTTCTTCAGGTAATCGCGACCGGTCACGCTACCCACCGCAATCACGCCGCCGATGTGTTCAATGGCCGGAGCCAGCGCCACTGGAACGATGAACAGAATCGCCTGCCAGTTGAACTCCGGTGCGGTGAAGTGCGGAATCGCAAACCATGGCGCTGCGGCAATCTTCGCGGTATCAACGACACCGAAATAGAACGCCATCGCAAAACCGACCAGCACACCGGAGATGATCGGCACCAGACGGAAGATGCCTTTACCGAACACCGCCACGATCAACGTGGTCAGCAATGCCGGCATCGAGATCAGCATCGCGGTCTGGTAATGGATCAGTTCAGAACCATCGCCAGCCTTGCCCATCGCCATGTTCGCGGCAATCGGCGCCATGGCCAGGCCGATGGAAATGATCACCGGACCAATCACCACCGGTGGCAGCAAACGGTCGATAAATCCGGTGCCTTTGATCTTCACGGCCAGGCCGAGGAAGGTGTAGACGAAGCCGGCTGCCATCACACCGCCCATGGTCGCGGCGAGGCCGAACTGGCCCTTGGCGAGAATGATCGGGGTGATGAAAGCGAAGCTCGACGCCAGAAACACCGGCACCTGACGCCCGGTGACGATCTGGAACAGGATCGTCCCCAGACCCGCGGTAAACAGTGCCACGTTCGGGTCCAGGCCCGTGATCAGCGGCATCAGCACCAAGGCGCCGAAAGCCACGAACAGCATCTGGGCGCCGGACAGCACCGTGCGCCAGAGCGGATCGTTGAACTCTTGCTGCATGGTCACGCGTCCTTCTGCTTGGTGCCGAAGATCTTGTCACCGGCGTCGCCAAGCCCTGGGATGATGTAACCGTGCTCGTTCAAGCGCTCATCGATGGACGCGGTGTAGATGGTCACGTCCGGGTGAGCCTTTTCTACGGCGGCAATACCTTCCGGCGCGGCAACCAGCACCATCGCGCGGATGTCTTTGCAGCCGGCTTTCTTCAACAGATCAATGGTCGCCACCATCGAGCTACCGGTAGCGAGCATCGGGTCGATGATCATCGCCAACCGTTCGTCGATTTCCGGAACCAGTTTTTCCAGATAAGTGTGCGCTTGCAGGGTTTCTTCGTTGCGGGCAACGCCCACAGCGGAAACCTTGGCACCCGGGATCAGGCTCAGCACGCCTTCGAGCATGCCGATGCCGGCGCGCAGGATCGGCACGACGGTGATCTTCTTGCCGGCGATCTTCTCGACCGACACGGTGCCGCACCAGCCTGCAATATCGTAGGACTCCAGCGGCAAATCTTTTGTAGCTTCATAGGTCAACAGGGCGCCGACTTCCTGAGCGAGCTCACGGAAGTTCTTGGTGCTGATATCGGCGCGGCGCATCAGGCCGAGTTTATGACGGATCAGCGGATGGCGGATCTCGAGGATGGGCATGGAAAAACTCCGGCGGCGGGCAAAAAAACCGGCCTAGATTAATCTATCCGAGGGTGATGTCCTATAGGACATTCTGTACGTTAGTCCATAAAGGCTTGATTCGGCCTCAATGGATGCGTACCTTTGCCCGCTTTTCCGAAAACATCCCCCCCTGGAGAGCGCCATGTCCGCTGATCTCGAGCATATCCGTCAAATCATGCGAGAGGCTGACTGCCTGTACACCGAAGCTGAAGTCGAGGCCGCCATCGCCCGCGTCGGTGCACAAATCAACGAACAACTGGCTGACAGCAATCCGGTAGTGTTCTGCGTGATGAACGGCGGGCTGATTTTCTCCGGCAAACTGCTGACGCATCTGCAGTTCCCGCTGGAAGCCTCCTACCTGCACGCGACCCGTTATCGCAACGAAACCAGCGGCGGCGACCTGTTCTGGAAAGCCAAGCCGGAAGTTTCGTTCATCGACCGCGACGTGCTGATCATCGACGACATCCTCGACGAAGGTCACACCCTCGGCGCGATCATCGACTTCTGCAAACACGCCGGTGCGCGCAAAGTGCACACCGCCGTGCTGATCGACAAGGATCACGACCGCAAGGCGCGTCCTGACCTGAAAGCCGATTTCGTCGGCCTGCCGTGCATCGACCGCTACATCTTCGGTTACGGCATGGACTACAAAGGCTACTGGCGCAACGCCAACGGGATCTTTGCCGTTAAAGGCATGTAATCCGCGCCTCGATCTAAATGTGGGAGCGAGCTTGCTCGCGAAAGCGGTGTATCAGTCGACATCTGTTTTGAATGTCAGTCCGCCTTCGCGAGCAAGCTCGCTCCCACAGTGTTTTTGTGTGTGCTGATCCATCCGCGATACCCATGCTAGAGTGCTCGGCCCCGCCCTCCGGAGCCTGTCATGCGCCTCTTGATCCGCAGCTTTGCCGCCCTGTTGCTGACCTTCAGCCTGCCTCTTTCCGCCGCGCCGATGCACAGTCAATTCCTGCCGCCGGACGATCTGACCGTGCGCGATGCCGAGCCCGAGCAGCAGCAATTGCTGCAGGTCACTGATTATTCCGTGGTCGTCGGCGCGCAACGCCAGTCCAATCAACAACCGATTCCGGTCACGTCTCCATTGATGATTCGCCTCAAGGGCAAATCCCTCAACAAAGGCGCGACCATTACTCAGGTGCTGGTGAATTTCGACGGTGAAAGCAAAAGCCTGAAAAAGCCGGTTTATGACGACAAGAGCAAAACCCTCACACTGTTTTATCCACAGGCCCAATACCGCGTGATCATCGATCTGCTGCGCAACGACACCGTGTACGTGCAGTTCCTCAGTTACGCCAACGGCCACATCTGGGCCGATTTGCACACCGGGGCGGTGCGATCGCGTTGAGCCGGGCGGCCGGGCAGGGGTAAACTGCCCGCCCCGTGTAATGTCTGCGAGCTGGAGTCGGCAATGCGTAAAGATAAGAAACAAGTGATTGGTGACGAGATCGGCGATGAGCAGATCAAGCTGTTCCTCGATTTTGAGCCGGTCGACGCCACTTCGCCGTCGCTGCACAAACTGATCAAGGCTTATCGTGGCCTGCGCATTGATGATTTCGAGCGGTTTCTGGGCTTCTTCGTCGCTGCCGGTTACGACGTTGATGGCAAGGACGAGCAGGGCAAGACCTTCGTTGAGCTGATCGCCGATCAGCGCAATGCCCCGGAATACATCGAGCTGATCGAAAAGTCCCGCACCTGAGACTTTTCCCAGGCATAAAAAAACGCCCCGCACTCACTGAGTACGGGGCGTTTTTTATACGGCAAGATCAAGCGTAGCTTGGGGTCTCGCTGCTTTCTTCAACCAGTTCCAGCGCGATGTTGTTCTGCGTGTTGATCTTGCGATACAGCGCAGCATCGGTTTCCAGGACCTTTTCACGGGCCGGGAAGATCTCGGCCAGTTTGCCAGCCCACTCACCCTTGGCCTTGGCCGGGAAGCATTTCTCGATCAGTTCCAGCATGATCGAAACGGTCACCGAAGCGCCTGGCGAAGCGCCGAGCAGGGCGGCGAGGGAGCCGTCCTTGGCCGACACCAGTTCGGTACCGAACTGCAGGATGCCGCCCTTTTTCGGGTCTTTCTTGATGATCTGTACCCGTTGGCCGGCCACTTCCAGGCGCCAGTCTTCGGCTTTCGCCTCCGGGTAGAAACGGCGCAGGGAATCCAGACGCTGTTCCATCGATTGCATCACTTCGCTGACCAGGTACTTGGTCAGGTCCATGTTGTTTTTCGCCACGGCCAGCATCGGCCCGATGTTGCCGGCGCGAACCGATAGCGGCAGGTCCATGAAGGAGCCGTGCTTGAGGAACTTGGTGGTGAAACCGGCGTATGGCCCGAACAGCAGGGACTTCTTGCCGTCGACTACGCGGGTGTCCAGGTGCGGCACCGACATCGGTGGCGAACCCACCGCGGCCTGGCTGTACACCTTGGCCTGGTGATGCTTGACCACTTCCGGGTTGTCGCAACGCAGCCACTGGCCGCTGATCGGGAAGCCGCCGAAGCCTTTGCTTTCCTCGATGCCCGAAGCCTGCAGCAACGGCAGCGCCGCGCCACCCGCGCCGAGGAAAACGAACCTGGCGTCGACTTCACGGCTGCTGCCGCTGTTGACGTCCTTGATGCTGACGGTCCAGCCAGCGCCGTTACGCTTGAGGCCGGTGACGCGCTTGCAGTATTTGACTTGAGTGTCGGGAGCGCTGGTCAGGTGCTTGAGCAACTGATTGGTCAGGGCGCCGAAGTTGACGTCGGTGCCGTTCATCACGCGGGTCGCGGCGAGGACTTCGTCCGGCGAGCGGCCCGGCATCATCAGCGGCATCCACTCGGCCATCTTGGCCTTGTCTTCGGTGTACTCCATGTCGGAGAACGCGTGATGCTTGTGCAGGACCTCGAAACGTTCCTTGAGGAAGGAAACGCCTTTGTCGCCCTGAACGAAACTCAGGTGCGGCACCGGGCTGATGAATGATTTGCACGAGCCGAACGTGCCTTTCTTGGTCAGGTACGACCAGAACTGCTTCGACACCTCGAACTGGGTGTTGATGTGCACGGCTTTCTTGATGTCGACGGTGCCATCGGCGGCTTGCGGCGTGTAGTTCAGCTCGCAAAGGCCAGCGTGACCGGTGCCGGCGTTGTTCCAAGGGTTGGAACTCTCGGCAGCACCGGAATCCATCAGCTCGACGACTTCCAGCTTGATCGCGGGGTCGAGCTCTTTGAGCAGCACGGCCAGGGTGGCACTCATGATGCCCGCCCCAACCAGAACTACGTCGACTGCTTCGTTATGCGCCATTTAACGCGTCTCCAAAATCTGCAGCACCAAATTGTCGGCATGGCTGCCAGGCGTTCCGGGACAGGTCAGTGATGTCCAGGCTATCCATGGTCAGGTTCGCCATGTCCGAATCTTCGCAATTTTTCGCAACTTCGACGGATGTATGCGGCTTGGCTTTCAAGAGCTCCATGAACTCATTTCAGCACGCAGCTGGCAATTCGACTTATGGTCGAGACATCCGTTTTTGTGCAACCAAATCCGTAGCGGACAGGCTTCAGGCTCCGATATTCGAGGTATACCCGGTCCTGTGTCGTTGGGCTGTTTCAGACGCTAATGGTGCATGTTCAGACGCAAAACTTTTCATTTGCTCGCCACACTCTTGTGAAGTTGTGAAAACCCGTTTTTTTCACGCTCTTTTGAAGACGTGAACCTCAAAAAAGGGCTGTCCAGGCCTGGCACCTTGCCCGCAAAGGCAAAACAACGCGGTGGCCGAGCGTCATGACAGCTCTGCAGATTCGCGAAAAGCGGGGTTTTTGCCGGTAGAACAGGCAAGCGCGCCAACTTCACTCGATCTGTGTGGGCGGCTCTCTGTGGGCGATTTTGGGTGTCGATGCATGCGCATTGACGCTGTTGCGGGGCCCGATCAGGAGACGTCCTTATAATCGGGGGGAGATTGTATCGAAGAAATGCGGGCAGTTGCTCGTGTTTAATGACTTTTATTAGGCATCCGGTCAGATGCTCAACATCGCTTGCACCCGTGCACGGGGCTGCGACGCTATGACGCGGGCGCTGGCGGGCAGTGGCTGGTGCAACCAGTTGAGGCGGATTTCTTCGATTTCCACCCAACCGTCGCCCATCGGCTGCAGGCTGCACTGCTTGAATGCCTGGCAATGGCCATTGCGGTCGAGCAGGGCGAAGCTGCGGTGCAGCGGACGTGGGGCGAACAACGAGATCAGATAACGCATGATTGAGTACCTTGTGGGGGACTGATTGCAAGGTTGCCAATGCGCCGTGACGTGAACGTGTATGCCGGGTGAATAATCTGTGACAGGAACCGCTTTCCCACGGGTTTGTCAGACATTTCAGTATTCGCTGCCGGGCGCTGGTTACCCGCACTGGCCCACCGCTATACTGCCGGCCTGTTTGTGCCTGATTCTGGAGAGAAGAGCATGTTGCAACGCCTGTTGTTCGGTTTGATCACTGTGGCCGGTTTGACCCTGGCCGGCTGCGCCCACAGCCCGCAACAACTGAGCCCGGAGCCAAAGCTGACCACTCAGCTGCCAGCGGTCGGCCGTGGCCAGCCAGTCGTCGTGCGTGTGGTTGACGGTCGTCCGTCGCCAACGTTGGGCACCCGTGGCGGCCTGTACCCGGAAACCAGCGCTATCACCGTGCAGCGCGAGCAGATCCTGCCGAAGTTGCAGGCTCAGGCTGAAGCCGCCGTGCGTCTGCTCGGCTTCACCCCGACCAACAACGCGCCAAATGCTCCGCAGTTGACCGTGACCCTGGCCGAGCTGAAATACCAGTCGCCGAAAGAAGGCATGTACGTGACCGAAGCGACCATTGGCGCAACCTTCCGCTCTGATGTGCAGAACGCCAACCGCCGTTATAGCGGCCGTTACGGCGCTTCGCTGGACCAGCGTTTCGGCATGGCGCCGAACCAGGAAACCAATACCAAACTGGTCAGCGATGTATTGAGCGATGCGCTGACGCGTCTGTTCAAGGATCCGACGGTGGGTCAGGTTCTGGCTGAGTAAGTTTTCGGCGGATGTGAAAAAGCCCGGGATCAGTGATGAGCCCGGGCTTTTTTGCGGGACTTGAAATCGTACCCCCTCACCCCAGCCCTCTCCCCCAGGGGGGCGAGGGGGAAAGGGAGCCGATCTGTGTTGTGCCTGGGATCTGCATTCATCTCGGAGTTTCAGGTCGATTTGCGTTGTTCTTGAGATCTACATTCACCTCGGACTTTCAGGTCGATGTACCTCGACAAAACAACTCGGTCGGTTCCCTCTCCCTCGGGGAGAGGGCTAGGGTGAGGGTGCTTTTGCTTTTTCAGGCCGCCTGAGAATAAAAGTCGAGCACGCTGACACCCGTCAGCAAATCAGTCTCAGGCAAATCCGCATGCTGATGCCCGCCCAGCGCGCAATACACCAGCCAATGGCGATCCTGAACATTGAAGGCAAGGCTGCCGACGAGACTTTGCTGTTCGTCGTAAGGCGTAATGAGGTACAGACGATCCTGATTTTCAGCGTGAAGCATGTCGCGTTCCATGTGCGTTTCGAGGCGCGCATCTTGGTGTATCCACATGACGAAGCCGTGACACAGGGCAGCCATCGGTCGATTGTCAGGTTATTTGTCGCAAAGGCTGGGGTTGAACGGGCAGGTTTGGTTAGAATCCGCGCCGCAGTCGTCGATCTGGCGTCTGCCACACCGGTTCAGATAGAGGTCTGTGATGTCGCTGCACTTGATGACGCTGTTTACCGCCCATCCCGCCAAGTTGATCAACTTGCTGGCGTTGTTGTTGGCGTTTCCGGGGAGTTGGCTGCTGCACGCCACTCGTCGCCGTGAACAACGTGCGATGGCCAGCATTGCCGCTCAGCGCCAGGCGCAACCGAATGCCGAACCAATCCTTGATTGGGCGACCTTGCGCATGAACCGGTTTTTCTATCGTTTTGGTTTTGCTTGCCTCGGGCTGGCCCTGATCGTCTCCTGGATCAGCACGCGCTATTAAAAGCAAAAGATCGCCGCCTTCGGCAGCTCCTACACGAATCCCCTGTAGGAGCTGCCGCAGGCGGCGATCTTTTGATCTTGCCGTTGCTTTACAACGGCAACCCAGCCTTGACCCGGTACTGATTACGCACCGGCGTCGCATATTGCAGCACCAGATACGGACGATGCTCCTCAGGGCACGCATCCAACCGTTCCTGCCACTCTTCCTGCGCCTTGGCCAGCTCATCCGCCGGGAACACCTCGGCAGCTTTCGGCACATTCAGCTGCGGATCGGCATCGGCCCACTGTGCATACGCCAGGTAATGCACCGGGAATAACCGGTAACCGCCGAGAATCTGCTTGTCCATCTCGATCGCCAATTGCTTGGTGTCTTCGAACAGCTCGGTAATCGGCGCGGCAAAGTTCACGTGCACCCGGCCCTTGTAGCCGGTGATGCCCTTGGCAATGCTCACATCATCCTCACCCGGCGCTTTCGCGTAAGTGCCGGTGGTGGCGCGGATGTACAGCTCGCGGGCCTTGGCCTGGTCGCAAGGGTCATATTCGTAGCTGATCGACACCGGGGTAACGTTCAGCGAGCGGATGACTTCGCCGAACGGCTCGTCCTTGCGGCTCATGTGGAACATCTTGAGGATCGCCGACTCGGTGCGGTCGTCGCCGTCCTTCGCCCGGCCTTCAGCCTGAGCGATCCAGATCGACGCGCAATCGTTGCGGATCGAGTGGTTGATGTACGCTGATAACAGTTGATAAGCGGCCATTTTCTCGCGACGGCCGGTGATCGAACGATGAACGATGAAACTCTTGTTCAGGCGCATCAGGTCGCTGACAAACGGCTTCTGCAGCAGGTTGTCGCCAATCGCAATGCGCGGCGTCGGCAGGCCGGCGTGGTACACGGCGTAGTTGACGAAGGCCGGGTCCATCACGATATCGCGGTGGTTGGCGATGAACAGATAGGCGCTGCCGGACTTGAATTGCTCGACACCGGTATAGGTCACGCCGTCGGTGGCGCGCTCGATGGTGTGGTCGACGTAGGACTCGACCTTGTCCTGCAACGTCGCCACCGACGTCACGTCGGCGAACTCACGACGCAGCCGATGGGCTATAAGTGGTTTGAGCATCCAGCCGAAGGCACCGGCAAAACGCGGGAAGCGGAAGTGGGTGAGGATATCTAGAAACGCCTTGTCGCCGAGCAGTCTTGCCAGTACCACAGGTACTTCGCTGTCGTCGTAAGGTCGGATGGCATCGAATTCGCCCATCATGCTCTCTTGTTGGAAACGGCTAGGGTAAGTAAAGGTTTTGATCGAAAACCCGCGGGGCACGGTCTGAAAAAGTAGCCAGACAAAAATAGCCCTGCAAATAGACCGGCGATTATACGCACAAGTCACTTGGGAGACCGCGATGCTGGAAACCGCTGAATACGAATGTCCTTATTGTGGGGAAACGGTCGAGACGACAGTGGACTTGTCCGGCGGCGATCAGACCTATATCGAGGACTGTCAGGTGTGTTGTCGGCCCATCACGTTCGTATTGCAGGTCCATGGAGAGGACTGGTTTCTGGAAGTCTTCAGCGAAAACGAGTGAGGGCCGCGTATGCAGCGAATCTACGAGCCGGAAAACCTGATGGAAGGCGAAATGCTCAAGGGCATGCTCGCCAGCGAAGGCATCGAGGCGCACTTGATTGGCCGTGATTTGCTCGGTGGTACGGGCGAATTGCCGATTTTCGGTTTACTGGGACTGTCCGTCGATAACGACCAGGCCGAATACGCCCGTGAGCTGATCACCGCGTACAATGCCGCGCTGCCGCTGCCCGGCGATGAACCGGAGAGCTTCCCCGGGACGCTGGTCTGTTAGGCTGGCCTTCGTTTTACTTCAGAGTCGTGTTGCCCCATGTGTGGACGTTATGCCCTGTTTCGCTGGAACCGCGACTTCGCGGCCCTGCCTGGTTTTCCCGCCGATCAGCAGGCGCAGTGGAACATTTCCCCCAATGATTCGGTGTTGATGCTGCGTGCCGGTGAAGATGGCCAGCGTAGCCTGGCCCGCGCCCGTTGGGGATTAACGCCGCCGTGGCTGACCGATCTGTCGAAAACACCGGCACATGCCCGTGCCGAAACGGTTGCCGAGCAGCCGATGTTCCGCGAAGCCTTGCGTCTGCGCCGCTGCCTGCTGCCGGCCAACGGTTTTTACGAATGGCGCGGGACGCAGCGCAAGCGGCCGTTCTGGCTGACGCCGGGGGAGGGTTCTTCGCTGTTTTTCGCGGCGATCTGGGAGGCGTATCCGGTGCAGGAACAGGTGTGGTTGAGTACGGCGGTGATTACTCAGCCGGCGTCGAGTCAGCGCCGGCCGTTGATTCTCGATGAGGCGGGGCAGGCGGCGTGGCTGGATCCGGAGACGCCGTTGCATGTGTTGCAGGGGTTGCTGGCCAGTGAACCGGCGGCGCTGCGTGAGCGGGTGTTGGCGAATCTGATCAATGATCCGAAACTCAATGGGCCGGAGTGTCTGACTCCGGGTTAAAGCATTTAGATCAAAAGCCCCTCTCCCAGAGGGAGAGGGGACCGACCGGGGGATATTGTCGTAATACACCGACTTGAACGCTCTGCTTTGAATCCATAATCGACTGGTTATTTCAGGTCGATGTATGACGGGAGACAACTCGGTCAGTCCCCTCTCCCTCTGGGAGAGGGTTAGGCGGGCGGCGTTCCGATGAGGGGCTTTTCGCTTTTCAGACCTTGAACTGATTGATCAGCCGCCGCTGCTGCTCGGCCAGCTTGGTCAAATCTGCACTCGCCGAACTCGACTCATCCGCGCCCCCCGCCACTTCATTGGCCACTTGCCCGATGTTGATCACATTGCGGTTGATGTCATCGGCCACCGCACTCTGCTCTTCCGCCGCACTGGCAATCTGCGTGTTCATGTCGTTGATCACCGAAACCGCCTGGGTGATCGTTTCCAGCGCTTCAGCCGCTTTCGCCGCATGCTGCACGCTTTCGTCAGTGCGGTTCTGACTGTCCTCCATGACCCGCACCACATCGCGGGTGCCTTGTTGCAGTTGCTGGATCATGGTCTGGATTTCTTCAGTGGCTTTCTGGGTTTTCTGCGCCAGATTGCGCACCTCGTCGGCGACCACGGCAAAACCACGACCCTGCTCGCCGGCACGCGCTGCTTCAATCGCCGCGTTCAGGGCCAGCAGGTTGGTCTGCTCGGCGATGCCGCGAATGGCGGTGAGAATGGCGTTGATGTTCTCGCTGTCCTTGGCCAGGGTCTGTACCACATCTACTGCCTTGCCGATTTCCAGCGCCAGCACGCCAATCGAATTGGACGTATCGCGGACAATCTGCATGCCCTGGCTGGCGGCCTGGTCGGCATGACTGGCCGCTTGTGCAGCCTGCGTCGCGTTACGCGCGACGTCCTGCGCGGTGGCGGTCATTTCCTGCACCGCCGTGGCGACCTGATCGATCTCGGCCATTTGTTTTTGAATGCCGATGTTGGTGCGAATGGCAATGTCGGCGGTGTGTTCCGAGGAATCGCTGACGCTCTGCACCGACGTCACCACCTGCGTGATCATCGCCTGCAGCTTGGCCAAAAAGGTATTGAAGCCCTTGGCGATCGAGCCCAATTCATCGCTGCGATCACTGCTCAAACGTCGGGTCAGATCACCTTCACCTTGAGCGATGTCATTGAGCATGGCGACCATTTGCTTCAGCGGTCTGGCGATGCCGTGGCCGACCAGCCAGATCACTAGCAGGCCGAGGCCGGCGATGAGCAGACCAACCATGGCCATGCCGAAGGTGTCGGACTTGCGTTGCGCATCGAGGTCGGCCTGCAGCTTTTGCAGATCCGCCATTACCGCGTTCAAAGGCAATTGCAGCATCAGTGTCCAGCGTGCGTCGGTCTGGCCGATGCCGAATGGCAGGTACAGTTCGATGCGACCCTTGTCCTTGTTGACCGAGTAAGTCACTTCGCCGCGTTTGAGATTGGCCATGTTGGCGGTCTGCTCAGCGTCGAGGATATCGCTGACTTTTTCACCGAATTTGCTCGGGTCTTTGGTGTAGGCGACGATCCGGCCGTTGCCGCCGATCAGGGCCATTTGCCCGGCGCCGCTGTAGAGCTTCTGGTTGGCGCCGAGGAGCATTTCCTGAATGAAGTTCACCGACAGGTCGGCGCCGACAATGCCCTGGAAGGCGCCGTTAAGCATGATCGGTTCGATAAAGGAGGCGAGCATGACGATCTTGTCGCCGACCTTGTACGGCGCCGGATCGATCACGCAGGCTTTCTTCGTTTCCTTCGAGCACAAGTAGTACTCGCTGGCGCGCACGCCGGTGGACAGGGTTTTCTGGTCGTCGACGTCGACCAGTTTGTCCAGGCCAAGGGTGCCGTCATCGTTGCGGAACCACCACGGCAGGAAGCGCCCGTTGGCGGCATCGATCCCGACCACGCTGGTGCCGATATAGGCCGCGTCGTTGTGATCGAGGGCGTTTTTCTCCCAGCCGATGTAGGTGCCGAGAATTTTCGGGTTCTTTTCGACGTTCTCTTTGATCAGGCTGATCAGTTGCTCGCGACTGACAGTGAGGCGCGGCTGACCATCTGCACCCGGCGTACCGAGCAGGGCGTTGACCCGCACCAGGCCACCGGCAATCAGCAGTGGCGCTTCGAGCTCGCGCTGGATCTGGCTGACCTGGGTTTGCGCCAGCGAGGTCAGGCGCTGTTCGATGACTTGCTCGAACTGCGCCTGGGTGCGCTGTTGCACCATCTCTTGCGTGCGCGCGCCGGAAAACAGCGCATACAGCACCAGCGCGGCGACCACGCTGAGGACGATGGCGCCGGCCAGGGCGGCGACGGAAAACTGGATCGACTTGAACTTCATGGGAGCTCCGCACGCAAGAGGACGTCTGCGCTGATGTATCGGCAGCGGGCATTGGGCCATGAGTGCGAGCCGGAGCAATTGAAAGCCAATGTCGCAAATGGATCAGTGCGCGACGCAGTTGCACGGGACTTGGCGGTCGCTGTGAATTTTTTGCGACAGCTCTGGTGGGAAACGTCTGAAAGTCGCTGCAACACGTCCGTTGTATCTGGCGTCGATACAATTACCCGCCTAGGATACGCGCAGGTTTTCAGGGAGCTTTTGAATGAACAAGACATTGGTTGTAAGTGCACTGAGCGCAGCGCTGTTGCTGGCCGGTTGTCAGTCGGTCAACACCACCAGCGGCGGTGCCGTGGGTGTGGAGCGCAAGCAGTACATGTTCAGCATGCTGTCCTCGCAAGAGGTCGACCAGATGTATGCGCAGTCGTATCAGAAGACCGTCGGCGAGGCGTCCAGCAAAGGTGTGCTGGACAAGACCAGTCCCGAGGCCAAGCGGGTTCAGGCGATTGCCAACCGTCTGATCGCCCAGGCGCCGAACTTCCGTCCGGATGCGGCGCAATGGCAGTGGGAAGTCAATCTGATCAAGAGCGATGAGCTCAACGCCAACTGCGGGCCTGGCGGCAAGATCATTTTCTACACCGGGCTGATCGACAGCCTGAAACTCACCGACGATGAAATCGCCGCCGTTATGGGCCATGAAATCGCCCACGCCTTGCGCGAGCACGGTCGTGAAGCGATGTCCAAGGCGTACGGGATTGAAATGGCCAAACAGGGCGCGGGTGCGTTGCTCGGCCTGGGGCAGGACAGTCTGGCGCTGGCTGATACCGTGGCCAACTACGGGATGACGCTGCCGAACAGCCGCGCCAACGAAAACGAAGCCGACCTGATTGGTCTGGAACTGGCCGCACGCGCCGGGTACAACCCGAACGCCGCGATCACTTTGTGGAACAAAATGAGCAAAGCGTCGGAAGGTTCGCCGCCGGAGTTCATGAGCACTCACCCGGCTTCGACCAGCCGGATTGCCTCGTTGCAGGCGGCAATTCCGAAGGTCATGCCGTTGTACGAAAAAGCTCCTAAATCCTGAGTCAGTGATCGTTCCCACGCTCTGCGTGGGAATGCCTCAAGGGACGCTCCGCGTTCCAAGCGGGACGCAGAGCGTCCCCGGCTGCATTCCCACGCAGAGCGTGGGAACGATCCTTCACTGAGGATTAAACCCAGCCACTGCTCTGCATCGCCTTGTACACCGCAACAATCGCCAGAATCATGAATGCCGAAGCCGCAAGGCGACGGATCAAGGTCAATGGCAGTTTGTCTGCGGCGAAATTACCTGCCAGCACCACCGGCACGTTGGCAATCAACATGCCCGCCGTCGTACCGATAATCACCAGCCACAGTTCCGGATATTGCGCGGCGAGCATCACCGTCGCGACCTGAGTCTTGTCACCCATTTCTGCGAGGAAAAACGCAATCAGCGTGGTCAAGAACGGCCCGAACTTGCGTGCGGTGCTGGTTTCATCGTCATCCATTTTGTCCGGAACCAGTGTCCACAGCGCCGTGGCCGTAAAGCTTGCGGCGAGAATCCAGTGCAGCGTGGCATTCGAGAAGAAGCTGCCAAACCAGGCGCCGACCGCACCGGCTGCTGCGTGGTTGGCCAGGGTCGCGGCGACAATACCGGCAATGATCGGCCAGGGTTTGCGGAAGCGAGCGGCGAGAATCAGCGCGAGCAGTTGCGTCTTGTCGCCGATTTCGGCCAAGGCAACGATTGCGGTGGGAACGAGTAACGAGTCCAGCATCAGGATTTCCTAAGGGGCGGGTCGACACGGCTATGACACGTACAGCCTTCCCGCCCCGGGTAAGGTGTGCGTGTCATAGGTCTTGTCAAACCCTGCGATCCGTCTGCTGCGGACGCTTGGGTCGCATACGCCATGATCTGAGGATCAAGTATGTTGACGTATGCCGGACGAGCTTGGCGCTCGTGGGAGACTACTCCCCTAGGACGGAGCGGATTCTGCCTTCGCAAATCCGATTGAGCAAGAACAAATTTTCAGCCGCGCTTGGCCCGGTAGATGCGGAAACCATTGCCTTCGGCCTTGATTGCACAGACGCCCAGATGCTCTTCGATCAGCGGTTGATACTTGAGGAAGCTGTTCGCCACCAAGCGCAGTTCGCCGCCATTTTTCAGATGTTTGGCCGCTTTTCGCAGCAAGTTCTCGGTTGCGAAATAATCGGTGTGCACGCCGACATGGAAAGGTGGATTGCTCAGAATCGCACTCAAACCCATCGGCGCGGCATCGATACCGTCGCCAGTCAGCACTTCAGCTTCCAGACCGTTGGCCGCCAATGTCAGGCGGCTGCTGGCGGCGGCGAAGGCATCGACATCGAGCAGGGTCACCTGATTGTGCGGGTAGCGACGCTTGACCGCAGCGCCCAGAACCCCGGCACCGCAGCCGAAGTCGAGCAGATGGCCGCTCGGCAGTTTGTCCAGATGCTCCAGCAGCAGGGCACTGCCGCGATCCAGGCGACCGTGGCTGAACACGCCCGGCAGGCTGATAACTTTCAGCGGACCCTCGGCCAAAGGCAATTCATAGGTCTGCGCCAGGCTTTCCAGGGATTTCACTTCAGGGGCGTTGGCCACGGTGACTTGCCAGAGCTGGCAGTGCCGCGCGCTGTCGAGTTTGCGCGGCTTGCCGAACGGGTTGAGCTGCTTGGATGCGCCTTCGATGCCGCTGCGCTTTTCCCCGACCAGAAATACTTCACGCCCGGCCAGACGCGAGGCCACGGCATTGAGGATGTAATCGGTCAGGTCTTTGGACTTGGGCAGGAACACCACGGCGCTGTCGAACTCGCGCTCGGGAATGTTCACGCCGAAATGGCTGCGCCCTTCGAAACGGGCATCCAGTGCGGCCTGGTCGCCGGCATGCCAGCACCAGCCGAATGCGTTGGGCAGGCGTCCGAGCAAATCATCGGCGGGCAAACCGGCCAACAACAACGAACCTTGAAACAACTCGGGCTGACGAAGCAGTACTTCACTGCGCGGATCCATAACTGCTCCTCAAAAAAAAGTGCCGCAGTTTATCAACTGACGACCCGCAGCGCCTTACCGCTGAAGAACGCCTGAGCGTTTTCGGTCAATTGGCCGACGATGCGCTGCCGAGCCTCGCGGCTGCCCCAGGCGTTGTGTGGCGTAACGATCAGGCGTGGGATGTCCGCCGCGAGCAACGGATTGCCTTGGGTCGGCGGCTCGACGCTCAAAACATCGGTAGCCGCGCCGCCGAGGTGGCCATTGCGCAAGGCATCGGCCAGCGCCTGTTCATCGATCAGACCGCCACGCGCGGTGTTGACCACGAAGGCGCCGGGCTTCATCGACGCCAACTCGCGAGCACCGATGAAGTGGCGGGTGTGCTCGTTGAGCGGGCAGTGCAGGGTGAGGGCGTCGATTTGCGGCAGCAATTCATCCATCGGCAAACGATCCGGGCGAGCTGGGCGCCCGGGAATCTGCCCGAGCAACACGCGCATGCCGAACGCTTCGGCCAGCCGCGCTACCGCGCCACCGAGTTCGCCATGTCCAAGCAGGCCGAGGGTTTTGCCTTCCAGCTCGACAATCGGGTAGTCGAGCAGACAGAACTGTTTGGCCTGCTGCCAGCGGCCTTCGCCAACGGCTTTCTGATAATCGGCCAGACGCGTGGCGAGGTTGAGCAGCAGCATGATCGTGTGCTGCGCCACCGACGGCGTGCCGTAACCCTGACAGTTGCACACGGTGATGCCGTGAGCGCGGGCGGCCGCAAGGTCGACGTTGTTGGTGCCGGTGGCGGTGATCAGGATCAGCCTCAGGTCGGGGTTGGCGGCCATGGCGGCGGCGTCGATCAGGATCTTGTTGGTGATCGCTACGGTGGCGCCTTGCAGGCGTTCGGCGACTTGCCCGGGCAACGTTTGGGCGAACAGCTGCAGATCGCTGAAACACTCGCGCAACGGACTAAGGTCGAGGTCGCCGAGATCCAGCGAAGGGTGATCAAGGAATACCGCGCGGTGCGTGTTCGTCATCAACTGTACCTTTCGTGCTGTGAGCGTAGGGCGTAATCTGCCGAGCCTACCAGATGAAACAAATTGATACGCTTGGCCGAAAGGAGCCCCCATGTACTGGACCGAGTTCTTGACCGTTGCACTGATCCATTTGCTGGCTGTCGCCAGCCCCGGCCCGGACTTTGCGGTGGTGGTGCGCGAGAGCGTGACCCACGGTCGTCGCGCCGGTACCTGGACCGCATTGGGCGTGGGCACGGCGATTTTCCTGCACGTTGGTTATTCGCTGCTCGGTATCGGCCTGATCGTGTCGCAATCGATCGTGTTGTTCAACGCGTTGAAATGGGCGGCGGCGGCTTACTTGCTGTACATCGGCTTCAAGGCATTGCGCGCGCAACCCGCGAAAGCCGTGGCCGATGACTTGCACAAAGAGGCCGGCGTACGCACGGCTCGCGGCGCGTTCACGTCGGGCTTCGTGACCAATGGTCTGAATCCGAAAGCCACGCTGTTCTTCCTGTCGCTGTTCACCGTGGTGATCAACCCGCACACGCCACTGGCGGTGCAGGCCGGTTACGGGATTTACCTGGCGGTCGCGACTGCGTTTTGGTTCTGTCTGGTGGCGATGTTGTTCAGTCAGCAGCGGGTGCGTGCCGGTTTCGCCCGCATGGGCCACTGGTTCGACCGCACCATGGGCGCGGTGCTGATCGCTCTCGGCGTGAAAATCGCGTTCACCGAGATGCACTGATCTCAGAACCGCGACTTGAACCTGTGGGAGCGAGCCTGCTCGCGAAGGCGTTGGATCAGTCGACATTATTGGTGGCTGAAAGAGCGCTTTCGCGAGCAGGCTCGCTCCCACAGGGCCTTACACCAGTTCGCTGAGTTTGCTCAGATTGTTGAGGTAGTCGCGGGGATTCTCTCCCAGCAAACGGCGAAACATCGCGCTGAACGCCCGCGCGCTGCCGTAACCCAAGTCCTGCGCCACACGCTGCACGCTGTCCCCGGCGAGCAGGCGCGGCAGGGCTTCCATCAGGCGCAGTTGCTGGCGCCAGGCGTTGAAACTCATCTGCACTTGTTGCTGAAACAGCCGCGCCAGCGTGCGTGAGCTGGCGCCGACCTGCTGCGCCCAGTCTTCCAGCGTATTGGTGTGATCGGGGGTGTGCAGCAGTGCCAGACAGATATTTTGCAGACGCCGGTCGGTTGGCATCGGAATGTGCAGCGGCAGGTTTTCCAGACCGGCGAGTTCTTCCAGCATCAACTGCTGAATCAGCGGATTGTCGGCATGCGGCGGCCCTTGCACGGCACGCAGGATCAGCTCGCGCAGCAGCGGCGTCACCGCCAATACGCAGCACTGTTGCAGGCTGGCGGGTGACAGTTCTGGCGCGATGAACAGCGAGCGCATCTGCACGTCGCCGCTCATGAAAATCTCGTGCGCCACTTCTGGCGGAATCCACACCGCGCGACTAGGCGGAATCACCCATGCACCCGAGTCCGTGACCACGCGCATGATCCCGCTGACCGCATACAACAACTGCGCCTCGCGATGCAGGTGCAGCGGCTGGTGCGCGCCATCCAGATAATCCCGGGGGTAGGCGCTCACCGGGCCGTGTTCGAAATGGCTGATCAACATGTCTGATTCGATGACTTGTCTGGCAGGAATGCGCTTTGTGGCCAACTTAGCATAGCGCCACACAACAACGTAAAGCGTGCCGCCATGAATCAATCCAGAAACGTCATTCGCTATATCAACGC
The DNA here is from genome assembly GCF_900110195.1 of Pseudomonas sp. ok266. Lineage (NCBI taxonomy): Bacteria > Pseudomonadati > Pseudomonadota > Gammaproteobacteria > Pseudomonadales > Pseudomonadaceae > Pseudomonas > Pseudomonas sp. ok266. The sequence goes on along the minus strand of NZ_FOCU01000018.1, from coordinate 10,303 downwards.
CGCCCATGTGATCGATCACATGTTCATGCTGATATTTCCCGCCGCCGTGCTCGGTATGACGCAGGCCTTCGGTCTCGACTACGCCACGCTGATCGGCCTGTCACTGGGCGGCTTCATTGCCTTCGGCGCGTGTTCGCTACCCGCTGGTTGGCTGGGCGATCACTGGAGTCGGCGGCAGATGATGCTGGTGTTTTTCTTCGGCATCGGCGCTTCAGCGATTTTCACTGGCCTGAGCAGCAGCCCGGCCATGCTGGTGATCGGTCTGACCCTGATCGGTATTTTTGCGGCGATTTATCACCCGGTCGGCACGGCGATGTTGGTCGCTTATGCTCAAAATCGCGGCCGGGAAATCGGCATCAACGGTATGTGGGGCAATCTGGGTGTGGCGTTTTCGGCGCTGATCACGGGCTTGCTGGTGGCGCAATTCGGCTGGCGCTCGGCGTTTCTGATACCGGGCGCAGTGGCGATTGTGCTGGGGGTTGGCTTCGCCTTGCACGTGCGTGAAGAGCCGATTCCGAAGCGTGCGCACACGCCACTCAAGGGGGCCGCTGGCCAGCGTATTTCCATGCTCATGGTGTTCGGCGTGCTGGCGCTGGCGACGGCCACTGGCGGCGTGGTGTTCAACGCCACCACCATGACCTATCCGAAGCTGTTTCAGGAGCGTTTGCATGAGCTGTTTGCCTCGCCGCAAACCCTTGGAGTGGTGGTCTGTCTGGCCTATGCCTTTGGTGCGGTTGCGCAGTTGAGCATTGGTCGGGTGTTGCATCGACTCAGCCTGAAATGGCCGTTCATTGTCCTGACGCTGTGCCAGGCACCGCTGCTGTTTGCGCTGGCCTATGCCGACGGCTGGGCCGTGATCGCCTTCGGCGCAGCGTTCATGTTCGTGGTGTTTGGTCAGGTCACCGTCAACGATGCGATGGTCGCCAACTTCGTCGCCCCGCAATGGCAATCACGGGTGTTCGCTCTGCGTTACTGTTTATCGTTCGGTGCCAGTGCGGCGGCGATTCCGCTGATTTCCTATGTCGAACCGCGCCATGGTTTTGTAGGCCTGTACTTGATTCTTGCGGGTTTCGGCGCTTTGACCTTCCTTGCAGCAGTCGTATTCCCACGGACGCCTTCCGAGGAGGCTGTAGGGCAAACAGCCTGATAAATAGCGAAAACCGGCAAATGCTGGCGCAAAGCTAGCATTTGTACGGCTTTGCAAATCATTCCTTTGGCTGATTTGGCTGGCGTATAAGGGTTCTAGAGTACCAATCTCTACGCCAACACCGTGCAGTCAGAAAAGGGATTCTTATGTTGCAGACTCGCGTCATTCCCCCGGCCGATGGGGCCTACCAGTATCCATTGCTGATCAAACGGCTGCTGATGTCCGGCGCCCGTTACGAGAAAACCCGCGAGATCATCTACCGTGACCAGTTGCGCTATAGCTACCCGACCTTGATCGAGCGCGTGGCGCGGTTGGCCAATGTGCTGACTGCCGCCGGTGTGAAGGCCGGTGACACCGTGGCGGTGATGGACTGGGACAGCCATCGTTACCTGGAATGCATGTTTGCGATTCCGATGATTGGCGCGGTGATTCATACCATCAACGTGCGCCTGTCGCCGGAACAGATCCTCTACACCATGAACCACGCCGAGGACCGCTTTGTGCTGGTCAACAGCGAGTTCGTCGGTCTTTACCAGGCAATCGCACCGCACCTGAGCACGGTCGAGAAAACCCTGCTGCTGACTGATTTGCCGGAAAAAACCGCCGACCTGCCGAATCTGGTCGGCGAGTACGAACAACTGCTGGCCGCCGCGAGCCCGCAGTACGACTTTCAGGACTTCGACGAAAACTCGGTCGCCACCACGTTCTACACCACCGGCACCACGGGCAATCCGAAAGGCGTGTATTTCACCCATCGGCAACTGGTGCTGCACACCATGGGCGTGTCGACGATCATGGGTTCGATCGACAGCGTGCGCCTGCTCGGCACCAACGACGTGTACATGCCGATCACACCGATGTTCCATGTACACGCCTGGGGCCTGCCGTACGTGGCGACCATGCTTGGCCTCAAACAGGTTTATCCGGGGCGCTACGATCCGGAGTTTCTGGTGGAGTTGTGGCGCAAGGAGAAGGTTACCTTCTCCCACTGCGTGCCGACCATCCTGCAAATGCTGCTCAACGCCAAAGGCGCGCAAGGCACCGATTTCGGCGGCTGGAAAATTGTCATCGGCGGCAGCGCGCTCAATCGCACCTTGTATGAAACCGCCAAGGCGCGGGGCATTCAGCTCACCGCTGCGTACGGCATGTCGGAAACCGGGCCGCTTGTATCCTGTGCGCACCTCAATGATGAGTTGATGGCCGGCACTGAAGACGAGCGCACCACCTACCGGATCAAGGCCGGTGTGCCGGGGCCGCTGGTGGAAGCGGCGATTGTCGATGCCGAGGGTCACTTTCTCCCGGCCGACGGCGAGACCCAGGGCGAACTGGTGCTGCGTGCGCCATGGCTCACCGAAGGCTATTTCAACGAACCGCAGAAGGGCGCCGAGCTCTGGGCTGGCGGCTGGTTGCATACCGGTGACGTCGCCACGCTCGACAGCATGGGCGTGATCGACATCCGCGACCGCATCAAAGATGTGATCAAGACCGGCGGCGAGTGGATCTCTTCGCTGGATCTCGAAGACCTGATCAGCCGTCACGTTGCGGTACGCGAAGTAGCAGTGGTGGGCATCGCCGATCCGCAGTGGGGCGAGCGCCCGTTTGCCTTGCTGGTGATCCGCGAAGGGCACGTGATCGGGGCACGCGAACTCAAGGAACACCTCAAACCGTTCGTGGAATTGGGCCACCTGAGCAAGTGGGCGATTCCGAGTCAGATCGCCCTTGTTACCGAAATTCCCAAGACCAGTGTCGGCAAGCTCGACAAGAAGCGCATCCGCCTCGACATCACCGAATGGCAGGCCAACAACAGCACCTTCCTCTCGACACTTTGAGTGTCTGCTGGCGCGCCGAAACCGGCGCGCCAGACCCACCAAGCAAGCGCTTGGCTTGTGAAATCGAAAAAATCAGCCATCCTTGCCGTGCCGACATGCGTCGGACTGGCGAAAGGACTGTTCCAGAGTGGTTGGCAGCTGCAAATCACACTTTAGAGGGATCAAGCAGTACCACCTGCTGGCTATAGTCCGCTCAAGGATTTTTAAGAACGGGGCACACGCACAAAACGGGGCGATGCATCTTTGGAGTGATTTCGGGTTGTCTCTGGCACCCGGTCCTTCAGGCGTTTTTAAAAGTACTCACTGCCATAACAATAATGCACATGGAGTAGCGTCGATGACCTCAGTAAACCAGTTCTGGCGCCGGGCGAAACTGCCTCTGGCGGTCAGTCTTGCCTCTTCGCTCGCCGGGCCCGCATTCGGCGTCAGTTTCAACGTCGGTGAAATCGAGGGCCAGTTCGACTCTTCCCTGTCGATCGGTGCCAGTTGGTCTACCCAGAGCCCGAACAAGAACCTCATCGGCGTCAACAACGGCGGCCATGGTCTGTCGCAGACTTCTGACGATGGCCACGCCAACTTCAAGAGCGGCGAAACCTTTTCGAAGATCTTCAAGGGCATCCATGACCTTGAACTGAAATACGGCGACACCGGCGTGTTTGTCCGTGGCAAATACTGGTACGACTTCGAACTCAAGGACGAAAGCCGCGAGTTCAAGGACATCAGCGATTCGGGCCGTAAAGAGGGCGCCAAGTCGTCCGGCGGGCAGATCCTCGACGCCTTCGTCTACCACAACTACGCGATCGCCGATCAGCCAGGTTCCGTGCGTCTGGGCAAGCAGGTGGTGAGCTGGGGTGAAAGTACCTTCATCGGTGGCGGCATCAACTCGATCAACCCGATCGACGTTTCCGCGTTCCGTCGTCCGGGCGCCGAGATCAAGGAAGGCCTGATCCCGGTCAACATGTTCTACGTGTCCCAGAGCCTCACCGAAAACCTTTCGGCCGAAGCGTTCTATCAGCTGGAATGGGACCAGACCGTCGTCGATAACTGCGGCACGTTCTTCTCGCAGCCAGACATCGTTGCCGACGGTTGCAACGACAACCTGCGCGTGCTGAACAAGCGTTCGCAAATCCCGGCCATCGCCCTGGGGCCGTTGGCGGCCAACGGTGTCAACGTCAACGAAGAAGGCGTTCTGGTGCGCCGTGGTCCGGACCGCGATGCCCGTGACAGCGGCCAGTGGGGTGCGTCCTTCAAGTACATGTACGAACCGCTGGACACCGAGTTCGGCGCCTACTTCATGAACTACCACAGCCGTGCGCCGATCTTCAGCGCCACCGGTGCTCCGCAATCGGTCTACAACACCGCGCGCGCGCTGCCGGGGCCGTTTGCGGCACTTGCACCGTTGCTGGTCGCGGGTAACTCGAACTACTTCATTGAATACCCTGAAGACATTCGCCTCTACGGTCTGAGCTTCTCCACCACCCTGCCTACCGGTACGGCGTGGAGCGGTGAGATCAGCTACCGGCCGAACGCGCCGGTACAACTGAACTCCACCGACATTCTGTTCGCCGGTGTGCGTCCGATCGGCGGGGCACTGACCAACGCTTCGATCCTCAATGGCGTGCCGGGTCAGGACCTGCACGGTTACGAGCGTAAGGAAATCACCCAGATCCAGACCACGTTCACGCACTTCTTCGATCAGGTCATGGGCGCCAGCCGTCTGACCCTCGTCGGCGAAGTCGGCGCGACCTACGTCGGTGGGCTGGAAAGCCGTTCCGACAAGCGCTATGGCCGCGATCCGGTATACGGCCCGGGTGAGTTGCCGGCCACTGGCGGTGTGAATACCTGCGCCAATATTCTCAACGCCAGCACCATCAATGGTGCCGGGCCGGGTTCACCGCAGAACAACCGCAGCCGCAATTGCGACAACGACGGCTTTACCACCTCGATGTCGTGGGGCTACCGCGGTCGCGCCATCTGGGAATACAACGACGTCTTCGCCGGTGTGAACCTCAAGCCGAACGTGGCCTGGTCCCACGACGTCAGCGGTTACTCGCCAGGCCCTGGCGGCAACTTCGAGGAAGGTCGCAAAGCGGTCAGCCTGGGCGTCGATGCCGAGTACCAGAACACCTACACCGCGAGCCTGGCGTACACCAACTTCTTCGACGGCAAGTACACCACTGTGGATGACCGCGACTTTGTTGCGCTCAGCTTCGGCGTGAACTTCTAAGCACTGCATTTCAGGACGAACGAATTTATGAAAATAACAAAGAGTCTGTTCCACGCCGGTGTTCTGGGCCTGTCGCTGCTGGCGACCGGCGTCATGGCCGCCGTGCCTGCTGCCGAAGCCGACAAACTGGGCAAGAGTCTGACGCCGATGGGCGCGGAAATGGCCGGTAACGCCGACGGTTCGATCCCGGCGTGGAAGCCGCTGCCGAAGAATGCCGGCAGCGTCGACGCGCGTGGCTTCCTGTCCAACCCTTACGCCAGTGAGCAACCGCTGTTTACCATCACCGCCAAGGATGTCGACAAGTACAAGGACAAGCTGGCGCCGGGCCAATACGCGATGTTCAAGCGTTATCCGGACACCTTCAAGATGCCGGTTTACCCGTCCCATCGCGGTGCGACCGTGCCAGATGACGTGTTCGCCGCGATCAAGAAAAACGCCACCACCACCAACCTGGTGTCCGGCGGCAACGGTCTGGAGAACTTCGAAACGGCCGTGCCGTTCCCGATTCCGAAGAGCGGTGTGGAAGTCATCTGGAACCACATCACCCGCTATCGCGGTGGCAGCGTGACTCGTCTGGTGACCCAGGCCACGCCGCAACCGAACGGCTCGTACAGCCTGGTGTACTTCCAGGATCAGTTCGTGTTCCGCGACAAGATGAAGGACTACGACCCGAAAAACCCGGGCAACATCCTGTTCTACTTCAAGCAGAAAGTGACCGCGCCGGCACGTCTGGCCGGTGGTGTGCTGCTGGTGCACGAAACTCTCGATCAGGTCAAAGAACCACGTTCGGCGTGGGTCTATAACGCCGGCCAGCGTCGTGTGCGTCGTGCGCCACAAGTGTCCTATGACGGTCCGGGTACTGCGGCGGATGGCCTGCGTACCTCCGACAACCTCGACATGTTCAACGGTGCTCCGGATCGCTACGACTGGAAGCTCGAAGGCAAGAAAGAGATGTACATCGCCTCCGACAGCTACAAGCTCGACGATCCGAAACTGAAGTACGCCGACATCATCAAGGCCGGTCACATCAACCAGGATCTGGCACGTTACGAGCTGCGCCGCGTCTGGCATGTGGTTGCCACCCTGAAAGAAGGTCAGCGTCACATCTACGCCAAACGTGACTTCTACATCGACGAAGACACCTGGCAAGCCGCCGTGATCGATCACTACGACGGTCGTGGCCAACTGTGGCGCGTCGCCGAAGCGCATGCCGAGAACTACTACGACAAGCAAGTGCCGTGGTATGCCCTGGAAACCCTCTACGACCTGCAGTCCGGCCGCTATCTTGCACTGGGCATGAAGAACGAAGAGAAGAGTGCGTATGACTTCGGTTTCACCGCCACCACCAGCGACTTCACCCCGGCTGCACTGCGTCAGGATGGTGTTCGCTAAACCGCTGTAAAACCGAGGCCGCATCCTCGTGAAAACGCCCCGACTGGTTCGGGGCGTTTTTTTGCGTGTAGCCTTTTTGTAGCCATTTGTAGCAGCAACCTTCATAACCGGTTCGTTTAAGGCTAGTCTGCGGACATCTGCAACGCCGCCAACAGCAATTCGAACAAGAGCCGGCCATGACTGATCTGTCCCCACTTCCGGGTCCCGCAAGCGTTGCCATCGCGGCACTGGACGGGCGTTTTTTCCGCCCGCCGCTGCCCGACGGCTACGTCTTGCGACCACGCCTTTGCGAGCGCCTGCAGGCCGGGCTCGGTGGGCGTCTGTTGCTGGTCAGTGCTCCCGCCGGGTTTGGCAAGAGCTCGCTGGCGGTGGAGTTCTGTCAGAGTCTGCCGGCACACTGGCAAAGCCTTTGGCTGGGCCTGAGTCCTCGCGACAGCGACCCGGGGCGCTTTCTCGAACGTCTGCTCGAAGGCTTGCAGGACTACTTTCCGCAACTGGGCAGTCGCGCACTCGGCCTGCTGAAAATGCGCCAACGCCATCAGCCCTTTGCCTTCGAAGAATGGCTCGACGGCTTGCTCGATGAACTGACCCTGCACCTCGATCCCGGCGCGCCACTGCTGTTGGTGCTCGACGATTACCATCTTGCGCAAGGCCCGGTGCTCGATCGCTGCCTGCAGTTTTTCCTCAACCATTTGCCCGATGGCTTGCTGGTCATGGTCACCAGTCGCCAGCGCCCGGACTGGCATCTGGCGCGCTTGCGTCTGTCACGGCAGTTGCTGGAGTTACATGAAGCGGATCTGCGCCTGACTCACGACGAAGCCCTGACTTTGCTCGATCGCCACAGCAGTTCGCTGCGCGGTGAAGCGCTGGAAAACCTGATCCAGCGCAGCGAAGGCTGGGTCGCCGGTTTGCGGTTCTGGCTGCTCGCGGTGTCTGAGGCCGGCAGCGATGCGGCGCTACCGAAGGCGTTGAACGGTGGGGAAGGGCTGATCCGCGACTATCTGCTGGAAGAGGTCATCGATTGCCTGCCGGCCGAGGTGCAAGCCTTTCTGTACGACACCGCCCGCCAGGAACGCTTTTGCAGCGAGTTGTGCGACGCCGTTCGCGAAGCCCACGACAGCGCCGAGATCCTGCGTTTCCTGTTGGCCCATCAGGTCTTTCTGGTGCCGCTGGACGAGCACGGTCACTGGTATCGTTATCACCATTTATTTTCGGATTTGTTGCGCAGTCGGCCGATTGCTCAGGCGATGGTGCCGACTGCAACGCTGCACCTGCGTGCCTGTCGCTGGTTCAACGCACAAGGGCTGCTGGATGAAGCCGTGGAGCAGGCGTTGCGTGCCGGTCACCTGGATGTCGCGGCAAATCTGGTACAGAACCTCTCGGAGGAGCAACTGCTGGCCGAGCAAAACGTCGGCATGTTGCTGCGCTGGAAAATGGACCTGCCAGACAGCCTGTTGATCAGCACGCCGCGCTTGATCGTGCTGTACAGCTGGGCGCTGGGGCTGGCCTGTCAGCTGGATGCCGCCGAGGAGTTGTCCAGTCACCTGAGCCGCTTCCTGCCGGCGCCTTCCGCTACTGCGCAAAAGTCGATGCTGGCGCAATGGCTGGCGTTGAGCGGGATCATCGCTCGAGGGCGTGGGCATCGTGAGCTGACGATCAGATATTGCACCGAGGCCCTGGAAAGCCTGCCGGCCAAACGTTATGGCCAACGGCTGATGTGTCTATCGACCTTGTCCAATCTGGCCATTGCCGATGGCGATCTGTGGCGCGCACGCGGTCTTAACCGCGAATCCCTGGAGCTGGCGCAGCGGGTCGGCAATCCGTTGTTCGAAGCTTTGGCCCATTACGACCGTGCACGGGTGTTGCAATCGCGTGGCGAAATCCTGCGCGCACTCGATGAAGTCCATCAGGGCCTGGGGCGACTGCGTGGTTTGTCGCCACAACGTCTGTACGCGGTGCGCGCTCGGCTGACGTTGTATGAGGGTTTTCTGTTGGCCATGCGCTTGCAGCCTCAGGCGGCACGCGTGCGGTTGTTGGCCGGGATCAGCGAGGCACGAGCCTGTCGCGATATCAGCGTATTGATCGGCCATTGTGTCATCGCTCGTCTGGACGGCAGCAGTGGCGAATTCGCCAAGGCTTTTGCCGAACTCGCCGAAGCCGAACGCCTGATGCACATCTGGGACGTGCCGCCGATCTATTATCTGGCGATGATCACTCTGGTCAAATGTGAACTGTGGCTGGCGCAGGGTCGCACCGATCTGGCCGAGGCATGGCTGGCGCGGTTGGGCCAGACCTACACCGGCGAACGCGCCGCTGCGCCGCCGGAGTTCCATCCACAACTGCCGCTGCATGTGGAACTGCAACAGGCTTTGCTCGACCTGAATCAGGGCCAACCGATGCTCGCCGAAGGGCGTTTGAACGTCTTGCATGAAAACGGCCAGCAAACCGGCCGGCAGTTGCTTAGTGTGATGGCGTTGACGCAGAAGGTGGCGCTATTGCTGGCAGGCGGTCGAGAGACAGAAGCCCGCAAGGCATTGGGTCAGGCTCTGGAAGCGGCGGCGGGGGGGGTATTGCAACCGTTCGATAGCTTGGTGAACGGACACGCGGACTGGTTGCGTGGGCATTTGCAAGCCTCTGCGACATTGTCAGGGCAACAATTGCTGGCGCATTTTCCGCCTGTAGCGGCGCGTCCAGTCGTCGATCATGGGGGCACTGAGCAGCTCAGCAGCAGGGAGTTGTCGGTGTTACGCCTGATCGCTCAAGGCTGTTCGAATCAGCAAATCAGCGAACAATTGTTCATCTCGTTGCATACAGTGAAAACCCATGCCAGCCATATCAACAGCAAGCTGGGGGTGGAGCGGCGTACGCAGGCAGTGGCGCGGGCGAAGGAATTGGGGGTCTTGACCTAGTCCTCGGCAATATTGACACCAACAGAAACGCCCCGAATCCTCGGGGCGTTTCTGTTGGTTGTCCGACCTGCGGGCAGGTTGGAGCTGAGGTTACATCAGGCCACCAGATCGTTGGCGCTGAAGCTGTTCACACCCACCAGCTGGATTTCGAAGTCCGCACCGGCGTTGCCGCTGACATTCCCCGACAGTACATGGTCGATGAAGCGCAGTTGACCGGCACCGGTGAAGTCGGCCGCACCGATGAAAGAGAAGCCGTTGAAGCCGTCGCTTAACAGGTTGGCATCAAACTTCGTCAAATCAATCTTGTCACCTTGCGCACTGTTGAAGTCGGAGATGACGTCGCGCAGATTGCCAATTCCCGTTTCGCTCCAGGCATTGAATACAAACGTGTCTGCACCTGAACCCCCAGTTAGCGTATCGGTGCCCTGACCGCCGATGAGAGTGTCAGCACCGGCTCCGCCGTTGAGCAAATTGTTGCCGTCATTGCCAGACAACGTGTTGTTCAGGGCGTTGCCGATGCCATTCAGGTTGCTGCTGCCGGTCAGTACCAGATTTTCCAGGTTGTCTCCCAGCGTCCAGTTCACCGACGAACGTACGGTGTCGATTTCGCCAGCCAGAGTACTGGTTTCGATGATGGTGTCGCCGGCGTTGTCGACGATATAGGTATCGTTACCCAGACCGCCGAGCATGGTGTCAGCGCCAGCTTTACCATCAAGTGTGTTGTTGCCGTCATTGCCGGTCATGCGGTTGTTGAGTTCGTTGCCGGTGGCATTGAGGGCAGAGCCGATGAGCAGAACGT
>NZ_FOCU01000015.1:85313-209308 GCF_900110195.1 Pseudomonas sp. ok266 | reverse complement strand
CCGCAGGCGTCGTAGCGGTAACGCAGGGTGCCCCAGCCCTGATGCTCGGTGATCAGCCGGTCCTGACGGTCGTACTCGAAGGCCAAAGGATGTTGCTGGCCGTCGTCGACCCCCATGAGTCGGCCGAGTCGGTCGTATTGGTAAGTGATCTTGATGCCGTCGGGCAGGGTTTTGACCAGCAGGCGCCCGGCAGCATCGCGTTTATACGCGGTGAGTAACTGTGAGCCGTCATCGCCGAACTCGGTCTTTTCCAGCAGATGGCCGTTGAGGTCATAGGCGTACGCGGTGCGGCGGCCGTCAAAACCGCTTTCCTGACGAATCAGCCCGGTCGGCGTGTAGTCCAGTCGGTACTTTTCCCCGGATTCGTTTTCAATCTCGGTGAGCAGCAGTTGCGCATGGTCATAGCGGTATTGCACCCGCGTGCCGTCGGGGTTGATCCGCCGCGAAACCAGGTGCAGATCGTCGTCATACTCATAACGGGTGATGTGCCCCTGTTCATCGCGCTCGGCGGTGACCTGACCGTAGGCGCCGTAGCTGTAGGCGCGGGTGCTGCCGCCAGGAAATGTCGTCTGAATCAGTCGGCCAACGGCATCCCAATGTTGCCGGGTGACCGCACCGTGTTCGTCCGCAGTTGTGGTCCGCCGCCCCAGTGCATCGTAGGAAAAGCGCCGCACGCCACCATCGGGCAGGGTTTCCTCGGTCAACTGGCCAAGGCTGTTCCAGACCAAACGATGCCGGCTGCTGTCCGGATAACGGATCGACAGCAATTGCCCCCGGGTGTCGTAGTAGTAATGGGTGACCTGACCGTCGGGGTCGACCGCTTCGGTGACATCGCCCTCGGCATTGCGCCGGTAGATCCACACCGCCTCTCCGCGAGAGCGTTTGTGCCGGAAACCGTTGCGATACTCGTAGGACGTGGGCGCCTCGTCCGGCGGAATCAGCGCGATCAGCCGTCCGACCTCGTCGTAGCGGTATTCGGTGACGGCGCCTAACGCATCCTGCTCGGCGATCAGCCGCCCCGAGGCGTCATAGGCCTTGAGCTGCTCGCCACCATCCGCCGAGACTTGACGCACCAGCCGCGCACGCTCGTCGTGGACGTAGGTCTCTTCGGTGCCATCGACGTAATGCACCGCGACACTGCCGTCATCGTTCCAGACGTAGCGCGTGTCCATCTGCGAGAACGATGCCCAGTGCCTGACACAGCGAGCGGCTTTGCCCGACCGCTCCCACTCCCAGAAGAAGCTCGCGCCGCCGGCCAGTTGCCGCTGCAGGATCACGTGAGCGTCGTCGTAGTCGTAACGCTCGCTTTCACCGACGGCGTTGCTCGCTTCGATCAGATGCCGGTACGCGTCGTAGCGGTAACTGACCAGCGCCTGTTCGGTACTCCAGGCACCCTCGCGAAACACCTGATAATCAACACCCAGCAACTGCGCCTGCTCATAGCGCAACAGCAGTGAGCGCCCGGCGCCATTGTCCAGGCGCTGCACCCGGTCAGAGCGATCGCGTTGCACCGTCAGACGATTGCCATAGGCATCGCTGATCGCCGTCAGCCGTCCTGCACGAAAGTGATAAAAGCGCGCCGTGTCGCCGGCCAGCGCCAGGATCAGTTCCTCCGGTTCATCGCCAAGGAAAATCGCCGCCCGCGACAGGCTGTTGTGAATTGCCGGTCGTTCAACGCTCGGCAACGGAAAACGGGTGCGGCGGTTTTCGTGGTCGACCCAGACCACAAATTCGCCTTCAAACGCCAGCCGATGCGCCAGCGAATGACTCCAGCCAAAGCCCAACCCAACATCGATTTCGGCGGCGCTGGAGCGATACAAGCGCGTGAACTCAAACGGCAACACGCCATCGAGCAGCGCATCGTTCAGGGTCAGCAGTTCTTCGCCAGTAACCATCGACACCGGACAACCGTTGGTGCAGGTGCGCGGTACGCAATCGGCGCTGTCGCCGTTGGGGTTTTTCGCCTGATCCGGCGAGTCGTCGTGATGCTCGTCTTTCTTCAACAAGGTGTTGCGCTGCGCATTCCAGCGCAATTGCATCCGGCCTTTTTTCACCCCGGCGGCGATGCCACGGGCGGCAACGGTTTTGTATTGATCGACGTATTTGATGAACCCTTCGACGATGCCAAACATCGCCTTCACCAAACGCTTTACCGCCGAGAGCAATTGCACGGCGCGGTCCGCCAGACGCAGCGTCAGATAAGCGATGCCTGCGCCACCACTGACGAACGTCAAGACGACGCTGATCAGCACATCGATGAGCAACTGCACCATCATCATCGACGCCGCTTCAGCAGTTTTGCCGGCGATTTCACTGGGTGGCAGCATCTCCAGCCAAAGGCTGGCAGTGCGCAGCAATAGACACAGCGCCGCCTCGTCACTGACCAGCAGTTGCAGCTTCTCCATGACCTCGGGCGCGGTTTTCGCCAGCTCGATCAGATCCGCCGCACCACTGCCCAAGCGCTCAGCAAACTGACCGGGATCCTTGAGAATGTCCGAGAGCAAGCCAATGCTGTCCCACACGCCCTCGATCGCCGCCCAACTCCCGGCCAGCATGCCGTTGCCCGCCGCCGTCGCCACCGACTGCGACCATTGCGGCTTTAAACCCTGCCATTCACTGCGCAGCCAGCCATCCAGCTCAGCAGTCAGGCCGTCATAGGCTTTGAACAGGTCCTCGACCTGACCCGAAGTGACAGCGCTGTGCACCTGCACCCGGTAGAATTTGCCAGGTATTCCTTTGAATGAGCCCTTGCCTTGCGCATCAAGGGTGATGGGGGTGGTTTCGCCACTGTCCATGGCGATCACATCGACCACGATATTGCCCAGCGGAATGTGGTAGACCGACTCGAATATGCTTTCGATCAGCATCGGGCCACTCTTCGGGCACTGGACGACACCGGAGAAAAACGCGTTGTCGGTGCTGCTGACGGCAGTGCTATCGGAGCCGAAGCGAATGATCCGCTCCATGCCCACCAGTGACGGCAGATCCGCCGCGTGGCTGACCTCGTCCGCCGCGCGACTGGCCCAATGCTTGAGCTGTTCGCGGTAAACGCTGAGGGTGTCGGGAAAGCTGTCGAGTGCTTGCTCGATGCGGGTGACGGCGTCCATCAACGCACGCGGGTGGGCGAAGTGGGCTGGATAAGCGGATCAAACATGGGCGTTCCCTCGCGCAAAAAAATTAGGCGCGGGAACTGTGCGGGGGATCAATCGGGAAAGAAGTCAGGCAAGTAGGCGATGACTGTAGGACTTGTCTGTAAAAAACAACTCACAGATAAACAACCGCGCAAAAACGCAAACGCGGCGTGAGGAAAACCTCACGCCGCGTTTGTTCGGGCAGACATAAATGGATTTACAGTGTTGAGTCGCGAGTACTCAGCTCTTTCAATTTGAGCTCCGCCAACGGGTGGCCGGCTTTGGCCGCCATGCCCCACCAGCGTGCGGCTTCGGCAGGATCCGGCGGTTTGCTCGGCGTTCCGGCCAAACTGATCACGCCGACCTGATAAGCCGCTTTGCCATCACCCGCGAGCGCGGCCAGCCGCAACAGGCGCACTCCTTCTTCACGTGCACCCAGGCCGACACCACGAAAGGTCAGGATGTGCCCGTAGAAGCTTTGTGCACCAACATCGCCAAGGTTGGCCATGCGCGCAAACTGCCCTTCAAGCCAGCGCCAGCCTCGCGGTTGGCGGACAAACCACGACCAGTGAAACAGCCTGCGCGCCAGCCAGTAACTGGCCCGCGCCTTGAGTCGTAAAAACACTCAGGCCTCTGCCGATTCCGGGTACTCGTACTCGAAGACCCTGACCACTTCCGAGGCATGCCAGGAAGCCGCGGCAACGCCGTCGGATGGCCCGGAAAAACGCCCCAGACGTTCAACGCATTCAAAGAAACCCGTGCGCGGCAGGCGACTCGCGCCCTGGCTGATCACCAGCGAACTGCGCAACGGTTGTTCGGCCTTGGCATCCAGCGCGGCCAGATGTTCAAGCGCGGCCGTCAGGGTTTGCATGGCCGGCGTCGGCAATTGCAACCGCTCGAGCAAGGCCCGATAAGTCAGCAGATGGCGCTGGCGACGCGCCTGATCAAGTTCCCCGAGCAATCCGTCCCAATGTTGACGACTGATGCGTACGCTCACGATTCATCCCTCCACCCTGGCACCGTCAATTCCCAGGCCAGGCTGCGGCGAATCGCGGCGTCGGGCTGACGCTCGCCACTTTCGATCATGGCCAGATAAGACGGGCTGATGCCTACCGTGCGGGCCAGCGCCTCAATGGCGATGCCCTTCCCTTCGCGCAAACTGCGTAGTTGATCCAGACCTGGAAGAATCGCGTCTGGTGAGGCCGCGAGCGGCGTGGCTGCCGGACGCGACGGTGTTTCGTTGATGCCTGCTGCTTTTAGTAGAGCCTGATACTGAGCCCACGGCAGAACCGCGTATTCGGGTTCGCCATCGCGTGCAATTATCTGAATATCCATGACTACCCCGTAGGACAACAACACTTAGCGAGTCGGCACTTTTCCCTAGAAGTGTAATCCTAACAGCGGCTAAGGTCGCGGGGGGTATCTATCTGTAGGTGGGTGCTGAGAATCAGGTTTTTTTCGGCCCCTGCAGTTGCAGTTGCTCGGGGGTATCCGGCAGGCGTTCGACGACTGCCAGTTTTTCCGGTTGCTGACGGTTGCGCCACAGGCGAAACGCATTGAGTTCATCGTCGAGGGTTTTCATCAGCCAGGCGAGGACGGCGATGTCGTCGAGCATGCCAAACACGGGAATGAAATCCGGAATCGCGTCCACCGGGCTGAGGAAGTACATCAAACCCGCCACCACCGACACCAGGGCTTTGCCACTGATAGCGCGGTACTCGCCGCGCCAGTAGGCCAGGCACAATGCCTGAAGCAAGCGTAAATCGTCCTTGAGTTTACCGAGACGATTGCCTTGCGCGGCGCCTTTGCTGGCAACCGCAAACAGTAAGGTCGGTAAACGGCCACGCGCCAGCAGACGGCCGGCCAAGGGCAGGAATCGAGCGAAATTCCACGGAGCTTTCATCTATTCCTCCCGTTGAAATGTTATCCACACAAATTGTGGATAACCTTGTGAACAGAGCTGCATTTCAGCGCTGAAAGCCCCGTTTCATAAGGGCTGCGCTCAGATCGGGCGTTTTTTACTCACATAAAAAACCCCAATATTTCATTGACTTGGCTGCTCAGGGCGGCTAGCGATGGCAGTCTCATTGGCTATGACTCTCCCGACCGCCATCGGTTCGCTCTGTTTACCCTTGCCAGGGTCCAGATGCAACAACGCCCCGCATAAGCGAGGCGTTGTTGACAGACCCGTTACCGATTACTTGGCAGCAGCGGCTTCTTTGGCTGGATCCTTGATGGCCAGCAGTTCCAGGTCGAAGACCAGAACCGAGTTGGCCGGGATTGCCGGGCTTGGCGACTGTGCGCCGTAAGCCAGATCGCTAGGGATGTACAGTTTGTACTTCTCGCCAACGTGCATCAGTTGCAGACCTTCAACCCAACCCGGGATCACGCCGCTCACCGGCAGATCGATCGGGCTGCCGCGCTCGACGGAGCTGTCGAATACGGTGCCGTTGGTCAGCTTGCCGGTGTAGTGAACGGTCACTACGTCAGTCGGCTTAGGCTGTGGGCCATCAGCTTTCTTGACGACTTCATACTGCAGGCCGGAAGCGGTGGTTGTCACACCAGCTTTCTTGCCATTTTCTTCGAGGAATTTCTTGCCGGCGGCTGCCGACTCTTCGCTCATCTTGGCCATACGCTCTTCAGCACGCTTCTGCAGCGCGGCGAAGGCTTCGACCAGTTCTTCATCTTTCAGCTTCTGTTCTTTCTTGCCGACGGCATCTTCGATGCCCTGGGCTACCGCTTTGGAGTCCAGATCATCCATGCCTTCCTGAGCCAGGCTCTTGCCCATGTTCAGGCCGATACCGTAGGAAGCTTTTTGCGCCGGGGTTTTCAGCTCTACGCTGGTCTGCGAATCACAACCCGCGAGGACCAGGCTAACCAGGGCAACCGCCGCCGCCAACCGATGCTGTTTCATGCTATTTCCTTGTTCATGCGCCGAAAGGGCAATCGAGTAAAGCCGCGAGCTTATCAGGCCGCCACGACCAATGGCTACCGGCATGAGAGCAGGAATCTTCCGATAAGTTCAGGGATTAAAACGCATTGGCGCGAAGCGACGATGAAGCTTCTGTCATCTCGTCCCGGCAATCGGCGTCGTTTCTTCTTGCATCATCTGGCGTAATGGCCACTTGCCGCACAGGGCCAGGCTCAGGCATAACAGCGGAACAAATCGACAAGGATGTTTATCTTGCGCCTCTTATTCCGTGTGCTGACCCTGATCGTCGTGCTGCTGGGACTGGTTCTCGCCGTGGTCCTGTATTACGTCGCCAATCCGAAACTGCCCTTCTACACCCCCGCCGAGCAGGTGCATTACCTCAATCAGTGGAGTGACGAAGACCGGCAAACCTACTATTTCACGCCCCAGGGTACGCAGGTCAAAGGCCTGCGCTATGAGTGGTTCCAGGCGCTGGAACTGCCCTTCTCGGCGCAACGTTTCGCCTCGCCTGATTACCTGGCGCGTTTCGGTTTTCTGATCGACCCACAGCAGAAAGCCACGACGACCAACCCCGGCAACCTCCCCGTCGGTTTTGCCCGACATCAGAATCCCGGCAGCACCGAACAATATCTGGACATCACTTGCGCCGCTTGCCACACCGGCGAATTGCGCTTCCAAGGTCAGGCCGTGCGAATTGACGGAGGTACCGCGCAACATGTGCTGCCGTCCAGTGTGCCTACTTTGCGCGGCGGCAGTTTCGGACAGGCATTGGTGGCAAGTCTGACCGCGACTTACTACAACCCATGGAAATTCGAACGTTTCGCCAGAACCGTGCTGGGCGACGAATACGACGCGCGTCACGAGCAATTGCGCAAAGACTTCAAAACCTCACTGAATACATTCCTCAAAGTCGCCTGGAACGATACCCATCGCGGCCTCTACCCGACCGAAGAAGGCCCCGGCCGCGCCGATGCCTTCGGACGCATTGCCAACGCGACGTTTGGCGATGCGATTTCCCCCGCCAACTACCGCGTGGCCAATGCCCCGGTGGATTATCCACAGCTCTGGGATATGTGGTCATTCGACTGGGTGCAGTGGAACGGCTCGGCGCAGCAGCCGATGGCGCGCAATATCGGTGAAGCGTTGGGCGTCGGCGCCACCCTGAATTTTTTCGATGACAACGGCCAGCCACTGCAAGGCGAAGCACGCTATGCCTCCAGCGTGCGTGTGCGTGATCTGCACAAAATCGAAGAAACCCTGCAAAGGCTCAAGCCACCAGCCTGGCCAGAGGATCTGTTTGGCGCCATCGACAAACCCTTGGCAACCAAGGGCTGCACGCTGTTTGTCGAGAACTGCGCCGGTTGTCACGTACCGCGCCAGACTCAGGAAGGTGAGCGCTGGGTGCAGCATTTGCACATGCTGCCGGTCGCTGTCATCGGCACCGACCCGACCGCTGCCGACAATATCGCCAACCACCGTTTCGACCTGACAGCCCTGCAGTGGGATCTGAAAGAGCTGGAAAAAATGGACGTCAAACTGCATCCGACACCCAAGGCGCCACTGGACCTGAGCCAAATGTCGGTGGCCAAGGGCTTGGCTTACGTCACCGCCTTCGTCGAAGACCGCGCCTATCGCGAAGCCAACGTCACGCCGCAGGAAAAACCACGCCTGGACGGCTTCGGCCTGCCCATCGGCGTGCGCGAAAAACTCGCCTACAAGGCGCGCCCGCTGGCGGGTGTCTGGGCCACCGCGCCGTTTCTGCACAACGGTTCAGTGCCGAGTATTTATGAGTTGTTGTCGCCGCAGGATGAACGCGTCACGACCTTTTTCAAAGGCACCTTCGAATACGATCCGCGACATTTGGGGTATCGCACCGAAGCGTTTACCAATGGCTTCCTGTTCGACACGCGCATCACCGGCAACCACAACAGCGGCCATGAATTCCGTGCCGGCGAACGTGGCAACGGCGTTATTGGCCGGCTATTGCAGCCCGAAGAACGCTGGGCACTTCTTGAGTACCTGAAAGTCCTCGGCGGCCCACTGGAGGCGCAACTGCCATGATCTCAACCTTCAAGAAAGAACAGTCGCTGCTGGCCAGAATCTGGTTGTGGCTGGGTCGTGTACTGGGCAAGGTTCTGTTGATAGCGCTCGTCATCGGCCTGTTCGGCTGGGCCATCGCTACGGTCTGGTTTGCCTGGCAACACCGTGGCCCGGTGTCGGCGCAGGAGCAGATTCCCAGCGGCGAAGCGGCGATGACCCAGGACGTGATCCAGACCGCCGTACGCATCGTCGATCAACACCGAGAAAGCACACGATATCTGCGCGACGCCCATGCCAAGGCTCATGGTTGTGTAAAAGCTCAGGTGCAGGTGTTGCCCCAACTGGCGCAGTCGCTGCGACAAGGCGTGTTCAGTGAGCCCGGAAAAACCTGGCAAGCGATGATTCGCCTGTCCAATGGCAATGCCTATCCACAGTTCGACAGTCTGCGCGACGCCCGGGGGATGGCGATCAAACTGCTCGATGTGCCGGGAAAATCCTTGCTGCGTGACCGCCAGGAGCAGCGCGAGCAGGATTTTGTGATGTTCAGCCACCCGAACTTTTTTGTCAGTGACGTCGCCGAGTATCGTCAGAACGTGTCGGCGCAGGCTGACGGCAAAAAGGTCATGGCATTTTTTCCGGGATGGGACCCGCGCACATGGCAGGTCCGCCATTTGTTTATTGCACTCGCAACCCTGTCACCGCCGCCGGACAGTCCGACCGCGACCACTTATTTTTCGGTATCGCCGTACAAATTTGGTGAAGCCAATGCAAAGTTTCGGGTGGCGCCCGCCCCGGACAACTGCCCGGACTACACACTGCCAAAACAGAATCATGATTTACCGAACTTCTTGCGCAGCGCCTTAAACCAGCAACTGTCGACGGACCGGATACCGGCGTGTTTCGTCCTGCAGATCCAGCGTCAGGATGCCAACAAGTACATGCCGATCGAAGACACCAGCATCGAATGGCGCGAGCAGGATTCGCCGTTTGAAACCGTGGCGCGGATCACTCTGCCACCGCAGGACTTCGATACACCGGCGCTGAATCTGGCGTGTGACAATCTTTCGTTCAATCCGTGGTTCGGGCTTGAGGCGCATCGGCCGATTGGCGGGATCAACCGCTTGCGTAAAGCGGTGTATGAGGCGGTGAGCGACTATCGGCACAGCCAGAATGCCGCGCAGTAGAACGGTGTCAAAGCACCTTTGAGGACATGGGATCAATAAATCCCGGACAGCAAAAAGCCCGCACTAGGCGGGCTTTCTGTGGAATCTGGCGTTCAGTGTTCCAGATTCCGAATATGGCGCAGCGGACGGGACTCGAACCCGCGACCCCCGGCGTGACAGGCCGGTATTCTAACCGACTGAACTACCGCTGCGCGAAACGCTTGAAACGAATGGTGGGTGATGACGGGATCGAACCGCCGACATTCTGCTTGTAAGGCAGACGCTCTCCCAGCTGAGCTAATCACCCTTCGCTTCGTTACGGGACGCATTATGCCACAAGTTTTCGTAAAGTGTTGATTTAATTGAAGTTTTTTTCAAATAAATCCGAAAACCAGTAAAACGACACATCCCGCGGGTACAACCTTGGAGCAGAAAAAAACCCGCCTTGGCGGGTTTTTCCGTGGTGACCTGGCGTTCAGTGGTCCAGGTTACCGAATATGGCGCAGCGGACGGGACTCGAACCCGCGACCCCCGGCGTGACAGGCCGGTATTCTAACCGACTGAACTACCGCTGCGCTAAACACTTGAAACGAATGGTGGGTGATGACGGGATCGAACCGCCGACATTCTGCTTGTAAGGCAGACGCTCTCCCAGCTGAGCTAATCACCCTTCGCTTCGGTGTGGCGCGCATTCTACGGAGCGACCCAACCTCTGGCAAGCACTTTTTTAAATAATTTTCTCAGGCCTTCCAAAGGCTTAGAGAAGGGTTGGCCTATGGGACGGCGAAGACAATAATGCCCCCCTTTGTATAAAGGAGAGACTCACCCCATGTGGTTCAAAAACCTGCTTATCTATCGCCTGACCCAAGACCTGCCTGTCGATGCCGAGGCGCTGGAAACTGCACTGGCCACCAAACTGGCGCGTCCATGTGCAAGCCAGGAGTTGACCACCTACGGTTTCGTCGCGCCGTTCGGCAAAGGCGAAGATGCTCCACTGGTGCACGTCAGCGGTGACTTCCTGCTGATTTCCGCGCGTAAAGAAGAACGCATTCTGCCGGGCAGTGTCGTGCGTGACGCGGTCAAGGAAAAGGTCGAAGAGATCGAAGCCGAACAGATGCGCAAGGTCTATAAGAAGGAACGCGATCAGATCAAGGATGAAATCATCCAGGCGTTCCTGCCGCGCGCCTTCATCCGTCGCTCGTCGACCTTTGCCGCTATCGCGCCGAAACAGGGCCTGATCCTGGTCAACTCGGCCAGCCCGAAACGTGCCGAAGACCTGCTGTCGACCCTGCGTGAAGTGATCGGCACCCTGCCCGTCCGTCCGTTGACCGTGAAAATGGCACCGACTGCGGTCATGACTGACTGGGTCACCACGCAAAAAGCCGCTGATGACTTCTATGTACTGGACGAGTGCGAACTGCGCGACACCCACGAAGATGGCGGTATCGTGCGTTGCAAGCGTCAGGATCTGACCAGCGAAGAAATCCAGCTGCACCTGAGCACTGGCAAAGTCGTCACTCAATTGTCGTTGGCCTGGCAGGACAAACTGTCGTTCATGCTCGACGACAAGATGACGGTCAAACGTCTGAAGTTCGAAGATCTGTTGCAGGATCAGGCGGAGCAGGACGGTGGCGACGAGGCACTGGGTCAGCTGGATGCCAGCTTCACGCTGATGATGCTGACCTTCGGTGATTTCCTGCCAGCGCTGGTTGAAGCGTTGGGTGGGGAAGAGACTCCTCAAGGCATCTAAAGCCTTGTGATGTCAAAACTGTAGGAGTGAGCCTGCTCGCGATGAGGGACTGACATTCAACTAATGTGTTGATTGAAAGACCGCTATCGCGAGCAGGCTCACTCCTACATTTGTTTTGTGGTGTTCATTTAATAATAAGGAACAGGCCATGCGCGCACTGGCTGCACTCAGCCGCTTTGTCGGCAATACCTTCGCTTACTGGGTTCTGCTTTTCGCGGTGATTGCGTTCCTGCAACCGGCGTGGTTCCTCGGCCTGAAAAGCGCGATCGTGCCGCTGCTCGGGCTGGTGATGTTCGGCATGGGCCTGACCCTCAAACTCGACGACTTCGCTGCTGTCGCCCGCTATCCATGGCGCGTAGCGCTGGGCGTGGTTGCACATTTCGTGATCATGCCCGGTGTGGCGTGGTTACTCTGCCAAGTGTTTCACCTGCCGCCGGAAATCGCCGTCGGGGTGATTCTGGTCGGTTGCTGCCCGAGCGGCACCTCGTCCAACGTCATGACCTGGATGGCCCGAGGTGATCTGGCATTGTCGGTGGCCATTGCTGCCGTTACCACCCTCCTCGCCCCGCTGCTGACCCCGGCACTGATCTGGCTGCTGGCTTCGGCGTGGTTGCCGGTGTCGTTCATGGAGCTGTTCTGGTCGATCCTGCAAGTGGTGCTGCTGCCGATCATTCTTGGTGTGGTTGCCCAACGCATGCTCGGTGACAAGGTTCGTCATGCCGTGGACGTGTTGCCGCTGGTATCGGTGGTCAGCATCGTGATCATTGTCACCGCCGTGGTGGCCGCCAGTCAGGCGAAAATCGCCGAATCCGGCCTGTTGATCATGGCCGTGGTGATGCTGCACAACAGCTTCGGTTATCTGCTGGGCTATTTCACTGGGCGTTTGTTCAAGTTGCCGTTGGCCCAGCGTAAATCATTGGCGCTGGAAGTCGGCATGCAGAACTCCGGATTGGGCGCGGCATTGGCCAGTGCGCATTTTTCGCCATTGGCGGCGGTGCCGAGCGCACTGTTCAGCGTTTGGCACAATATTTCCGGGGCACTGCTGTCGACGTACTTCCGGCGCATGAGTGAAAAGGAAGATCGCGAGTCGCTGGCGCAACAAGCGGCAGACTGAGGCGCAAACTTGATCCCCGGGTTAATGCTCGTCACACTATTGCGCAACGCGGGGACGACCCTGCGGCTCGATCGAGTTATTAATCTGGGGACGACCCCGTCTATCGATGGAGGTCTTTCATGTCCTGGATCATTCTGTTTTTCGCCGGCCTGTTTGAAGTCGGCTGGGCCGTCGGCCTGAAATACACCGACGGTTTCACCCGCCCGCTCCCCACCGTTCTGACCGTTGCGGCCATGGCCATCAGCCTTGGCCTGCTCGGTCTTGCGATGAAGGAATTGCCGTTGGGCACCGCCTATGCGATCTGGACCGGCGTCGGTGCGGTGGGCACGGTGATTGCCGGAATCATCCTGTTTGGCGAGTCGATGGCGTTGATTCGGCTGGCCAGTGTGGCGTTGATCATTACCGGGTTGATTGGGCTTAAGGTCAGCGCTTAAGCCACTACCGCTTTCGCGAGCAGGCTCGCTCCCACATTCGATCGCGTTCCGTCAGAGGAATACGATCAACTGTGGGAGCGAGCCTGCTCGCGAAGAGGACCTTAAAATCGCCGGCTATCTGACTGCCCCGCGCAACTCCCCGACCAACACCTGCAACGTCGCCGGCTCAGCAGCATCAACGCCCACCGGCGCTCCTGCCACCAGCGTCACCCGCGACCACAATCGGTGAAAAAACCCTTTGTTCGGATCGCGGCTGAAGAAACTCCCCCACAGCCCTTGCAACGCCAGCGGAATCACCGGCACCGGCGTCTCTTCAAGAATCCGCGTCAAACCGCCCCGGAACTCATTCATCTCGCCATCCGCCGTCAGCTTGCCTTCCGGGAAGATGCACACCAGCTCACCGTCCTTCAAATAGTGAGCAATTCGCGTGAAGGCCTTTTCGTAAATCTGGATGTCTTCATTCCGTCCGGCAATCGGAATCGCCCCCGCCGTGCGGAAGATAAAGTTCAGCACCGGCAGGTTGTAGATCTTGTAGTACATGACAAAGCGAATCGGCCGACGCACTGCGCCACCAATCAGCAAGGCATCGACAAACGACACGTGGTTGCACACCAGCAGTGCCGCGCCTTCATCCGGAATGGCTTCAAGGTTGCGGTGTTCGACGCGGTACATGGAATGGCTGAGCAGCCAGATCATGAAGCGCATGCTGAACTCGGGGACGATTTTGAAGATGTAGGCGTTGACCCCGATGTTCAGCAGCGACACCACTAGGAACAGTTGCGGGATCGACAGTTTGACCACGCTCAGCAGCACAATCGAGACGATGGCCGAGACCACCATAAACAGTGCGTTGAGAATGTTGTTGGCGGCAATCACCCGCGCGCGCTCGTTCTCGGCGGTGCGCGACTGGATCAAGGCATACAGCGGCACGATGTAGAAACCACCGAAAATGCCGAGACCGAGGATGTCGACCAACACCGCCCAGGTGTGCACGAAGCCCAGCACTTCAATCCAGCTGTGGCCGCTGACGCTGTCGGGAATCCCGCCGGAATGCCACCACAGCAGCAAACCGAATACGGTCAGACCGAACGAACCGAACGGCACCAGACCGATCTCCACCTTGCGCCCGGACAGCTTCTCGCAAAGCATCGAACCCAGCGCAATCCCGACCGAGAACACGGTAAGAATCAGGGTGACCACGGTCTCATCGCCGTGCATCCATTCCTTGGCGTAGGCGGGAATCTGCGTCAGGTAAATCGCCCCGACAAACCAGAACCACGAATTGCCGACAATCGAGCGCGACACCGCTGGCGTCTGGCCCAGACCGAGTTTCAGCGTGGCCCAGGATTGACTGAAAATGTTCCAGTTCAGGCGCATTTCCGGGGAGGATGCCGCCGCGCGCGGAATGCTGCGGCTGGCCAGATAACCCAGCACGGCGATCCCGACGATGGCGCAGGACACCAACGGTGCATAGTGCGAAGAGGACATGATGACCCCGGCACCAATCGTCCCGGCGAGAATCGCCAGAAACGTGCCCATTTCCACCAAGCCGTTGCCGCCCACCAGCTCATCCTCGCGCAAGGCCTGCGGCAGGATCGAATACTTCACCGGCCCGAACAGCGCCGAATGGGTCCCCATGGCGAACAGCGCCACCAGCATCAACGACAAGTGATCGAAGAGAAAACCGATCGATCCTACGGCCATGATCGCGATTTCCGCGAGCTTGATCAGACGGATCAGCGCGTCCTTGGCGAATTTTTCCCCGAACTGCCCGGCCAGTGCCGAGAACAGGAAAAACGGCAGGATAAACAGCAAAGCACACAGGTTGACCCAGATCGAACGGTCACCCTCGATGGTCAGCCGATAGAGAATGGCGAGGATCAGCGACTGTTTGAACACGTTGTCGTTGAACGCGCCGAGCGACTGCGTGATGAAGAACGGCAAGAAGCGCCGGGTGCGCAGCAGGTTGAACTGTGAGGGGTGACTCATCTTCCGTGTTTCCCTGATGTTTAAGGTAGAGAGGCCTGGGTACTGCTTATTGGATTCTCGAACAGCGATCCAGGCCACACCTTACCTAAACTTTTCCGGTTATTTCTTCAAACCTGCGATGCACGGCGAGACAAACAGCTCGCCCCGCCAGGCGCCTTGCACGGTACGTTTGCCGACGATCAGCCACATCAGCGCCAGCAACATCACCAACAGCGTGCCGACGACACTGAAAAACGTCAGGTTCAGGCTGCTCGCCAGTTTCAGGGTTGCCAGCGAATACACGCCCAACGGGAAGGTGAAGCCCCACCAGCCGAGGTTGAACGGGATGCCGTCACGCAAGTAACGCACGGTGATCAGCAGCGCCATCAGCATCCACCACAGCCCGAAGCCCCACAGGGTAATGCCGGCAATAAGCCCAACACCCGAGGCAATTTCACCGATACCGGGCAGACCGTTCGCCGCGAATATCGCCGGCGCATCACCGCCCAACAGCAACATGCCCAGCGCACCGGTGCCGATCGGGCCGAGGGCCAGCCAGCTCGACGCCGCCATATTTTCGTGGGGCAGTTTGTGCAGGGCCATGCGCAGCAGCAGGATGGTCAGAATGCTGAACGCTACCGGTAGCGAAAAGGCCCAGAGCACGTAGCTTGTCGTCAGTACCACCAGTTGTGAATGGGCATCGGTGAGATGCGGTGCGAGTAAACCACCGCTGGCCGCCGCCACCTCTGCCGCCACGACTGGTAGCAGCCAGACGGCGGTCATCTGATCAATGCTGTGTTCCTGACGGGTAAACATCATGTAAGGGATCAACACGCCGCAGGCCAGCGACATGGCCACATCGATCCACCAAAGCACTTCGGCGAGGTGAATCACGCCGTCACCCCAGCGCGGCAGGCCAAACAGCAGAAAGCCGTTGATGATGGTCGCCAGGCCCATGGGAATCGTGCCGAAGAACATCGATACCGTGGAGTGGCCGAAAATCCGCCGCGCTTCATCAAAGAACAGAATCCAGCGCGCGGCGTAGGCAACGGTAAACAGGCTGAATAACAGAATGTTGAACAACCACAAACCTTCAGCAATGGCGTGCAGGCCTGGAATGGCCAATGGCAGTTGCGCCAACGCCAACGCCAGCACACCCGTGCCCATGGTCGCTGCGAACCAGTTCGGGGTGAACTGGCGGATCACTTCACGCGGGTGCTGAAGCTGGCGGAACGGTTTGATGCCGGGTTTGGCGCTGTTGGGGCAAGTCATCATGGAGTCCTCTCCTCTGGTGAGGTTGAGTCCATGGTAGAACCGAATCGAATATCTATATAACGGGTAATTTCTCTATCTGTTATCTGTTTTGCCTATAAGCAGTCAAACGCTGCCTTCGCTCTCGATCACCAGAATCCGCGCTGCGCCCTCCGGATGGGCGACGTGCTCGGTGCCGACCGAGGCGTAAAAGATGTCGCCAACGTCGAGCTGCACATGCTTTTCTTCGCCGTTTTCGCGATAGCGCATCAGCACTTGACCATCCAGCACCACAAACACTTCCTCGCCGTCGTTGATGTGCCATTTGTACGGCTGATCCGTCCAGTGCAGGCGCGTGGTGATGCCGTTCATGTTGGCAATGTCCAGCGCGCCCCAGGCGCGCTCGGCGGTGAAGGTCTTGCTGCGAATAATCTTCATGAGTCGATCCGTGAGAAGAAGGCTGGGCAAGGCTAACCGAAATCGAGGGGGTTATGGAGCGCGGCACACTTTGGCTGCGGCTGGGCGCAGGCTGAGTAACAGCGCGCCAATGGCCAACACGATCAACACCACCCCGTAACCATCGGTGGTTGCCAGCAAACCGTAGCTACGCGACAAGTGCCCGGCGAGCAACGCCGGCAGGCAGAACGCCAGATAACTGAGCACGTAATAGGCCGCCATCAATCCTGCCCGCTCATGGGGCAAGGCCAGCGGCACCAGGCTGCGCACGGCGCCGAGGAATCCCGAGCCAAAGCCGCAACCGGCCACCAGCGTGCCGAGGAAAAACAGCGACAGGCTGGCGCTGTGCACGCCCAGCAGAATCAATACCAGACCGATCGGCAGCAGGCTCGCGCCCAACTGCAAGGCCCGGACGGCAGGACGATTGCGCATCGTGAAAATCATCAGTGCACCAGTCACGGTCAGGGCCGCAACGGTGGCGCCGCCGATCAGATTCGAGTCCGAGCCAGTGGCGGTGCGCACCAATGACGGTGCCAGCGATGCATAAAAACCGCCGAGCGCCCAGGTTGCCGTGTTCAGCGGCAACACGCGCCACAAAGTGGCTCGCGCTTGAGTCGGCACGTGCAGTGTCGGCCGCAACGAGGCCCACGCCCCGGCTTGCGGAGTGACGCTTTCCGATAAGCGCCAGACATAAATACCTTGCAATACAAACAGTGCGAGCAGCAGCCAATAGGTCAGTTGCAACGGCGCCGGCGCAAACTCCGCCAACAAACCGCAACCCATGCCGCCCAAGGCCATGCCGAGCAACGGCGCGACACTGTTGATCAATGGCCCCTGCTGACGATCCGTGTCGAGCAGGGTCGCGCTTAAAACAGCGGTGGCCATGCCGGTGGCAAATCCTTGCAGAACACGCGCGCTGATCAGCCACGCCACGCTGTCGGCGTAGATAAACAGCAGCATCGCCAACGCGTTGAGCAGCACGGCGGCGAAGATCACCGGTTTGCGTCCCAGGTGATCGGAAAGCGAGCCGACAGTTAATAGCGCCGCCAACAGACTGAGCGCATAAACGCCGAAGATCAGCGTCAGCATGGTTGCCGAGAAGTGCAGCTGATCCTGATACAGCTGATACAGCGGCGTTGGCGCCGTGGATGCTGCGAGAAAACTCAGTAAAGTAATCGCCAGAAACCACAGGCTGGATCGATTGGAAGCAAGGCTAGTCATGGGCACACTCCGCAAAAGCTAATTTTTTGCTTTTGCGGAGTGTGCTACTGCCTTGCGCTTAAAGCAAATTCTTTGTGTTAAGGTCTGCCGCATGGCTATTAAAGAAGGTTTACGCCCCGGCGGCCGCAGTGCCCGGGTGCAAGATGCAATTCATTCGGCAGTCCGTGCGCTCCTGCAAGAACAGGAGCGCTCGAGCGTGACCGTCCCGCAGATCGCCGCGCGGGCAGGCGTTACACCGTCGACGATTTACCGGCGCTGGGGTGACCTGTCGGCATTGTTGGCCGACGTCGCCCTCGCCCGCATGCGTCCGGACAGCGAACCGGCGCAAACCGGCAGCTTGCGCAGTGATATTCGTGCGTGGGCTGAGCAATATCTCGACGAGATGAGTTCGGAGCCTGGGCGCAACATGATGCGCGACGTGCAGGCCAGCGCTACGCCGGGGTATTGCGTGACGATCATTGGTGCGCAGTTGCAGACGATCGTTGAGCGGCATCCGGATGAAATGGCGCCGAGTGTTGATCGGTTGATCAACCTGGTGGTTGCGCCGGTGGTGTTCCGGATTCTGTTTTCGGCGGCGGCGCTGGAGGTGGATGAACTGCATCGGCTGATCGATATTGCGCTGCGTCAGGACTGACGCCTTCGCGAGCAGGCTCGCTCCCACAGTGGAATGCATCGCAAATATGGGAGCGAGCCTGCTCGCGAAGGGGCCCACCCGATCACCCCAGAAACCGAGGGGTTCCCCGCCTGCGACACCCCACCACGCCACGACCTTGGTCGACACTGACTAACCGCCCCGCGCATGCGAGACTGTCCGCCCGGGCAGGAGTGCCGGGGAGTCTTTTGTCGGGAGTGTTGCATGTCGCTGTCCACCGGGCTGATCGCCGCCGTCGCCCTGGCCTATATGGCCATCATGTTCGCCATCGCCTTCTACGGCGACCGCCGCAGCGCGCCGTTGCCGCCGCGCGTGCGTGCCTGGGTGTACAGCCTGTCGCTGGCGGTTTATTGCACCAGCTGGACGTTCTTCGGCGCTGTCGGTCAAGCCGCCGAGCAATTGTGGTCATTCCTGCCGATTTACCTCGGGCCGATCCTGCTGCTGGTCGGCGCGCCGTGGGTCCTGCAGAAAATGGTGATGATCAGCAAACAGGAGAACATCACCTCCATCGCTGACTTTATCGCCGCGCGCTACGGCAAATCGCAATCGCTGGCGGTGGTCGTCGCGCTGATCTGTCTGGTCGGCGTCCTCCCCTACATCGCCCTGCAACTCAAAGGCATCGTCCTCGGCGTGAACCTGCTGATCGGCGCCGGCGCCGACGCCATGGGCACCCGCGCCCAGGACACCGCGCTGATCGTGTCGCTGGTGCTGGCGCTGTTCACCATCGTCTTCGGCACGCGCAACCTCGATGCCACCGAACACCACCGTGGCATGGTGCTGGCGATTGCTTTCGAATCGCTGGTCAAACTGTTCGCCTTTCTCGCCGTCGGCGCCTTCGTCACTTATGGCCTGTATGACGGTTTCGATGATCTGTTCAACCAGGCGATGCTCGCCCCGCGGCTTGAGGAATACTGGAAAGAAACCATTAACTGGCCGTCGATGGTGGTGCAGACCGGCGTGGCGATGATGGCGATCATCTGCCTGCCCCGGCAGTTCCACGTCACCGTGGTGGAGAACATCGACCCGCAAGATCTGCGCTTGGCCAAATGGGTGTTTCCGGCCTATCTGGCCTTGGCCGCGCTGTTTGTCGTGCCGATCGCGCTCGCTGGTCAGATGCTGTTGCCACGCGATGTGCTGCCCGACTCCTTCGTGATCAGCCTGCCACTGGCGCAGGCCCATCCGGCGCTGGCGATGCTGGCGTTTATCGGTGGCGCGTCGGCGGCGACCGGCATGGTGATTGTCGCCAGTGTGGCGTTGTCGACCATGGTCTCCAACGACATGCTGTTGCCATGGCTGCTGCGGCGCAA
This sequence comes from Pseudomonas sp. ok266, assembly GCF_900110195.1. Lineage (NCBI taxonomy): Bacteria > Pseudomonadati > Pseudomonadota > Gammaproteobacteria > Pseudomonadales > Pseudomonadaceae > Pseudomonas > Pseudomonas sp. ok266. The sequence continues at coordinate 189,889 of NZ_FOCU01000015.1, read as the reverse complement.
TAACGCCGAGCGCCCGTTCGAAGTGTTCCGCCAATGGATGCTCTCGGTACGCCGCGTCAGCATCGTCGTGATTCTGTTGCTGGCCTACGTCAGCTATCGCTTGCTCGGCTCGACCGCAAGCCTGGCGACCATCGGCCAGATCGCGTTCGCCGCCGTGACTCAACTGGCGCCCGCCATGCTCGGTGCGCTGTACTGGAAACAGGCCAACCGGCGCGGCGTTTTCGCCGGTTTGGCCGCCGGTACTTTCCTGTGGTTCTACACCTTGATCCTGCCGATCGCCGCGCACAGCCTCGGCTGGTCGTTAAGCAGTTTTCCAGGGCTGGCGTGGTTGCACAGCAATCCGCTGAACCTGCCGATTAGCCCGCTGACCCAAGGCGTAGTGCTGTCGCTGGCCGGCAACTTCACCCTGTTCGCCTGGGTTTCGGTGCTGTCGCGTACCCGCGTATCGGAACACTGGCAGGCCGGACGCTTCATCGGTCAGGAGATCAGTGCGCGGCCGAGCGCACGCTCGATGCTGGCGGTGCAAATCGACGACTTGCTGCAATTGGCCGCGCGTTTTGTCGGTGAGGAACGTGCGCGCCAGAGCTTCATTCGCTTCGCCTATCGCCAGGGCAAAGGCTTCAACCCCAACCAGAATGCCGACGGCGAGTGGATCGCCCATACCGAGCGGTTGCTGGCCGGTGTACTCGGCGCTTCGTCGACGCGCGCAGTGGTAAAAGCCGCCATCGAAGGTCGGGAAATGCAGCTGGAGGACGTCGTGCGCATCGCCGACGAAGCCTCCGAGGTGCTGCAGTTCAACCGTGCCTTGCTGCAGGGTGCGATCGAGAACATCACCCAAGGCATCAGCGTGGTCGACCAGTCACTGAAACTGGTGGCCTGGAACCGGCGCTATCTGGAGTTGTTCAATTACCCGGATGGTCTGATCAGCGTCGGCCGGCCGATTGCCGACATCATTCGCTACAACGCCGAGCGCGGCCTGTGCGGCCCCGGCGAAGCGGAAGTCCACGTTGCCCGCCGCTTGCACTGGATGCGTCAGGGCCGCGCGCACACCTCTGAACGGCTGTTCCCCAACGGCCGGGTGATCGAGCTGATCGGCAACCCGATGCCGGGGGGCGGTTTCGTCATGAGTTTCACCGACATCACCGCGTTCCGCGAAGCCGAGCAGGCACTCACCGAAGCCAATGAAGGGCTGGAACAACGGGTCAGCGAACGCACTCAGGAACTGTCGCAACTCAACGTCGCGCTGACCGAGGCGAAGGGCACCGCCGAAGCCGCCAATCAGTCGAAAACCCGCTTTCTCGCGGCGGTCAGCCATGACTTGATGCAACCACTGAACGCCGCTCGGCTGTTCTCCGCCGCCCTCTCCCATCAGGACGATGGCTTGAGCAGCGAGGCGCAGAAACTGGTGCAGCACCTCGACAGCTCACTGCGTTCGGCCGAGGACCTGATCAGCGATCTGCTGGATATTTCTCGCTTGGAAAACGGCAAGATCAACCCCGATCGCAAGGCGTTTGCGGTCAATGAACTGTTTGACACGCTCGGCGCGGAATTCAAGGCACTGGCGCAGGAACAGGGTTTGAAGTTCCGGGTGCGCGGCAGCCATCTGCGCATCGACAGCGACATCAAATTGCTGCGGCGCATTTTGCAGAACTTCCTGACTAACGCTTTCCGCTACGCCAAAGGCCCGGTGCTGCTGGGCGTGCGGCGGCGCGGCGGCGAATTGTGTCTGGAGGTGTGGGATCGCGGGCCGGGGATTCCGGAAGATAAACAGCAAGTGATTTTCGAAGAGTTCAAACGCCTCGACAGTCATCAGACCCGCGCTGAAAAAGGCCTCGGCCTGGGTTTGGCAATTGCCGATGGTTTGTGCCGGGTGCTCGGTCACACCTTGCGGGTGCGCTCGTGGCCGGGTCGCGGCAGTGTGTTCAGCGTCAGCGTGCCGCTCACTCACTCGCAGGCCCAACCGGCAAGCGCTGCAGCCGAAATGAATGGCAGGTTGCCAAGCGGCGCGCGGGTGCTGTGCATCGACAATGAAGACAGCATTCTGATCGGCATGAACAGCCTGCTCAGTCGCTGGGGATGTCAGGTGTGGACAGCGCGCAATCGCGAAGAATGTGCAGCACTGTTAAATGACGGCGTGCGACCGCAACTGGCGTTGGTCGACTATCACCTTGACCACGGCGATACCGGCACTGAGCTGATGGCGTGGTTGCGCACGAGCCTGGGTGAGCCGGTGCCGGGGGTGGTGATCAGCGCTGACGGGCGACCGGAGATGGTCGCCCAGGTGCATGCGGCGGGGCTGGATTATCTGGCCAAACCGGTGAAGCCGGCGGCGTTGCGGGCGTTGTTGAGTCGGTATTTACCGCTGTAGAAGCAAAAAATCGCAGCCTCCGGCTCCTGCATTGGTATGGCGTACATCCTGTGGGAGCTGCCGGAGGCTGCGATCTTTTGATCTTTATTCAGGGAGTTCGACGAGACCATCGACATCGGTCATCGCCCGCTCCAGCAAATCCGCCGGCAAGCTCTTGCTCGCCCGGGCGCCGAGCAATTTCAGCTGCTCACTGCGACTGACCAGATTACCGCGTCCTTCTGTCAGCTTGTTGCGCGCTGAGCTGTAGGCTTTGTCCAACTGCTGCAGGCGATTGCCGACCTCATCCAGATCCTGAATGAACAGCACGAACTTGTCGTACAGCCACCCGGCGCGCTCGGCGATTTCCCGGGCGTTCTGGCTCTGGCGCTCCTGCTTCCACAGACTGTCAATCACCCGCAACGTCGCCAACAAGGTGGTCGGGCTGACGATGACGATGTTGCGGTCGAAGGCTTCCTGAAACAGCGATGGCTCAGCCTGCAAGGCTGCCGAAAATGCGGCCTCGATCGGCACGAACAGCAAAACGAAATCGAGGCTGTGCAGGCCTTCAAGACGTTTGTAATCCTTGCCGGCCAGGCCTTTGACGTGATTGCGCAACGACAATACATGCTGCTTGATCGCGATCTGCCCGAGGCTGTCGTCGTCGGCTGCAACGTACTGCTGATAGGCGGTGAGACTCACCTTGGAGTCCACCACGACTTGCTTGTCGCCGGGCAGGTAAATGATCACGTCAGGCTGGAAGCGCTCGCCATCCGGGCCTTTGAGGTTGACCTGGGTCTGGTATTCGCGGCCCTTCTCCAGACCGGCGTGTTCGAGCACGCGCTCAAGAATCAGCTCGCCCCAGTTGCCTTGGGTTTTCTGGCCTTTGAGGGCGCGGGTGAGGTTGGTGGCTTCGTCGCTCAGGCGCAGATTGAGCGCCTGCAAGCGTTCCAGTTCCTTGGCCAGGGAGAAGCGCTCGCGGGCCTCGGCCTGATAACTTTCTTCCACCCGTTTTTCGAAGGACTGGATGCGCTCCTTGAGCGGATCAAGCAACTGCCCGAGCCGCTGCTGACTGGTCTCGGCAAAGCGCTGCTCGCGCTCATCGAAGATCTTCCCGGCCAGTTCGGCAAACTGCGCACGCAGTTCATCGCGCGAGCCTTGCAGGTCGTTGAGGCGTTGCTGGTGGCTTTCCTGTTGCTCGCGCAGTTCGGCGTTCAGCGAAGCGGCTTGTGCGTCGAGGCGGCGCAGCTCAGCTTCCTTGTTCGCGCGCTCGAGGTTCCAGGCGTGGGAGGCATCGCGGGCGTCATCACGCTCGATCTGCAGCAGCTCGACTTCCCGGCGCAGCGCTGCCAGATCAGCTTGCTTGGCGGCGTTGGCCTGGCCGAGATCGGCGACTTCATCGCGACTGGCGTCGAGCTGCGCGTTGAGTCCGTCCTGCGCCAGTTGCGCCATGGCCAGCCGCTCTTCGAGCAAGGCGACCTCGGCCTGGCCGTTACTCGCCCGGCGTTGCAGTTGCCAGGCCAGCGCCAGCAGTGGCAATCCCGCCCCTGCAAGCCCCAGCAATACGCTGGTCAAGTCCATCGCCATAGCCACTCCCGCCGATCTTATAAAGCCTGAAGGTTAACCAAGGTGTCAGGTCTTGGACAGCTCAGTCTTCGAGCAGACCGAGTTCCTGTTGCGCACGACGGTCACCGGCACGAGCGGCCTGACGCAGCAGATCCTGACCGATGCGACGATCCCGGGCGTTACCGCACTCACGGCACATCAACTGACCGAGACGGCTTTGCGCAGCCACTACGCCTTCACGCGCCGGTTGCTTGAGCAGGCGCCCTGCGATGTGCTTGGCATTATGACTGTCGCTCAGGCGCGGGCTGTCGAGCAGCCATTCTGCGACGCGAACGGAAAATCGCTTGGGCGGGGTAACAGGAGAAGGTTGTGAGGTAACAGAGTCTGATACTGAGCGAAACTTCATAAAGCACTGTGGGACGAATCGGAAGGCGCGCCACTCTACTCTCTTTTTCTTACAGGTAAAGTCGAAAAACAACCCGGCACGCCCGTCCTAGAGCAAGCGCTCGGGACAATCCACAGAAGCTGTGGATAACTCAGTGGACAACCGCCCTCCAACCGCCGCAAAGCCTTATGGAATGGGGCTCGCAGTCAAACTGACGATTTTTTCACCAACAAAAAAAAGCGATGTTTTTCATTGACTTAAACTTTCGATGCAGGCAGCCAGTGGAGTCAGGATTGGTATGACAGTGCCGTTACAGCTTGCGCAACTAATGTGCACAAGTACCTGTTACCCGGTTATATCGATGCGCTTTTTCGGGTCGTTTTGCTAACCGGTCTGGGGATAAACCGGCCTGGCACGCGGCTTGATGAACAAATCTTCACCGACCGACGGTCAAGCGCTGCGCCAAATGCGGGCAATTCTGCGCCCCCCAAAGCAGACTCAATCGGCCTCTGCAATGTTTTTCTACTCGAAGTTTGCTTTACCCGTTTCGATCCGTTAGTATCCGCGGCGTTAGTACCAAGCTGAAAGTCAATTCCGGTCGAACACATCCCCACGGTCTGCCTTCTTCCAAGAAGCCCTACCGAAAAAAGCGGGAACGACCCCTCGATGGTTTCCAGGTAAATCTTGCGACAACACAGCCTTCCAATGACGTGAAGGGTGTTGCGAAGAACACTTACTCTGACCGAACCAACCTGCAAATTGATCAGGATCTTCACCCCGGGCCCAGAACCTTTGCCCTCGTTGTGATGCCTGCCCTCCTAAGTACCTACCTGCCAGCCCAAGCGCGCCAACTTAATAGCGCTTCAAACTGGCTGCTTTGTTCCAGTCGGGTTCTTCGTTCGACCAATGGTGGTCGACGTTACTGGAACGTTTTAACGTTGCACGGTTCTTATCCGTGTCATTTGTAGGAACACCTAATAACTATGTCTACTCAAATCCATACTCAGGATGCCATTCGCACCCTAACCAACGCTTTTGCACCAATGAACTGCCTGATCATGGCCGCTCGCAAAGGCTGCTTCAGCTTCACACTGGTCAACGAACACGGTATCGCCCGCCACAGCGAGCGTCTGTACCCCGATCAGTACTCCAGCGCTGAACCGCTGCAGGCCGTGATCGATCGTACCCGTCAGGCACTGGTTGCCTGAGAGCCGAAAAGGCTGCAAAAGCAAAAGCCCCGCACACAATGCGGGGCTTTTTATTGCCTGATGTTTCGCTTTTACCCCTCAGCGGCTAAGCACCATCGGATATAACGGATATTCCCCGCAGCGGGAAATATTTTAAAAACAGTCCTTTACGTCGCGAATATGACACTACACTTCAACTCAAGCGGCATGATCCGCTTGCGGCGAGCCTGAACCGATCCATAGCTGCCAAGCCCCCTTCAGGACTCGCCATTAATAACAAGAACCGAGGGTTTTATGGGTATCGCTGCCAGCGAACTGTGCCGCTACGTGATCCGTCCTACGCTGATTTATCTGGGACGCCACAGCGCGACCGCCGAATCTCTCCTGCTGGGCATCGCCGCCAGCCAGTCTGCCCTGGGTTCCGCCCTGCATGACCGCCGTGGCCACGGTCTCTACCGTATCGCCGAGCATCGCCACCAGGCACTTTGGGATGATTATCTGGCGCTCGATCCGGAACGTGCCAGCCTGGTTCGCGGCCTCGCCAGTCAGCATGCTTTTCTGACCGGCCCGCACCTGGAACTGACGGTCAATCTGCGCTACGCCACGGCCATTGCCTGGTTGCTGGTAGAAGAACAAAACCCCACCCTCCCCGACTCCAACGATTTGCTGGGAATGGCGCGTATCTGGCGTCAGACCTTTCAACCCCAAGGTCGTCTGCGTGACTTCACTTACGCCTGGCACACCTGTGTTTCAACGGTGAATCAGATCGCTTGCTGATCCGTCCGGTTTCAGAAGATCGGCCAACAGGTCGCGAATCTGGTCGGATTGTCCTACAAAACCGCTCTAAATCAAGGCATACGGACTATAGCGCTGGGACGAAAATGTTGGTAATTTTCGCCCCGGTGATCATCAGGAGTTCTAATAATGAAAAAAGTCATGCTCAAAACCACCCTTAGCCTCGCCGTTACCATGGCATCCACCCAGATCTTCGCAGCTGGCTTTGCCATCAACGAACACAGTATCAGCGGGATGGGCACCGGTTACGCTGGACGATCTTCTTCTGCCGACGACGCAAGCACTGTTTATGGCAACCCTGCCGGCATGTCGCGCCTCAAGCGCGAACAAGTCACTGGCGGTGTTGCATTCCTCGATGCAAAAACCGATATCAGCGACGCCAGCTCCAGCCCTAACCGTGGCAGCAACAAAGGCGACATGGTGCCCTTCACCTCCGTACCTATGGGCTTCTACGTCAAACCGATCGATGATCACTGGGCATTCGGCCTCGGCGTCTACGTGCCGTTCGGCCTGATTACCGACTATGAAAACAACTTTGCCGGCCGCTACTTCGGCAGCAAGTCCGAAGTACAAGTCATCACTTTCCAGCCAACTGTCAGCTACGCCTTCAACGACAAGGTGTCGATCGGTTTCGGTCCGACCATCAACCGCATCGACGGCACGCTGGAATCCAACCTGTCGATCTCTCCGGCGTTCCCGGACGGCAAGGTCAAGATCAAGGGTGACGACACCGCGCTGGGCTACAACATCGGTGTGCTGGTACAAGCCACTGACACCACGCGTCTGGGTCTGACTTACCACTCGAAAGTCGACTACAAGCTCGAAGGCAACACCAAGGTCAACTACGGTGTGCTCGGTGCGATCGGTCTGGGCGCCAACCAGAAGTACGATGCTTCGCTGAAGATCACCACGCCTGAATCCATCGACTTCTCGGTCACCCAGGCGATCAACGATCGCTGGAACGTGTATGCCGGTTCGACCTGGACCCGCTGGAGCCAGCTGGAAAAAATCACCGTCAAGAACTCTGGTGTGCAGCCTTTGCTCGCCGGTCAGTTCGGTGAGATCACCGAAGACCAGAACTGGCACGACTCCTGGGCGTACGCCGTGGGTACTTCGTATCAGTTGAACAAGGAATGGGTACTGCGTACCGGTCTGACCTTCGACCAGTCGCCGACCAACAACGTCGACCGTTCGCCACGCATCCCGACCGGCGACCGGACCATCTTCAGCATCGGTGCCGGCTGGAGCCCGACTGAAGACCTGACCATCGACGTTGCCTACTCGTACCTGAAGGAAGAGTCGGTGAAGATCCGTAACGAAAACGATCGTGGTCAGACCTACGACGCCAAGTATGAAAACTCGGCAAACGGTTTCGGTGTCGGCGCGACCTACCGCTTCTGATGCTGCACGGCGAGGCTAACCCCTCGCCGACAAAAAAGCCCCGCTCTCTTTGCAGAAAGCGGGGCTTTTTATTGCCTTGAGTTTACTCACCACCACAACACACTTCCCAGGCTCGCTCCCACAAAAAACAGCGCTATGGCTTCAGCGGTTTCGAGGCGATAGCCTTCTCGATCGCAGCAATAAACTCCGGATCATCCGGCTTGGTCAGACTGGAGAAATTGGCGATCACCTTGCCCTGGCGATCAACCACATATTTATAGAAATTCCATTTCGGCGCACTGCTCTGTGCCGCCAATATCTGGAACAGATGCGTAGCGTCATCACCACGAACCTTTTGTGGCTCGGTCATATTGAACGTCACGCCATAGTTGGCGTAGCAGACCTTGGCAGTCTCGGCGCTGTCCTTGGACTCCTGTTTGAAGTCGTTGGAAGGCACCCCGAGCATTTGCAAACCTTGCCCTTCGTAGCGCTTATGCAGCGCCTCAAGACCTTCGAACTGCGGCGCAAAACCGCAGAAACTGGCAGTGTTGACCACCACCAGCGGCTTGTCGGCGTATTGCTGGCACAGATCAATGGATTCCTTGGCTCGCAACTTGGGTAGCGAGCCTTGCAGCAATTCGGGACAGTCGGCAGCCTGGGCCAGACCAGTCAACGCCATCAGCAACGCGGGAACAGCACACCAGCGCATCAGCATGTCGAGCATCCTTGAGCAGTCGTTCAGGATTCGACGTTACTCGTCATGCCCGCTTCTAGCAAATGCTCATGCCCAACTGCATCAAGGCCAGACCGCCCTGCTGCCAGCCCCACCACACCAGCGCCAGCACAGCGGCGCCGAGTGCCGTGATGGCCAATCGTCGCCAGAATCGGCTCATGCGGCGCTCGCTGCGGCTTGCAGGCGTGCGACCGGACGCTCACGCACCGGCCAGTTCAGCGCGGCTGCCAGCAGGCTCAGCAGAACCGCCACTTGCCAGATCAAGTCATAACTCCCGGTTCGGTCATACACCACCCCGCCCAGCCAGCCGCCAAGAAACGATCCCAACTGATGGAAGAGGAACACGATGCCACCGAGCATGGACAGGTTTCGCACCCCGAACAAGGTCGCCACCGTACCGTTGGTCAACGGCACCGTCGACAGCCACAGGAAACCCATGGCCATGCCAAACAGGTACGCCGACGTGGTCGTCACCGGCAGCCACAGGAACAACACGATCACCACTGCGCGCAGCAGATACAACGCGGTGAGCAAGCGCGGCTTGGACATGCGTCCGCCGAGCCAGCCGGCGGTGTAGGTGCCGAAGATATTGAACAGCCCGATCAACGCCAGCACCGTGGTGCCGACACTGGCCGGCAGATGCTGATCGACCAGATAGGCCGGCAAGTGCACACCGATGAACACCACCTGAAAACCGCAAACGAAAAAACCAAACGCCAGCAGCCAGAACCCGGAATGCGAGCAAGCTTCGCGCAACGCTTCGGACAGGGTTTGTTCATGGCCGAGCACCGGCAACGGCTTGTCCTTGAGCATGCTCACCAGCGGCACGATCAGCGCCACCAGCAAGCCCAATACCAACAACGCCGCCGACCAGCCGAGCCAGCCAATCAAGCCGAGGGTACCCGGCAACATGGCGAACTGGCCGAAAGAACCGGCGGCGCTGGCGATACCCATGCCCATGCTGCGTTTTTCCGGCGGCACCGCGCGGCCGACGACGCCGAGGATCACCGAGAACGAGGTGCCGGACAGACCAATGCCGATCAGCAGGCCGGCGCTCAGTGATAGCGTCACCGCTGAATCAGACAGGCCCATGCACACCAGACCCACCGCGTAGAGCACCCCACCGACGAGCACCACTTTTGCCGCGCCGAAGCGGTCAGCCAATGCACCGGTAAACGGTTGCGCCAGGCCCCAGATCAAATTCTGCAAGGCAATGGCGAAGGCGAACACCTCTCTCCCCCAGCCGAACTGAGCGCTCATCGGTGACAGAAACAACCCGAAGCCGTGCCGCACGCCCAATGACAGCGCCAGGATCAGCGCACTCCCCAGCAACACCCAACCGCACGTACGCCACATCGATGTCATTGTTATTCTCCGCTTGCGGGTATATACCCGCTTGAGTTTGGAAAAAACCGGCCTCAGGCCAGTTCATCCAGCAATCTGAGCAAGGTTTCACGCTTCTCGGCGCCCAGTCGGTCAATCAACCGCTGCTGCGCTGCTTCCCAGGCCGGCAGTGCCGCTGCCAGGCGTTGCACGCCGGTCTCGGTGAGTTTGACGATACGGTTGCGCATGTCCTCGCCTTCGGCCAGCGCCACCAGCCCCTCGCCTTCCAATACCCGCAGATTGCGCCCGAGGGTGCTGCGGTCCAGACCCATCGCCTCGGCGAGTTCGGAAATGCTCGGTTGATCCAGACGCTGCAGATTGCACAGTAAAGAATACTGGGCAACGTTGATCCCGAAGCCGTCGAGAGCGCCGTCGTAATGCCTGCTGACGCCACGAGCGGCGCGACGCAGGTTGGTGCACAAACACTGAGAAGGAAGCATGATGCGTGTATATACCCGCGACTATGTTAAATCAAGTTACAGATGAGTTTACCCATAACATTTGTGCTGCCTGACAAACCGCCTTCGCGAGCAAGCTCACTCCTACATTTGCAATGCGATCCCCTGTGGGAGCGAGCCTGCTCGCGAAGAGGCCAGCACAGACAATCCAAAACTGTCAGATCAAAACCAATCCAACCAACACCACCATCTCCAGCAATTCCAGCAACGCCCCCGCCGTATCGCCCGTCGTCCCGCCCAACCGCCGCATCATCACTTGCCGCAGCCAGACAAACACAACGACCGAAATCACCAACGCAACAACGGCGCCAAACCCGGCGATCAACACGCAGCCCAGCGCACTCAAGCCCAGTACCCGCCACCCGGCCTTGCGCGGCAGATGATCCGCCAACGCCTGCCCCAACCCGCCCGCACGCACATACGGCGTCGTCAGAAACAACCCCAACAGCGCCGCCCGCCCGAGCAGCGGCACAATGATCAACATCAGCCCATGCCCTTGCTCGATCAGCGCCAGCAGTGCAGCAAACTTGAGCAGCAACACCAGCACCAGCGTCACTACCGCAATCGGCCCGCTGCGCGGGTCTTTCATGATCGTCAACGTACGCTCGCGATCACCAAAACCACCGAGCCAGGCATCGGCGCTGTCAGCCAGACCATCCAGATGAAGTGCGCCGCTGAGCACCACCCAAACCGTCAACAGCAATGCCGCATGCAGCAACAACGGCGCACCGCTCAAGGCGAGATTCAGCGCCCACAGGATCAGCCCGAACAACAGCCCCACCAGCGGATAAAACAGCAACGATCGCCCAAGCTGTTCCGGCTCGGGCATCCCCGACAGGCGAATCGGCAGGCTGCTGAGAAATTGCAGGGCGATCCACAGCGGCAACATGTCAGTGACCTTCCTTGAGTGAACCGTCAACCTCGACCGTCAGCGCAAACATTGCGCCATGCCCGACCTCGACATTGAGCAGTTGTTCGCGTGGCAACCCTCGCGCTTGCGCCAACAGCAGACGCATCACGCCGCCATGACTGATCAGCAAAACCCGCTTCCCGGCGTATGCAGTGTGCAGGTGCGCAACCGCTGCCAACACCCGAGCCGCAAACGCGCTGACCGGCTCACCTTGCGGTGGCGTAAAGGAATACGGATCAGCCCAGAACAGCCCTAAGGCCTCGGCGTCCGTTTCCATCAACGCCGCTGCGCTCTGCCCTTCCCATGCGCCGAAATGCAGCTCCTGCAGATCCTCGTCCAGCTGCACCGGAAGACTCAGCTGTTCGCCCAGTTCGGCGGCGAAGCGCGCACAACGCTGCAACGGCGAACTGACAATCCGCTGCCACGGCCCGCCTTCGACTACCGCCGCACGCATCTGCGCCCAACCCTGTTCGGTCAGCGCATCGTCGAGGCTGCCGCGCAAACCGCCGCCGAGTTCAGTTTCACCATGACGCAACAGATCCAGTTGCAGGGTCATGCCGGACGATCCGCCACCGCCGCTTCGGCGAACGTCGCCATCTGCCCGTGCAGATCGCAGGCAAGACGCAACAACGGCACCGCCAACGCGGCGCCACTGCCCTCACCCAGACGCAGACCGAGTTCCAGCAACGGCTCAGCTTTCAGCGTTTCCAGCACATGGCGATGGCCCGGCTCGGCGCCCCGGTGACCGAACAACAACCACTCGCGGCAGTCCGGATTCAAGCGCACCGCAACCAGCGCAGCGACCGTGCAGATAAAGCCGTCGACCAATACTGCAACGCCTTCTTGAGCCGCCGCCAGATACGCGCCGACCAGCGCCGCAATTTCAAAACCACCAAGATTGAACAGGGTCTGCAAGGCATCGCCACGTTGCGCGACGTGCAACGCCAATGCGCGCTCGATCACTTGCGCTTTATGGCTGACACCTTCGGCATTCAGCCCGGTGCCGGGACCGGTCAGATGTGCCACCGGGCAATCGAGCAAGGCACAGGCCAAGGCGCTGGCGGCGGTGGTGTTGCCGATGCCCATTTCGCCACCGATGAACAACTGTGCGCCTGCGGCTTTCGCCCGCAGCAGACTGTCGCGACCGGCCTGCAACGCCAGCTCGCCTTGAGCCTGAGTCATCGCCGCGCCCCGCACGAAGTTGGCCGTGCCCGGGCCGATATTCAAGTGGCGCACACCCGCCAGGTTCAGCGCTGGATTCACCGTGCCCAGATCAACCACTTCCAGCTGCGCACCGAGCTGCCGCGCCAACACACTGATCGCCGCACCGCCGCTGACAAAGTTGAGCAGCATCTGCCCGGTGACTTCCTGAGGGAACGCCGAAACACCTTCAGCGACTACGCCGTGATCACCGGCAAAAATCGCGATCCACACTTGCGAGAGCGTCGGTTTGACCTGGCCTTGCAGACCGGCCAGTTGCACCGCAACCGATTCCAGACGCCCCAGCGAACCTGCCGGTTTGGTCAGTTGCTGTTGCCGCGCCGTCGCTTGTTCAACGACGTTCAGATCGACCGGTTTGCACGGGTTCAGCCACCAGGTTTGAGTCATAACGCAGGTCCTTTCAGAGTCAGGGGCAGGCCGGCGACGGTCAGGACAACACGCTGACAGCGCTCAGCCAGAGCTTGATGCAGCCAACCGGCTTCATCGACGTAGCGGCGAGTCAATTCGCCCAGCGGCACGACACCCATTCCGGTCTCGTTGCTGACAAAAATGATTTCCCCCGGCAGCAAGGCCAGGCATTCGAGCAGGGCTTCGCGCTCAGCGGCGAGACGTTCGGCGTCATCGAGCATCAGCAGATTGGTCAGCCACAGGGTCAGGCAATCGACCAACAGGCAACGCTCGGCGCTGGCGGATTCGCGCAGGACGCGGGCCAATTCGAGCGGCTCTTCGATCAGCGCCCATTCGACGGGACGGCGCGCGCGGTGGTGGGCGACGCGGTCGCTCATCTCGCCATCGAGGGGCTGGCTGGTGGCGATATAGGTCACCGCCAGGCCGCTATCGCTGGCGAGTTTTTCGGCCAGACGACTTTTGCCGGAGCGGGCGCCGCCGAGGATCAGTTGGAGCATGGTTTTATCCACAGAATTATGGGTTGAGGCAACTGGCCCCTTCGCGAGCAAGCTCGCTCCCACAGGGTTATGAGTTGTACTCAAAATGTATGGTTAACCGCATTCACTGTGGGAGCGAGCTTGCTCGCGAAGAGGCCAGCACAAGCACCTTAAATCCCACAGAGCTGACGCAACAAGCCGGTATCCAGATGCTTCTCCACCAGATCCGCCAAGCGCTCGATATCACGCTCGCGCAAGCCGTGATAATCCACCTGCTGCACATCGCTCAACCCGGCCCAGCGCAGCAACGCTGCACTCGCCGTCGGCGATTCAAACAAGCCATGTAGATACGTGCCAAACACCTGCCCGTCAGCGCTCTGCGCACCGTCGCAACGGCCGTCTTCAAGATGCACCGCTGCGTTCTCCAGCGCCGCTCCCGTGGTCACGCCCGCATGAATTTCATAGCCACTGACTTCGGCATTTTCCAGCGCCAGCCGCCCACGCACATTGCGCAACTGCTTCTCGGCTTCAAGCGTGGTGTCGAACGCCAGCAAACCCAAACCGGCACTCGTACCCGGCGCACCTTCGAGGCCGAGCGGATCATGCACCTGCTCACCGAGCATCTGCAGACCACCGCAAATCCCCAGCACTTTGCCGCCGTAACGCAGATGCCGATTGATCGCGGTATCCCAGCCATTGGCACGCAAATAGGCCAGATCGCTGCGCACGCTTTTCGAGCCCGGCAGGATGATCAGATCGGCAGCAGGGATCGCCTGCCCCGGGCCGACGAATTGCAGATCAACCTGCGGATGCAAGCGCAACGGATCGAAGTCAGTGTGATTGCTGATGCGCGGCAGCACCGGCACCACCACTTTCAGCACTTGTTCGGCCTTGTCGGTCTGGCGCTGATCGATGCCGTCCTCGGCCTCCAGATGCAGATCCATCACGTAGGGCAACACGCCGACCACCGGTTTGCCGGTGCGCTGTTCCAGCCAGTCAAGGCCCGGTTGCAGCAAAGCGATGTCGCCGCGAAAACGGTTGATGATGAAACCTTTGATCCGTGCCTGCTCGCTCGGCGACAGCAGTTCGAGGGTGCCGACCAGATGGGCAAAAACCCCGCCGCGATTGATGTCGGCAATCAGCAACACCGGGCAATCCACCGCTTCGGCAAAACCCATGTTGGCGATATCACCGGCACGCAGATTGATCTCCGCCGGTGAGCCCGCGCCTTCGACCATCACCAGCGGATACGCGGCACGGAGTCGTTCATGCGAGGCCAGCACGGCTTGCATCGCGATGGCTTTGTAGTCGTGGTAGGCAACCGCGTTCATCGTGGTGACGGCACGACCATGGATGATCACTTGCGCGCCAGTGTCGCTGTTCGGCTTGAGCAGCACCGGGTTCATGTCAGTGTGCGGTTCGAGATGAGCAGCTTGCGCCTGCACCGCTTGCGCGCGGCCAATCTCACCGCCATCAGCGGTCACGGCACTGTTGAGCGCCATGTTCTGCGGCTTGAATGGTACGACCGCAACGCCCTGACGAGTTGCCCAGCGGCACAACGCCGTCACCAGTGTGCTTTTGCCGGCGTCGGAAGTGGTGCCTTGCACCATCAGGGTGGTCATGGGTGGTCCTTGGTGAAGGCTATCAAAGCCTGTTCGAGGCGCGTCTCTTCAGTCGCATCGGCGGGCAGACCAAAACGCAGACTGCTGTTGTGGGTGAAAATGCGCAGGAGGATGCCGCGACGGGCCATGAATGCGTGCAGCGTTTCGGCATGCTCGGTGATCAGCCACTGGAACAGCGCGCAACCGCCCTGGGGCTTGAAGCCGTAGCGCTCAAGCAGCGTTGCCAATCGTTCGCTGGCCTCATCGCTGCGAATGCGTTGGCGGGTGTGGCCTTCGGTGTCTTGCAGGCACACCTGGCCAAGCACTCGGGTTGGCCCGCTCACCGCCCATGGCCCAACCTGTTCAGCGAGCAGTTTGAGCAACTTGCGTTCGGCCAGGACAAAGCCCAGACGCACCCCGGCCAGACCGAAAAACTTGCCGAACGAGCGCAACACAATCAGCCCGACTTGATGGGCATGCGGGGCCAGGCTCAACTGCGGTGTGTTGTCCATGAAGGCTTCATCGACCACCAGCCAGCCACCACGCCGGGCGAGCCGCGCGTGCCAGTCGAGCAATCGTGCCGGGGTCAGGCTCAAGCCGGTCGGATTGTTCGGGTTGACCACCACCAGCACGTCGAGGCTGTCGAGAAAGAATTCGACTTCCTGCTCCAGCACTTCGCGCACGATGTAACCACTGCGCCGCCACGCTTCGGCGTGTTCGGCATAACACGGCGACAACACGCCGACCTTGCCGGCCCGGCGCAAACGCGGCAGCAACTGGATGGCCATCTGCGAACCGGCCACCGGCAGCACTTGCGCGGCACCGTAGTAATCGCACGCGGCTTGCTCCAGACCGTCATCGGTTTCCGGCAAGCGCGCCCAGGCGCGCAGCGGGATTTCCGGGATCGGAAATGGCCACGGCGCGAGGCCGCTGGACAGGTCGAGCCAGTCCGCCTCGGCAATGCCGTAATCGTGTGCAGCCTTGCGCAGCCGGCCACCGTGCTCAAGCATAGAATTCAGCTCCCACGCAGAGAATCAGCAGCCATAACCATACCCCGCGCTGGACCAATTGCCAGCCACGGTCGATGGAATCGGCATCCGCTGGAGCGCCTTCGCCGAGTTGCGGACGGTCGTGAAGTTCGCCGTGATAGATCGCCGGGCCGCCCAGCTCCACGCCCAAGGCACCGGCCCCGGCAGCCATCACCGGGCCAGCGTTGGGGCTGTCCCACTTCGGCGCCTGCGCGCGCCAGCACTTCAGCGCGAGTCGGGTTTTACCCAGCAGCGCGTAGGTCAATGCCACCAGACGCGCAGGAATGTAGTTCAACACGTCGTCGATTTTTGCTGCTGCCCAACCGAAACGCTCAAAGCGTTCGTTGCGATAGCCCCACATCGCATCGAGCGTGTTGCTCAAGCGATAGAGGACCACGCCCGGCGCACCCGCCACGACAAACCAGAACAGCGCGGCAAACACCGCATCGCTGCCGTTTTCCAGCACCGACTCGGTGGCGGCGCGGGCGACGGCGGTGCTGTCGAGTTCATCGGTCTGGCGGCTGACCAGATAGCCGACACGCTTGCGCGCCTCGTCCAGATCATCCGCGCGCAACGCGGCGGCGACCGGCGCGACATGTTCACCGAGGCTGCGCATGCCGAGGGCGCAATACAGCGCGAGAATCTCGACGACCCAGCCCACGTATGGCGCCCAGGAAAACGCCGTGGCGAGCAAGGTCAGCGGCAGCACCGCGATCACCCACGCAGTGACCCCATGGCTGCGCCAACCCCGGCCACCAGCGTTGAAGCGTTGCTCGATGCGCCCGGCGAAATTGCCGAACGCCACCAGCGGATGCCAGCGTTTCGGTTCACCCAACAGCGCATCCAGCGCCACTGCGGCGACACTCAACAACGCCACACTCATTGACTCACTCCCCAATAATTTTCGTACAGCAACTCATTGAGCGGCCGCGCCTGCGCCCACCCTTCGAGTACCAGCATCGGCGCTGGATAGAATTCCTTGACCGGCCCCAGGCATAAAACCGCCAGTGGCTTGGCACCCTCGGGCAGCTTCAGCAGATCCGCCAACGCTTGCGGCTCGAAAAGCGAGACCCAGCCCATGCCCAGGCCTTCGGCGCGCGAGGCCAGCCACAGATTCTGGATCGCGCAGGACAGCGAGGCCATGTCCATTTCCGGCAATGTACGGCGACCGAAAATGTGCTTTTCGCGATCATCCATCAACGCGGCGACCAGCACTTCGGCGCAATCATTGATGCCTTCGACCTTGAGCTTCATGAACTCGTCACTGCGCTCGCCGAGGGCTTCGGCTGTGCGGATGCGTTCTTCTTCCACCAGATTCTGGATCTGCCCGCGCAGGCTGCGGTCGCTGATGCGGATGAAACGCCAGGGCTGCATCAGGCCGACGCTTGGGGCCTGGTGGGCGGCTTCCAGTAGTCGGCGCAACAGCTCCGGTTCGACGCTGCCGCCGGTGAAGTGGCGCATGTCGCGGCGTTCGGCAATGGCTCTATAAACCGCTTCGCGCTCGGCTTCGGAGAATGTGTTGTCGGTCATGGCCCTTTCGCGAGCAAGCTCGCTCCCACAGGGGATTGCATTGCTTCAGTCACCACCGTTTCAATTGTGGGAGCGAGCCTGCTCGCGAAGGCGCCTTCGGAATCAGGCGCAAACAGTGCAGCGACAGCCGCCGGATTCGACGGGAAATAGAAGTGCACATAAGAAGCCGTCATCCGCCCTTCCCGATAAACCGCCTCGGCACCGCGCCCACCATTCGGACTCAAACCCCGCGCAATCGGCGCCAGTTCGGTAGTCGTCAACGAATGATGATAAGTGTGCCCGCGCAACGAACCTTCCGGCAGATCCACCGCTTGCAACGCCAACGCCGCCAGACGCTTCTGCATCACCGCATCGCCCTTAAGCAGCCCGACCAATTCAGCGCGGGTGCCTTCAACGTCAGTCAACGAATCGAGCAGGTACAGCATCCCACCACACTCGGCGAGCAACGGCTTACCCGCCGCGTGATGCGCGCGAATCGCCTCACACATCGCAGTGTTCTGCGACAACGCAACGTGGTGCAGTTCCGGATACCCACCGGGCAAATACAGGCTGTCCGCTTCAGGCAATTGCGTGTCGCGGATCGGCGAGAAGAAACTCAACTCGGCGCCCATCGCCCGCAACAGATCGAGACTCGCGCCGTAGGTGAAAGCAAACGCTTCATCACGGGCGACGGCAATCCGCACATTCTTCAGCAACGGCTCGACAGCGATCACGTCCGGTGCGGCAAACTCCACCGCCGGTGGCAGCGCTACCTCACAACTGCTGGCCAATGCATCGGCGGCGGCGTCGAGACGCACATCGAGGTCATTCAATTCACTGGCCTGGACCAGACCGAGATGGCGGCTCGGCAGTTCGATACCGGTTTCGCGGGACAACGCGCCGTACCAGCGCAGACCTTCGGTGAGGCTACCTTCGAGCAACTGCGCATGGCGCAAGGTGCCAACGCGGTTGGCCAACACACCGGCAAACGGCAGATCTGGCTGATACTTGGCCAAGCCGAGCGCCAGCGCACCAAAGGTCTGCGCCATCGCCGTCCCATCAATCACCCCGAGCACCGGCACGCCGAAGTGCCGCGCCAGATCGGCACTGGACGGCGTGCCGTCGAACAGGCCCATCACGCCTTCAATCAGAATCAGATCCGCCTCGGCGGCGGCTTCCCACAACAGACGACGACTTTCCTGCTCGCCGACCATCCACATGTCCAGTTGATACACCGGCGCACCGCTGGCGCGCTCGAGAATCATCGGATCGAGAAAGTCCGGCCCGCATTTGAACACGCGCACCTTGCGCCCCTGATTGCGATGCAAACGGGCGAGCGCGGCGGTGACGGTGGTCTTGCCCTGACCGGAGGCCGGCGCGGCGATGAGTACCGCCGGGCAGTGACGTGGTTGATTCAAAGTTCGACGCCTTTCTGCGCTTTGATGCCGGCCTGGAAGGCATGTTTGAGCATGCCCATTTCGGTGACCGTGTCGCCCATCTCGATCATTTCCGGCTTGGCCGCGCGACCGGTGACGATCACATGCTGCATCGGCGGACGCGCCTGCAGATCGCTGAGCACCTGATCGAGATCGAGGTAGCCGTGCTTGAGGGCGATGTTCAATTCGTCGAGCACCACCAGACCGATCGACGGATCACGCAGCAATTCGCGGGAGACCGCCCACGCGGCTTCGGCGGCGGCGATGTCACGCTGACGATCCTGGGTTTCCCAAGTGAAACCTTCGCCCATCACGTGGAAGCGCACTTGCTCGGGGAAGCGCCGGAAGAACAACTCCTCACCGGTGCTGTTACGGCCCTTGATGAACTGCACCACGCCGCACTGCATGCCGTGGCCCATGGCACGGGCGAGCATGCCGAACGCCGAGCTGCTTTTGCCTTTGCCGTTGCCGGTCAGCACCAGCACCAGGCCACACTCGTCAGGCGAGTTGGCGATGCGTTCGTCGATCACGGCTTTTTTGCGCTGCATACGCGCCAGATGGCGTTCGTCGCGCTCGGGGGAATCAGTCATGGGGGAGCTCTCCGTTGAGGCTGGATAACGGCGGGCAGGCACAAGAATAGACGGCAAAAAGCCTGGCATCGCCCACCGTGATGCCGCTGGATGGATCAGGCCGGTCTCCGGGCTCATGAGCGGCGCATGCCTGACTGCGCGCCTTCCCGCTTCTTTCGAGGCAGTGGCTCAAGGCGCAGTTTTCACTCATTTACCGTTGCGGGGGCAGCGCCGGGATCGTGGTGGTTCTTCGTGCGAAGACAACCCTCACCGGCTTCCCTGTTTCACTCTGTCGACGCAGGTCACAGAGCACCTGAAACAAGCCGCGAAGGTTAGAGGGTTGGGGGTGGAGCGTCAATTAAAGAGGGGGCCATCGGGCGAATAACTGCCGCCGATCACTTATCTGCCGCCAATCTTGTGCCACACTGATACAAATGATATCAAAGAGCCATGCTTTTCTCGAAAAGCCCACTACAACAATAAAGGATGATGACGATGCAAGGCATGATCATCAGCAACCCGCGCCTGGAATTCCTGCGCCCGGTGCTTGAACGCTGGTTTGACTGTATCGACCGCTACAACGCCGTGCGCGGCGACAGCGACACCCCTTACTGGCATGACGAGAAAGCCAATCTCGGATTGCTCTCGGCCGCAGCCTGGATGGCTGAGCTGGTCACTTTGAACGACACTGCCACGCGCAAGCAGAACGAAGAAGGCGAGCGCAATGCCCGCGCCGATCTGTTTCTCGCCGGTGCCGAAGACCGCGCCTTTATCCAGGCCACTCAGCGCTGGCCAAAGGTTACCAACCTGAATCTGACTCAAGCCCTGCTGGACATCACCAACGACGCCAAACGCATCAGCTACGCCAGCGATCTTAAGCTCGGCTGCCTGTTTGTCGCGCCACAAAAAGCCCAGCACAGCGCCAGCCCCGAAGAACTACAAGACATGGTCGACGACCTGCAAAAGGAACACACCTGCGCGGTCGCCTGGTATTTCCCCTACGCCTACCGCAAATTGCGCAGCGAAGTCGGCAACTATCACCCGGGCATCGCCGTGCTGTTCAAGGAAGCCCGCGGCTGAGCAGTTGAACCATCGGGCTTGCGCCCTCCTCTATGATTAGGAATGCATTCATAGGGAAGATCAGCAATGCGCAAGCCCCAGCTCGTTTTTGTCATCGCCTTCGCCGGAGGGCTCGCCGCCTGCGGTGAATCCTCCAGCCTGCAAGTCACCGACGGCACCGGTCCGTCACCCAAGCTGCCCGAACCGAACAAGACCCTGATCCCAACGGTGAACATCGCCCCGGCGATCGGCTGGCCCGAGGGCGGCAAACCGACTGCGGCGGCCGGCACCCAGGTCGCGGCATTTGCCGAAGGCCTCGATCATCCGCGCTGGCTCTATGTGCTGCCCAACGGCGATGTGCTCGTGGCGGAAACCAATGCCCCGCCAAAGCCTGATGACAGCAGTGGCATTCGTGGCTGGGTAATGAAGAAGGTCATGGGCAAGGCCGGCGCTGGCGTGCCGAGTCCGAACCGCATCACCTTGCTGCGTGACGCCGATCATGATGGCGTCGCCGAGACCCGCACGGTGTTTCTGCAGAACCTCAACTCGCCGTTCGGCATGACCCTGGTCGGCAACGATCTGTACGTCGCCGATACCGATCGCCTGCTGCGCTTCAACTACGAACCCGGCGCGACCGAGATCAAATCGCAGCCAATCAAGGTAGCCGATCTGCCGGGCGGGACACTGAATCACCACTGGACCAAAAACGTCATTGCCAGCAAGGACGGCAGCAAGCTGTACGTCACCGTAGGTTCGAACAGCAACGTCGGCGAAAACGGCCTGGACAAGGAAGAAGGTCGCGCGGCGATCTGGGAAGTTGATCGGGCGACCGGCAATCACCGCATTTTTGCCTCAGGCATCCGCAACCCCAATGGCCTGGCGTGGGAGCCCACCAGCGGCGCACTGTGGACAGCGGTGAATGAGCGCGACGAGATCGGCAGTGATCTGGTGCCGGACTACATCACTTCCGTGAAAGACGGTGGGTTTTATGGCTGGCCTTTCAGTTATTACGGTCAGCATGTCGATGTGCGTGTTACGCCGCAGAACCCGGACCTGGTGGCCAAAGCCATCGCCCCGGATTACGCGGTCGGGCCGCACACCGCCTCACTGGGCCTGAGCTTCGCCGAGGGCAACACGCTGCCGGCGCAGTTCAAGGAAGGCGCGTTTATTGGTCAGCACGGCTCATGGAATCGCAAACCGCACAGTGGCTACAAAGTGATTTTCGTGCCGTTTACCGGCGGCAAGCCGAGCGGCAAACCGATGGATGTGCTGACCGGGTTCCTCGACAAGGACGAGAATGCTTTGGGTCGGCCGGTAGGCGTGGTGATCGATCAGCAAGGTGGTTTGCTGGTGGCGGATGATGTTGGCAATAAGGTGTGGCGAGTGTCGGCCAGCAAATAATTTTCGCCATGCACAAACAACTGTAGGAGTGAGCCTGCTCGCGATAGCGGTCGATCATTCAACATTGATGTTGAATGTGACACCGTCATCGCGAGCAGGCTCACTCCTACACATTAGCTTTTAGGCAACTTGAATTACGGGTTATGCGCCAGATGCTCCGGCTGCAACACCCGCTTGGCACTCAGATAAGCTTTCTGCCAGTACGCCTTCGACAGGCTGTCCAGCTTCACCGTGCCGCCCGTGGCCGGCGCATGCACGAAGCGCCCTTCCCCGACGTAAATCCCTGCATGACTGACCTGCGAGCCGCCATTGGTGGCGAAGAAGATCAGGTCGCCGGTCTGCAAGCCTTCCTTGCCGACATTCGGCGCCTGCATGACGATCATCTCGCGCGTGGAGCGCGGCAGCGAAATCCCCGCCGCATCACGATAGACAAAACCGATCAATCCGCTGCAATCAAATCCCGAATCCGGCGTGTTGCCGCCCCAGCGATACGGCGTACCCACCAGGCCGAGCGCGCGAAACAACACGTCTTCAGCAGCCGGCGAGAAAGCTTGCGAAGGACCGAATACGACCGGAGCGCGAACCACCGGCGCAGGTGGCGGCGTACGACTGGCGCAGGCGCTGAGCAGCGCTGCGAAGAACATCAACGTGAGGCGGGCCGACATCGTCATAAGCAGAACATCCTGATCTGGCTGCGGCTTTTTCTGCCGATGGACAGAAAACAAAACCGCCTGCGTGAGCACGCAGGCGGTTTGCCATCAATATAGATACAGGATTCTAGCGGCTACGCGGCAAACTTCAAGTAAGACTTTAACTTCACCTTGTAAAGTCTACGTCTACTCCGTTACCGGAAGCCTGATTGTCGCCGCGAACGCAGCGACAACAGGGGATTACTTGCGAGCAGTGACTACAGTCGGAGCGTTGGCCAGAGCGCGTTTCGCTTCGATGAAGGTCTTGCTCCAGTAGCTGTCACCCAGGCTGTCGATGCGAACACCGCCGCTGCGACGACTGCTGGAGTGGATGAACTGGTTGTCACCGAGGTAGATCCCGGCGTGACTGACACGACCGCGACGACCGTTGGTGGCGAAGAACAGCAGATCGCCCGGCTCAAGGTTGCTGCGCGAGACCAGCGGCGCATCGACGTTGATCATTTCGCGGGTCGAGCGCGGCAGGTTCATGCCAGCTTCTTCGCGGAACAGATAGCCGATGAAACCGCTGCAATCGAAACCGGCTTCAGAGGTACCACCAAAACGGTAACGGGTACCGATCAGGGACATGCCGCGTTCAAGGATGCTGTCGGCCAGAACAGGAAGCTGATAAGGCTTCTTGCCATTGAATTCGTTGAGCTCTTTTTCGGTGTCCAGCTCTTCCTGGTAAATAACGGAAGACTGAGCCGTGGCAGAATTTTTAACCTGTTGAGGCTGCTCTTGAACTGGAGAATGAGCAGCGCAACCGTACAACAGGGTGACGAGTGCGAGAGGCACGAGGGGTGCGAAGCGCTTTAGCATGGGCACGACCGTGGCTGATAGTTGTAAAGAAGCCGAGACTATGCCCGCTATCAGCCTCATTTGCAAATTCAATCGATCTTTTTGTGACTTCCCGGTTTCTCGTTTACATCTAAGCGCTTAAGCCCATTTGAACCGATACGCGGCCTGCGCACCTCGCAGGAAAGCGGATTTTCTGGCGCCTGAAATATGCCGAAACACGCTGAAAGCCGCGCCGTTACCAGCCTAGCGTTTCTTTCAGGAAGGGAATGGTCAGCTTGCGTTGAGCCTGCAACGAGGCCTGATCGAGCTGTTCAAGCAAGTCAAACAGCGCACTCATGCTGCGAGTGCCGCGAGTCAAAATAAAATGCCCGACTTCGTCAGTCAGGTGCAGACCGCGACGCGACGCGCGCAATTGCAAGGCGCGCAATTTGTCTTCATCGGAGAGCGGGCGCATCTGGAAAATCAGCGCCAGCGTCAGGCGGGATTTCAAGTCAGCCAGTTTGACCGGCAATTCACGCGGAGAGGTGGAGGCGGCAATCAGCAAGCGCCGACCGCTGTCACGCAGACGATTGAACAGATGAAACATCGCCTCTTCCCAGTCAGCCTTGCCGGCAATCACCTGCAAGTCGTCTAGGCAGACCAGTTCGTACTGTTCGAGGTTGTCGAGGATTTCAACGCCGCGGTCCATCAACTCGGCCAACGGCAAATACACAGCCGGTTCACCCATCTGCTCGAAGCGCAAGCACGCGGCCTGCAACAGATGCGTCCGCCCTACGCCGTGTTTGCCCCACAGGTAGATCAGGCTTTCTGTCCAGCCGGCGTCGGCTTCGCATAGACGCTCGACATAGCCGAGTGCAGCGGCATTGGCGCCTGGGTAGTAGTTGATGAAGGTGGCGTCGTCACGCAGACGCACACCTAGGGGCAGCTGAATCGGTTTCATGCTGACTGAACAGTTCTCAAGGAACCGTTAGTGGCCTCTGTGTAAAGTTTGCGAAGTTTATACCCGTGAAGCTGAGCGCACAATGCGACAGAGTCCAAGCAAAATCAAAGGTTTGCGTTAACACGCTGGTTTTATGACAGATTCTTTGGCGCCAGCGCCTGCAGGACACGGGCCAACCCGGCTAATCGCCGGGCCGCCCTGCACCGTTACAACTCCGGCTCGTCCACACCGCTATAGATCTCGGAATCCTTGTACAAGTCGTGCACATGACGCACCAGCACCATGATCACCGCCGCCACCGGCAAGGCCAACAACACACCGGTGAAACCGAACAGCTCGCCGCCAGCCAGAATCGCGAAGATCACCGCCACCGGGTGCAGACCAATACGATCACCCACCAGCAACGGGGTCAACACCATGCCCTCAAGCGCCTGACCAACCATGAACACCGCGACGATCCCGACCATCGGGTACAGATCACCACCGAACTGGAACAACCCGGCAATCAGCGCTGCGCCAATGCCGATCACGAAGCCCATGTACGGCACGATCGCCGCCAGCCCCGCGATCAGGCCGATCAACAGCCCCAGTTCCAGACCGACAATCATCAGGCCTGCCGCATAAATCACACCCAGCGCCAGCATCACCAGCAACTGACCACGAACGAACGCGCCCAGCACCTCATGACATTCGCCAGCCAGCGCGACTACACGCTCTTCACGATCACGCGGCAACAGGCTGCGGATCTTGGCCATCATCACGTCCCAGTCGCGCAGCAGGTAGAAACTCACCACCGGGATCAGCACCAGATTGGCCAGCCAGCCGATCAGCGCCAGACTGGAGGCCGTTGCCTGACTCAGCACCACGCCGACAATGTCGGTGGTCTGACCCATGTGCTCGCTGATCGCGGCCTTGACCTTATCGAACTTCCAGAAACCGTCCGACAACCCCAGCTTCGACTGCGCCCACGGCACAGCTGTGTGCTGCAACCAGTCGAGCATCTGCGGTGCCAGTTCGTACAGACGCAGCAACTGCTTGGCGAGCATCGGCACCAGCACCAGCATCAGTGCGGTGACGATCAGCGTGAACAACGCAAACACCGCGATCACGCCCCAGGTTCGCGACAGCCCGAGTTTTTCCAGTCGATCCACCAACGGATCGAACAGATAAGCCAGTAGCAGCGCCACCAGAAACGGCGTGAGGATCGGGTGCAGCAACCACACAAACGCGCAAAGCAGGACTACCCCACCGAGCCAGAACCAACGCCGCGTATCGGCCATGTACCACTCCTGTTGCTTCTATATAAGGAAAGACTTACCAGCGAAACCGCAACGACGGTGCTGCCGGGGTCGGGGCTGGCGCCGCGACAGGTGCTGCACCACCAGCCACTGGCTGTGGCGCCGCCACTGGAACCGGGGCTTCGGCGGGCAACTCCTGCAACTTCGCCAGCGACAACTGCGCGCGCATTTGATCGGCGCTGCCATTGACCCGATAAACGATGCGATCACCATCAACACTTTGCAGACGCACGCCAAACGGCTCGAGTAACCGCAACAGCGCCGCGTAATGTTCAAGATTCATGCCTTGGACTTCCAGGGTCTGCTGACCCGAAGCGCCGGGCTTGGCCACAAATCGTGGCGCCAGACGTTCAGCCACCGCCAGCATCACCGCATCAGCGACAGCGGCCTGATCGGCACCCTGCACACTGCCCGCCTCTTTCTGGTCGCCCAGCCACAAGTGCCACTTGGCCTGCCATTGCCCG
Organism: Pseudomonas sp. ok266; assembly: GCF_900110195.1. Taxonomy (NCBI): domain Bacteria; kingdom Pseudomonadati; phylum Pseudomonadota; class Gammaproteobacteria; order Pseudomonadales; family Pseudomonadaceae; genus Pseudomonas; species Pseudomonas sp. ok266. The sequence goes on along the minus strand of NZ_FOCU01000015.1, from coordinate 163,851 downwards.
CCTTCTTCGCGGGCATGCACCGCCAGCAAGGCGTCAGCGTTGTAGCGCTCGGAGGCGCCGCGCAACGGTGCCGGATCGGTGCCTTCCAGCGCTGGCGCCGTGGCAACCAGTTGCTCGCTCAAGTCCGCCAACGGCAAACGCAATGGCAAGCCGCGATGCTGAGCGGCGGTACGCAACGGCGCGGCAGCGGCCTGACCATCACCGACCAGACTCGAACCTTCAGCCGAATCATTCAGCCACCAGCTCAGAATCGACGGCCGACTGGCGCCCCACAACGACAGGCCGGCCCGACGCAGCGCCTGCTCGGTGGTCGCCGGATCGAAATCGACCTTCAGCACCTCCGGCGGCCCGGCATCGAAACCAAACTGACTGATAATTTGCTGCGGATCCTTGCGAATCGCCGCCAGCCCCGGGTTTTGCGCAGCTTTCGGATCGCCGGTCAGACGCAACACCAACGTGTCGAGCGCCGCCTGCGTGGCGCGATCACGTTCTTCCGGCGCCTGGCCGTTGACCGGCTCACGCACTTGATAAAGGCCTTTGAGATTTTCGGCATGACTCGCCAGGCTGATCAGAGACAAACAACCCACAAACAACAATTTACAAAAACGCATGGAGAATTCCCGTCGACAGGAGCGGCTGGAACAGGCCGCGTGAACCGGTTAAGCAAGGCTGTGACAATCTGCCATCGCAAAACATTCACACGGTAGCGGTAAGTTTTTGCACAGTGATAACGATAGACGGTTAATCGCCACACCTTATACAGGCGTTCATACGGCTCAATTGCAAAAAATTTCCGCTGATATGGCCCTGCCCGTCGGTGCGAGGATGGCCGCTGCCCCTCAAGCCTGATAAAATCGCGCGCCTTCGCAGACCGGCAACAGCCGGGCACCTCGAAACTCGCGTGAGGCCATCGCCACCCTCGATTTCGACGTTCCCGCTGAACTCGGTCGTTACCCCTGAATCCCCTCCCCTAAAGGCCTGGATCATGAGCAAGCAACCCTCCCTGAGCTACAAGGACGCCGGTGTAGACATCGACGCCGGTGAAGCATTGGTCGAACGCATCAAGAGCGTCGCCAAGCGCACTGCGCGCCCGGAAGTCATGGGCGGCCTGGGCGGTTTCGGCGCCCTCTGCGAAATCCCGGCCGGCTACAAGCAGCCAGTTCTGGTTTCCGGCACCGACGGCGTCGGCACCAAGCTGCGTCTGGCGCTGAACCTGAACAAGCACGACAGCATCGGTATCGACCTGGTTGCCATGTGCGTCAACGACCTCGTCGTTTGCGGCGCTGAGCCACTGTTCTTCCTCGACTACTACGCCACCGGCAAATTGAATGTCGACACCGCTGCCCAGGTGGTAACCGGCATCGGCGCTGGCTGCGAACTGTCGGGTTGCTCGCTGGTTGGCGGCGAAACCGCTGAAATGCCAGGCATGTACGAAGGCGAAGACTACGACCTGGCCGGCTTCTGCGTCGGCGTCGTGGAAAAATCGGAAATCATCGACGGCTCGAAAGTCGCCACTGGTGATGCGCTGATCGCTCTGCCATCGTCCGGCCCGCACTCCAACGGCTACTCGCTGATCCGCAAGATCATCGAAGTCTCCGGTGCCGACATCGAAAACATCCAGCTCGACGGCAAACCGCTGACCGACCTGCTGATGGCCCCGACCCGCATCTACGTGAAGCCGCTGCTCAAGCTGATCAAAGACACCGGCGCGGTCAAAGCCATGGCCCACATCACCGGTGGCGGCCTGCTCGACAACATCCCGCGCGTACTGCCAAAAGGCGCTCAGGCGGTGGTTGACGTGGCTAGCTGGACTCGCCCTGCCGTGTTCGACTGGCTGCAGGAAAAAGGCAACGTTGACGAAACCGAGATGCACCGCGTACTGAACTGCGGCGTTGGCATGGTCATCTGCGTGGCTCAAGAGCACATTGAAGTAGCCCTGAAAACCCTGCGTGACGCCGGCGAACAGCCTTGGGTCATCGGTCAGATCGCTGCTGCTGCCGAAGGCGCTGCCCAGGTTGATCTGCAGAACCTTAAGGCTCATTAATGTCCGCAACCTGTGATGTCGTGGTGCTGTTGTCCGGCACCGGCAGTAACTTGCAGGCTCTGATCGACAGCACGCGGACCGGCGACAGCCCGGTCCGCATCGCTGCAGTGATTTCCAATCGCGCCGATGCCTACGGCCTGCAACGCGCCAGTGCTGCGGGTATCGCCACCCGCGCGCTGGATCACAAGGCATTCGAAGGTCGCGAGGCCTTCGATGCTGCCCTGATCGAACTGATCGACGAATTCAAACCGAAACTTGTGGTGCTGGCCGGCTTCATGCGCATTCTCAGCGCTGATTTCGTTCGCCACTATCAGGGTCGCCTGCTCAACATCCACCCGTCGCTGCTGCCCAAATACAAAGGGTTACACACTCATCAGCGCGCGCTGGAGGCCGGTGACACTGAGCACGGCTGCTCCGTGCACTTCGTCACCGAGGAACTCGATGGCGGACCACTGGTCGTACAGGCAGTATTACCGGTAGAGTTGCACGACACGCCGCAGAGTCTGGCGCAGCGAGTCCACGTTCAGGAACACCTGATTTATCCGATGGCAGTGCGCTGGTTTGCAGAAGGCAGACTGGCACTCGGTGAACACGGTGCTTTACTGGACGGGCAGTTACTCGCGGCCAGCGGCCACTTGATTCGAAACTAGGAGATTTTATGCGTCGCGCCCTGCTCTTCGCTTGCGCTCTGCTCGCCCTGCCCTTCGCGCAGGCAGCGGACCTTCAACCGTTCTCCGCCAGCTACACCGCCGACTGGAAGCAGCTGCCCATGAGCGGCACCGCCGAGCGCAGTCTGGTCAAGGAAGCCAACGGCGTCTGGAAGCTCAGCTTCAAGGCTTCGATGATGATTGCCAGCCTGACCGAAGAAAGCACCCTGACCCTGGACAAGGACACCCTGCTACCGCAGTCCTACCACTTTGAACGTGGCGGTCTGGGAAAAGCGAAAAAGGCTGATCTGGATTTCGACTGGAACAGCAAAATGGTCACCGGTACCGACCGTGGCGACGCGGTGAAGATTCCACTGAATCGCGGCATGGTCGACAAGTCCACTTACCAGTTGGCACTGCAACATGACGTTGCTGCCGGCAAGAAGACCATGAGCTATCAAGTGGTCGATGACGGTGAAGTCGATACCTATGACTTCCGCGTTCTGGGCTCGGAGAAAGTCGAGACCAAGGCTGGCAAGATCGATGCGATCAAGGTCGAGCGTGTGCGCGACCCGACACAAAGCAAGCGCACCACCGTCCTCTGGTTCGCCAAGGATTGGGATTACCTGCTGGTTCGCCTGCAACAGGTTGAAACCGACGGCAAGGAGTACAACATCATGCTCCAGGACGGCACCGTCAACGGCAAAGCCGTTAAAGGCAGCTGATCTGCCGCAAGAACAAAAAGCCCCGCGAAATGCGGGGCTTTTTTTTGCCTGCGTTCAACCCTATTTTTTGTATCACCTTCGCCCCTCACCCCAGCCCTCTCCCGGGGGAGAGGGAGCCGACCGAGATGTCTGGCGCCATACATCGACCTGAAAGACCGAGTCGATTATGGACTCACCAAAGCAAGATCAGGTCGGTGCAACTCGCCAATCTCCCACGGTCAGTCCCCTCTCCCCCTGGGAGCGGGCTAGGGTGAGGGGCTTTTGAAGGCAAACCTCAAACCGAAAACTTCGCCACCATGCTGTTCAAATCCACCGCCAACCGCGACAGCTCCTGACTCGCCGCACTGGTCTGATTGGCCCCAGCCGATGTCTGCATCGCCAGATCACGAATATTCATCAGATTACGATCCACCTCCCGCGCCACCGCCGCTTGCTCCTCCGAAGCACTGGCGATCACCAGATTGCGCTCGTTGATCAGCGTGAATGCCGAGGCGATCTCTTCAAGTGCAGTCCCGGCAGCCTTGGCCAGCTCCAACGTCGAACGCGCACGTACATTGCTTTGCTGCATTGAACTGACCGCCGAATCGGTACCCTGCTGAATCCCGCCAATCATCTGCTCAATCTCTTGCGTCGACTGCTGGGTGCGATGCGCCAAGGCCCGCACCTCGTCCGCCACCACAGCAAACCCACGCCCGGCATCACCGGCCCGCGCCGCCTCGATCGCAGCGTTCAGCGCCAGCAAATTGGTCTGCTCGGCAATCGAACGGATCACGTCCAGCACTTTGCTGATGCTATAGACCTTCTGCGCCAGATCTTCTACTTGGCTGGCATTGGCCGTCACATCATCGGCAAGCGATTCGATGGACAACACCGTTTGATGCACCTGTTCACGACCATGCTGGGCAATACGATCGGATTCCCGCGACGCTTCTGACGTTGCCACGGCATTGCTGGCAACCTCCTCCACTGCAGCAGTCATCTGATTGACCGCCGTGGCCGCCTGTTCAATTTCCAGGCTCTGCTGGTGCAAACCGCGCGTAGCGTCTTCCGTGACGCAACTCAGCTCCTCTGACGCCGAGGCCAATTGGCTGGAGGACTCCGAGATCTGCCGAATCGTCTCGCGCAAGTTGTGCTGCATGCTCTTGAGCGCCTGCAACAGCCGCGCCGGCTCGTCCTTGCCGCTGATGTTGATGTCGCCGGTCAGATCGCCACGCGCCACCACCTCGGCCACGCCCAACGACTGCGCCAGCGGCAACACGATGCTGCGGGTCAGCAACAGGGCCAGGCCGATGGTGATCAGCGCGGTCACGCCAATCATCACCCCGACCCACACCCGCGAATTCATAAACACCAACCGCGCAGCTTCAGTGGCGAGATTGGCATTGTGTTTATTCAGCTCAACCAGTTCGCGCAAAAGCACTGCGATTTCGTCGGCCAAAGGACTCATCTGACCGTTGAGAATGGTCGCAGCCTCCGCGACCCGATTCTGCGCCGACAACTGCATGACCTGTGCCTGAAACTCCAGATACTGGTGCTCGGCAACCTTGAAGCGATCGAACAGCTTGCGCTCCTCGGGCAACACGATCAGCACGTCATATCGTTGCTGGGCTTCACTGAGCACACCGCGCAATTCATTGAGTTTGGCAACGTTCTGTTCGAGCGCCTGCGGATCACGATTGAGCAACAGACGCATGGTCAACGCTCGCAGGCGCAGCATGTCCTGACTCATCTCGCCGACCGCCATCACGCTCGGCAACCAATTGTTATCGACCTCGTCGGACTGCGCGCGCATGTTCGACATTTGCAGCAAAGCGAACGCGCCAAGAACAAACACCATCAGCGCCAACAAGCCAAAACCGAGGCCGGCGCGCGGGGCAATATTGAGACTACGGATACTCATTGCTCTGGTTCCTTCCAAAAGCGCTGCATCAACCCTGCAGCTGGTTGCTTTAGAAGGTATCGGCCCGGCGAAAATTTGCGTAAGACGAAAAGGCGATATCAAAAGGCCTTGATCCTTCGAACCGTTGGCATTAACGATTCAGCGTGCTTTTGCCGGACTTGAGCACCGTTCGCGGCAAGATTGCCAGGAAGTTATCCCGAGCGACTTTTTGCGCAACGTCTTCCGGCAGCGCATCAAGGAACGGTTTGAAACTGCGCATTTCTTCACCGAGCTTATTGAAACGCCCGACCACGTCAGAGCCGAGCATGAAGCGTTCCGGGTATTTCTCGACCAGCGCCAGCCACTCCGCGCGCGGCGTGCCCTGTTCGTCCAGCAGGTACGGCGTGAGCATGCTCCAGGACAAGTCGATAAACAGGTTGGGATACGCCTCGAGCATGCGCGTCAGCGTGGGCAGCAAGAACTTCAGTTGTGTCTGATGCCGATGAATTTCGGCACTCGTGCCGGCGTGCGCCCAAATGAATCGCGTGTGCGGGTGATTACGCAGCGGCTCTTCGATTTCCTTCAGGTACAGCGGATTTTTCTCACGCTTGGAAGTGATATTGGAATGCAGCATCACCGGCAGATCGTTCTCGGCGGCCAGATGATAGATCTTGGTCATCGCTTCATTGTTGGCCCGCGGCGTGTCGCCGGAGGTCAGCGCCGTGAGATCGTCATGCCGGGTAAACACTTCGCCGATGCCCTGCCAAAGCCCTGGGTAAAGGTCGAGCATGCGCTGGATATGTGCGGCGGAGTTCTTGTCGTTGGGGTTGAAGCCGGACAGGAACGGATGAAAGTACGGGCGCTGCTCGGCACTGAGTTTTTGCACGGCATCAGCAACGATCACATCGGTTGCGCTGTACCAGTAGGCGTCAGCGTCGTCACCCGCGTAATAGCGCGGACGCTTGGGTTCGTCTTCGTGCCATTTCTTCGCCACCGGAATACCGGAAATCATCACATGCTCGATGGAATTGTCCTGCATGGCTGTCAGCAATTTCGCCATGCCCGCGCTTTCCTGGAAAAAATCCACGTAATGCAGGTGCGCATCGCTGTAGGTGTAATCGCGGGCGCTGGCGCTGCCGGCAACCAGAAGAAGACAGGCAAGACTCAGACGATACAGGGACACAAGTAATCTCCGGGAAGTAGGCATAGCCTAGACCCCGCCCTGACGACAAGGGTTCATCCCACAGGAAAGTGGAACGCGTACCGGTGGGAATGCTCTATAACTGCAAGGTCTTTTTTGATCGAACGACTTTTCCTACTGCCAGTGAGGTTCCCATGACCGTTACCGTCAATACCGTCTCCGCTGAAGGTTTTCGTCACACCGTACAGATTGATGACCACGAACTGTTTGCCGACGTGCCGAAATCCGCCGGCGGCGAAGGCACGGCGCCTGAGCCGCACGACTACTTCGATGCCGCCCTCGGCGCCTGCAAAGCGCTGACCCTGAAGATGTACGCGAAGAAGAAAGACATTCCGCTGACCGGCGTCGGGGTCGACGTCAAACGCGATAACAGCGAAGAACAAAAAGGCAAATACGTGCTGCACGTCACCCTCACCCTCAAAGGTGTACTCACCGATGCCCAGCGTGAGGAACTGCTGCGGGTTGCCGACCGTTGCCCGATTCACAAACTGATGACCACCAGCGACGTGACGATCGAAACCCACGCCCCGCAAGGCTTCGATAGCCAGTAACCCTCCTGATGCCAGCGGCGGGTTATGCTTCTGGCATCACCCGCTCAGTCTGGAATGCACCATGGACACGCAACCTCTGATCATCCGCCCGCGCGCCGAAGACGTCGAAGGCCAGCCGATTCTGCGTCCGCTGCCGTCAGCCAAATGCCGCAGTGTCGGGCCATTCGTGTTTTTTGATCACATGCTCGAGACGGTTTATCCGGCGGGCAAAGGCATGAACATCCGACAGCACCCGCACATCGGTCTGTCGACGCTTACGTATCTGTTCGAAGGTCAGATCCAGCACAAGGACAGCCTTGGCTCCGATCAGGTGGTCGGCGCTGGCGATGTCAGCTGGATGACCGCTGGCAGCGCGATTGCTCACGTTGAACGCACGCCTGAGCCGTTGTGGGAGCAGAGCTTCACGATGCACGGTTTGCAAATCTGGCTGGCCTCGCCCAAGGAGCACGAGCAAGGTCCCGGGCATTACAGCCATCACCCGGCGGCGACCTTGCCGGTCAGCGACAACCTGGGTGTACAGATCCGCATGATTGCCGGGTCAGGCTTTTGCCTGGAATCGCCGGTGCCGGTGCTTTCTCCTACGTTGTATGCGGAAGTGCAGATGCGAACGGCGACCACTTTGCTGATTCCGACCGAGCATCAAGAGCGGGCGGTTTATGTGTTGAGTGGCGATGCGCAACTGAACGGTGAAGCGCTTGAACCGCATGCGCTGGCGGTATTGCCGGCCGGGGAAGAGATAAGTCTGTTTGCCGAAAGTGATGTGCACGCGGTGGTTTTTGGCGGCGCGCCGTTGGATGGGCCTCGGCGGATCAACTGGAATTTTGTCGCGAGCGATCCGGCGGCGATCGATGAGGCGCGGCGCAAATGGGCGGCTGGGGATTGGCCGACGGTGCCGGGGGAAGTTGAGCGGATCGAGTTACCGCGCTGAAAAGCACCCTCACCCCAGCCCTCCCGAAACGTCGGACCGCCCGTAGGGAGAGGGAGCCGACCGAGGTGTCTTGCGTCATACATCGACCTGAAAAATCTTGGCGATTATGGATTCACCAAGACACTTTCAGGTCGGCGCAGTACTTCAGCATCCCCAATCAGTCCCCTCTCCCTCTGGGAGAGGGTTAGGCGGGCGGCGTTCCGATGAGGGGCTTTTGATTGTCAGGCTTCAGCCCTTGAACACTTCATCCAGCAAATCATGCATCGACTTGAACGCGCGCTTCGCGGTCTTCGCGTCGTACATCATCTTGCCCGGCACATTCGCATGCGGATCAGTAAACGAGTGCACCGCACCGCCATAGCTCAGCAACTGCCAATCGACTTTCGCCGCGTTCATTTCATCCTCAAACGCCGGCAATTGCTCTTTCGGCACCAACGGGTCTGCAGCACCGTGCAGCACCAGCACCGAACCTTTAATGTTCTGCGCGTCGCCCGGATTCGGTGAATCCAGCGTGCCGTGGAACGACACCGCAGCCTTCACCGGCGCACCGGTGCGCGCAAGATCCAGCGCACAGCAACCGCCGAAGCAGAAACCGAACACCGCCAGCTTCGAAGTATCCACCGCCGCTTCGCCCTGCTTCTGCAACTGCTCGAACGCCGCTTGCATACGCTTGCGCAGCAGCGCGCGATCATCCTTCAGCGGCATCATCGCCGCGCCGGCCTGATCAGCATTCTGCGGACGCACAGCCTGACCGTAAACGTCAGCGATCAACACCACGTAGCCCTTGGCCGCCACCGATTTGGCGATCTCTTCGGCACCGGCGCTGACGCCCATCCAGTTCGGCGCCATCAACAAACCCGGCCGCGCGCCTTTGTGCTCGGCGTCGAACGCCAGACGACCTTCATAAGGCTGGCCGTCGATCTGGTAGACCACGGAACGTACAGTGACTTCGCTCATTTCTGACTCCTGATTTGCTAAACACCAGAATGAAAAAACCCGCCGAAGCGGGTTTTTCTACGACTTGGTTAAACCGACAGTTCAACCAGCAGCTTGTTCAGGCGGCGCACATAAGCGGCCGGATCTTTCAAGCTGTCGCCGGCAGCCAGGGCTGCCTGATCGAAGAGGATGTGCGACAGGTCGCCGAACCGCTCTTCGCTCTGCTCGCCATCGAGTTTCTCGATCAGCGGGTGGCTTGGGTTGAATTCGAAGATTGGCTTCGAATCCGGCACTTTTTGCCCGCTGGCTTCGAGGATCTGGCGCATTTGCAGACCCAGATCCTGCTCGCCGATGGCCAGAATGGCCGGCGAGTCGGTCAGACGATGCGATACGCGGACTTCAGCCACGGAATCGCCCAGCGCGGTTTTCAGACGCTCAACCAGACCTTCTTTGGACTTGGCGACTTCTTCTGCAGCTTTCTTGTCCTCTTCCGAGTCCAGATTGCCCAGATCGAGGTCACCGCGCGCCACGTCGACAAAAGTCTTGCCGTCGAACTCGCTGAGGTAGCTCATCAGCCACTCGTCGATGCGGTCGGTCAGCAGCAGCACTTCGATGCCTTTCTTGCGGAAGACTTCCAGGTGCGGGCTATTTTTGACCTGCGCGTAGGTTTCGCCGGTGAGGTAGTAGATCTTGTCCTGACCTTCCTTGGCACGTGCCAGGTAGTCGGCCAGACCGACGATCTGCTCGCCGTCGTCGCCATTGGTCGATGCGAAACGCAGCAGGCCGGCAATTTTCTCTTTGTTGGCGAAGTCTTCAGCCGGGCCTTCTTTCATGACCTGACCGAAGTTCTTCCAGAAGCCTTTGTATTGCTCAGGCTCGTTTTTCGCCAGTTTTTCCAGCATGTCGAGCACACGCTTGGTCAGCGCGGTCTTCATCGAATCGATGATCGGGTCTTTCTGCAGGATCTCGCGCGACACGTTCAGCGACAGGTCGTTGGAATCGACCACGCCTTTGATGAAGCGCAGGTACAGCGGCAGGAACGACTCGGCCTGATCCATCACGAACACGCGCTGCACGTACAGCTTCAGACCTTTCGGCGCTTCACGCTGGTACAGGTCGAACGGTGCGCGGGCCGGCACGTACAGCAGCGAGCTGTATTCGAGCTTGCCTTCGACTTTGTTGTGGCTCCAGGCCAGCGGGTTTTCAAAGTCGTGAGCGATGTGCTTGTAGAACTCCTGGTATTCCTCGTCCTTCACTTCAGTGCGCGGACGGGTCCACAGGGCGCTGGCGCGGTTGACGGTTTCCCACTCAACGGCCGGAGCCTCTTCGCCTTCGGCAGCAGCAGCAGCTTCTTTCGGCAGCTCGATCGGCAAAGCGATGTGGTCGGAGTACTTCTTGATGATGTTGCGCAGACGCCAGCCATCAGCAAACTCGTCTTCTGCAGCTTTCAGGTGCAGGACGATGCGGGTGCCGCGCTCCGGTTTGTCGATGGTGGCGACTTCGAACTCGCCCTCACCTTTCGACGACCAGTGCACGCCTTCGCTGGCCGGGGTGCCGGCGCGACGGGAGTACACGTCAACCTGGTCGGCAACGATGAAGGCGGAGTAAAAGCCGACACCGAACTGGCCGATCAGATGCGAATCTTTCTTCTGATCGCCCGAGAGGTTCTTCATGAAATCAGCGGTGCCGGATTTGGCGATGGTCCCCAGGTGGGTGATCACATCGTCACGGTTCATGCCGATACCGTTGTCTTCGAGGGTGACGGTCTTGGCGTCCTTGTCGAAGCTCACACGGATTTTCAGATCAGCGCCACCTTCGAGCAACTCTGGCTTGGCCAGGGCTTCGAAGCGCAGCTTGTCGACAGCGTCAGAGGCGTTCGAGATCAATTCGCGAAGGAAAATTTCCTTGTTGGAATACAGCGAATGGATCATGAGGTGCAGCAGCTGCTTTACCTCGGTCTGGAAGCCCAGGGTTTCCTTTTGAGTTTCCACACTCATGGTCATCAAACTCCAATCAGATGGCAGTGGCCGCGACCCGAAATGGTCGGCGGCGGGTTGTCTTGTGAGTTTGGGGCGCTGTTCAGGATTTCAAGGGCTCCTCGATTTTGAAGTGCGCACGCGCGGTGGCAATCGGTTCGCTTTCAGTGCTTTGCCAGGCTGTGATCGCAACGTTGGCGACGCGCCGGCCCTGACGGCAGACCTGACATTTGGCCCAGGTATCACGGAACTGCCCGGCGCGCAGGTAATCGAGGGAGAAGTCGATAATCTTCGGCACGCCAGGCGCACCAGTGAAAATCAACAGATGCAGGGCGGCGGCCAGCTCCATGAATCCGGCAATCACCCCGCCGTGGATCGCCGGCAATAAAGGGTTACCAATGTTGTCCTTGTTCGCCGGCAGCTTGAACAACAGTTCATCGCCGACTCGCGAACACTCGATACCGATCAGCCCAGCGTATGGGATCAGCTCCAGCAACGGCGCGTAATCACCCTCTGCATGGGCCTGCTGCAATTGTTTCTTGAGGTCGTCGATCATTGATTTTCTCCCTTGATCGCGCCGCCGAAACCTTTGGTGCCTTTAAGGCCCTTGCCCATGCGCATGAAGGTGCCAACCACATGGGCGATGGGCTGTTCGGGATCATCCTGATAAGCGAAGCCTCGGGCGAATATCACATCGGTGGTCACTCGGTAGCACTGGGCAAAGCCATACACATCCTTGTTCGGCTCGGCGGCGTGCATGTAATCGATGCGCAGATCAAGGGTCGGACACACCTCGAACTCCGGCAACACGCACAGGGTCGACATCCCGCAAGCGGTGTCCATCAATGAAGTAATCGCCCCGCCGTGAATGACTCCGGTCCGGGGATTGCCGACGATTTTTTCGCTGTACGGCAAGATCACCGTAAGCCCTTCGGCCGAGGCGCTGTGCACCTGCAAACCGAGTACCTGACAGTGGCGCAGCGCGGAGAGAAATCGCGTCGCACGCTCAAAAACGGGATTTTCGGCCATATGATAATTACTCTCGTTAGAGCCTTTTGCCAGTAGTGTGCAAAACAGCAAAAGTTCCGTGTAAAAACAAACTTATATATCTGAAAGAAATGAGGAACTTAACCTGTAGCGCCGAGTTCTTAAGGCCAGTAGTTATTTTCCATAAGGAGAAACACCCCATGCGTAAGACTTTTGCTATTGCCTTGATGTTGACCGCTTCCCTCGGTCTCGCTGCCTGCGATAAAAAATCCGAGGACAAAGCTCAAGATGCCAACCAACATGCTGAACAAGCTCAGCAGGACATGAACAAAGCTCAGGATAAAGTGAACGACGCTGCGAAAGAAAACGCCGAAGCTGCCAAAGCTCAGGCTGAATCGAACGCTGCTGCACAAGAAGAAGCTGCCAAGAAGCAATAATTCGCTTTTTGCTGCAGAAAAAAGAAAACCCGCCAAGTGCGGGTTTTCTTTTGTCTGGGAATTAACGCCAGAGCCGCCTTAGAGCAAGACAGTTCTAAAAGTCGGACTAATCATTAGCAACAGCGAACACAATACGCCAACTATCCAGGCCAGACTGCGCAGCTTGGGAAGATCGGCCAGGTAGAACCACAAGTAGAAGAGTCGCGCGATCACGAAGACTATCGCTAATGTGTCGATCAACCATCCTGCCGTTTGCGTGGTGTGCGCCATCAACACACCGACTGCGAACAACATGAACGCTTCGATGCTGTTCTGATGCGCCGCCAGCGCCCTCGCGCCGTAACCGGTCAGTTGCGCCTGTTGCTGACGCGGCAGGTGATTGTTGTAACCACCCTGCTCTTTCATCGCTTTGCCTACCGGCATACGCGCGATATAGATCAACAGCGCACTGATAAACACACACCAGAACGGAATACTCATCAAGCGACCTCTCTGTTTGTTTCGGGAAGGGGGGCTTCTGTAGGGGTATAGACCATGACATCGAGAACGTCGGAATGAAACTCCCGGCGATACAGAACCACCACGACGCCGGCACTCATCAGCATGAACAGCCATGGACTGACAAACCAGGCCAGCATGCTCATGCCGAAGTAGTAGGAACGCAAGCCGAAGTTGAACTGGTTGGCAGCCATCGAAATCACTCGCGCCGCCCGTAAGGCGAAGGCTTTACGCTCCTGCTCCGACACCTGCCGCTCGCCAATCATCGGCGCCGACCCCACCAGAACGGCGGCAAAGTTGTACTGGCGCATACACCAGCTAAAGGTGAAAAAGGCGTAAACGAACACCATCGCCAGACACAGCAACTTGATCTCCGACATGCCCTGCGACGCCTGTTGCACCATCGGGATGTCCGCCAGCAACGAAACCGCCCGCTCTGACGCGCCAAGCACGGTGAGAATGCCGGCGAGAATAATCAATGTGCTTGAGGCGAAAAACGAGGCGTTGCGTTCAAGATTGCCAATCACGCTGGCGTCGGCGATGCGGTTGTCACGCAGCAACATACGGCGCATCCAGTCCTCGCGGTACAGGTGCAGCACACTGGCCAGGCATGCTGTGTCGCGGGCCTTCCAAGTGGCATAACGGGTATAGCCACCCCAGCAGATGACAAACCAGACGGCCGCGAGCAGGTGGATCAGGTTGGCTTGAATGAACGACATGCAATTCCCTGTGAAGTATGGATGCTACCTGTGGGAGCGAGGCTGCTCGCTCCCACGTTAGGACTTCGGCAACCCTTCGACGTTAGCCTAGGGAAAAAGACACTGCCTGAGGCGCATAAAAAATGCCCCGTATCGATTGATACGGGGCATTTCTGTTTAAGCGTTGAAGACCCGCTTATGGCGGGTCAGGCAACGTCAGGCAACCGCTTCGCTGCGCTTGCCCAGCATGCGATCGCAAACCACTGCGACCACCAGGGTCATCACACAGGGCACCAGCCATGCCAAACCCTGCTCGCTCAGCGGCAGGTGGGACAACTGCGATGGCATCCAGTCGGCCAGACCGGCGCCTTTCAGCGCGTCGATGGTGCCGAACACGAACGATACCAACATCACCGGACCAAGAATCCGGCCGTGCTCATGCCAGAAGTCTTTGCAGAAGCTCAGCGCCACCAGCACGATGCACGGCGGATAGATTGCGGTCAGCACCGGAATCGAGAACGCAATCAGCTTGGTCAGGCCCAGGTTGGACACCAGCAGCGAGAACGCCGCCAGAATGATCACCAGGGTCTTGTAGGACAGTGGCAGCACACGGCTGAAGTACTCAGCGCAAGCACAGGTCAGGCCGACCGCTGTCACCAGGCACGCCAGCGAGATCAGCACCGCGAGGAAACCGCTGCCCAGCGAACCGAAGGTGTGTTGCACATAGGCGTGCAATACCGCGGCGCCGTTGGTCGCGCCCACCGCCACTTCGTGGCTGCCGGAACCGAGGCGGAACAGGCTGACATACACCAGCGCCAGACCGACACCGGCAATCAGCCCGGCGATGATCGCGTAACGGGTGATCAGCGCGGGCGACTCGACGCCACGGGAGCGGATCGCGTTAACGATGACGATGCCGAACACCAGCGCCCCCAGGGTATCCATGGTCAGGTAACCATTGATGAACCCTTGGGAGAACGGTGCAGCCACGTATTCGGGCGTACCTTGGCCGATGTCACCCGCCGGCAAGGCGAATGCGGCGATACCGAGCACCGCCAGTGCGATGATCTTCAGCGGCGCGAGGAAACGGCCAACCGTGTCCAGCAACCGCCCAGGGTAAAGCGAGATGAAGAACACCAGCAGGAAGTACACCGAGCTGTAGAGGAACAGTGCCAACGGGCTTTCGCCAGTGAGCGGCGCCAGACCGACTTCAAACGATACGGTTGCGGTACGCGGGGTGGCGAACAACGGGCCGACCGCCAGGTAGCACGCCGCCGCCAGAATGCCGCCGGCAATCTTGCCGATCGGGCTGCTCAGCGTATCCATCGCCCCACCGACCTTGGCCAGTGCAACGACGGTGATCACCGGCAGACCCACCGCAGTGATCAGGAAGCCCAGCGCGGCCATCCAGACGTGAGGTCCGGCCTGCAAGCCCACGATCGGCGGGAAGATGATGTTGCCAGCCCCAACGAACAGGGCAAATGTCATAAAGCCAAGTGCCAGGATGTCCTGACCTTTCAAAACTTTCATTAAGGTAATACCACACTACTGAAATCGGAATTTAGAGGGGGATTGCCCTGTGTAATTAGGGAAATGCTGTCGATCCGTATGGGACTGACCCTTAAAGCGCGTTGCATGCCTTGTGGGCGGCAGACGCAAAAATGGCTGCTAGCCTAACGAATTTGTCGTGCGAACGCACTGTTAGAGGGCGAACTATCCGATACGCGACGTTTCCGTGTCGCGTTTTTGCATGTAATTGGGTAGATGTCTATAAATCGCCTTCGCGAGCAAGCTCGCTCCCACTTGGGAATGCGTACAAATGTGGGAGCGAGCTTGCTCGCGAAAGCGATATCACTGATGACGCAGGTGCCAGAAACGACAAAGGCCACCCGAAGGTGGCCTTTGTTTGGTAAAGCGTCAGTTAAGCGCGAGGCTTACTTGACAGCCCAACCAGTCAGCTCGGCCAGGGCCTTGCCGATGTCTGCCAGCGAACGCACGGTTTTCACGCCTGCGTCTTGCAGTGCAGCGAATTTCTCGTCTGCAGTGCCTTTGCCGCCAGAGATGATTGCGCCAGCATGGCCCATGCGCTTGCCCGGAGGAGCAGTCACACCAGCGATGTAGGAAACAACCGGCTTGGTCACGTGTGCCTTGATGTAGGCAGCCGCTTCTTCTTCAGCCGAACCACCGATCTCACCGATCATGACGATCGCTTCGGTCTTCGGGTCTTCCTGGAACAGCTTCAGGATGTCGATGAAGTTCGAACCCGGGATCGGGTCACCACCGATGCCGACGCAAGTCGACTGACCGAAACCGGCGTCAGTAGTCTGCTTGACAGCTTCGTAGGTCAGGGTGCCGGAACGCGAAACGATACCGACCTTGCCTGGCAAGTGAATGTGACCTGGCATGATGCCGATCTTGCATTCGCCTGGGGTGATCACGCCTGGGCAGTTAGGGCCGATCAGGACTACGCCCAGCTCGTCGCACTTAACTTTAGCGTCCAGCATGTCCAGGGTAGGAATGCCTTCGGTGATGCAGACGATCAGCTTGATGCCGCCGAATGCCGCTTCCAGGATCGAGTCTTTGCAGAAAGGAGCCGGAACGTAGATCACGCTGGCGGTAGCGCCAGTGGCTTCTACTGCGTCTTTAACGGTGTTGAACACTGGCAGACCCAGGTGTTCGGTGCCGCCTTTACCAGGAGTAACGCCACCAACCATTTTGGTGCCGTATTCGATGGCTTGCTGGGTGTGGAAACTACCTTGCGAACCGGTAATACCCTGGCAGATAACTTTGGTGTCTTTATTGATCAGGACGCTCATTATTTGCCCTCCGCAGCTTTGACAACTTGTTGAGCAGCGTCGGTCAGGCTGGTAGCCGCGATGATGTTCAAACCGCTTTCTGCCAGTACTTTAGCGCCCAGCTCAGCGTTGTTGCCTTCAAGGCGAACAACAACCGGGATTTTCACGCCGACTTCTTTCACAGCGCCAATGATGCCTTCGGCAATCATGTCGCAGCGAACGATGCCGCCGAAGATGTTGACCAGTACTGCAGCGACGTTGGTGTCGGACAGGATGATCTTGAACGCTTCAGTTACGCGTTCTTTGGTAGCGCCACCACCTACGTCGAGGAAGTTGGCTGGCTTGCCGCCATGCAGGTTGACGATGTCCATGGTACCCATGGCCAGGCCAGCACCGTTGACCATGCAACCGATGTTGCCTTCCAGTGCTACGTAGTTCAGTTCGAACTTGGCAGCGTGCGCTTCGCGCGGATCGTCTTGCGACGGATCGTGGAAAGTCTTCAGCTTAGGCTGACGGTACATGGCGTTGGCGTCGATGTTGATCTTGGCGTCCAGGCAGTGCAGATCGCCGTCAGCCTTGATCACCAGCGGGTTCACTTCCAGCAGAGCCAGGTCGTGATCCTTGAACAGTTTGGCCAGACCTACGAAGATCTTGGCGAACTGAGCAACCTGCTTGCCTTCCAGACCCAACTGGAATGCCAGCTCGCGACCCTGGAATGGCTGAGCGCCAACCAGTGGATCGATAGTGGCCTTGAGAATTTTTTCTGGAGTGTCGTGAGCGATTTTCTCGATGTCCACGCCACCTTCGGTGGAAGCCATGAACACGATGCGACGGCTCGAACGGTCAACGACAGCGCCCAGGTACAGCTCTTTAGCGATATCAGTGCACGATTCAACCAGGATCTTGGTGACTGGCTGGCCATTGGCATCAGTCTGGTAAGTCACCAGACGCTTGCCCAGCCACTGCTGTGCGAAGGCTTTGGCGTCTTCTTTGCTGCGAACCAGCTTGACGCCGCCCGCTTTACCGCGACCACCGGCGTGGACCTGGGCTTTGACAACCCACTCGCTGCCGCCGATTTTGTCGCAAGCTTCTGCTGCTGCTTCCGGGGTGTCTACTGCGTAACCAGTGGAAACTGGCAGGCCGTATTCAGCGAACAGCTGCTTACCCTGATACTCGTGAAGATTCATGCTTTTTACCGTCTTCGTTAGGTACTGCGCATTCGGCGCTGCGCTCGTTTGAGTGCCGCGCCACCTGTGACTGCTGCTTGCGTAGCTGAGCTACGCAAGACTGCGTCCAGCGGACATTCCGCGGTGAGACTTGCTCGCAAGGCTCACGACGGGCCGTTACCGCCGTGGTTTCTTATTGTGTCTTAACGCTTCTTGCGGTTGGCAATGTGGATGGCACCGCCATTCACAGCCAGAGCAGCTTCGTGCAAGGCTTCAGACAGGGTCGGATGGGAGAAAACCATCATGCCCAGGTCTTCAGCGCTGGTGCCGAATTCCATACCGATCGCGCCCTGCTGAACCAGTTCTGCAGCGCTCGGGCCAATCACGTGCACGCCCAATACGCGGTCAGTCTTGGCATCAGCGATGACCTTGACGAAACCACCGGTATCGTTGGCGGCCATGGCACGGCCGGAAGCGGCGAACGGAAAGGTGCCGACGTTAACTTCAACGCCTTCAGCTTTCAAGGCCTGCTCGGTTTTGCCAACCCACGCGATTTCCGGGTGAGTATAAATAACCGAAGGGATCAGGTCATAGTTCATCTGGGCTTTGTGGCCCTTGATGCGCTCGACAACCATGATGCCTTCTTCCGAAGCTTTGTGAGCCAGCATCATGCCGCGAACCACGTCACCGATGGCGAAAACGCCCGGTACGGTGGTCGCGCAGTGATCGTCAACGTGCACGAAACCGCGCTCGTCGAGGGTCACGCCACTGTCGGCAGCCAGCAGATCAGTGGTCACCGGACGGCGACCAACGGCTACGATCAGCTTGTCGAAAGTGATGGTCTGTTCACCGTTGGCATCGGTGTAGTTCACAACGACTTCGTCGCCGTTCACTTTCGAGCCGGTTACGCGAGCGCCCAGTTTGATGTCCAGACCTTGTTTGGTCAGGGTTTTCAGCGCTTCCTTGGAAACAGCGGTGTCCGCTGCCATCAGGAAGGTGTCCAGTGCTTCCAGAACAACGACTTCGGAGCCCAGACGCGACCACACCGAACCCAGCTCCAGACCGATCACGCCAGCGCCGATCACGCCCAGACGCTTAGGTACGGACTGGAATTCCAGAGCGCCAGTCGAATCAACGATGACTTTCTGATCAACCGGAGCCGGTGGAATGTCGATCGGACGCGAGCCTGGAGCCAGAATGACGTTTTCAGCTTCGATGACTTCAACCGAGCCGTCTGGCTTGGTGACTTCGACTTTCTTGCCAGCCAGCAGTTTGCCGTGGCCCTGGATCGAAGTAACGCCGTTGGCCTTGAACAGGGTGGCAACGCCGCCGGTCAGGTTCTTGACGATGCCAGCCTTGCGGCCAACCATCGCAGCGACGTCCATTTTGACTTCGCCAGTCGAGATACCGTGAACGTTGAAGCTTTCTTTCGCTTCCTTGTATTTCCAGGAGCTGTCGAGCAGCGCCTTGGAAGGAATGCAGCCCACGTTCAGGCAGGTGCCGCCCAGGGCTTGCTTGCCTTCAGCGTCGGTGTACTTCTCGATGCAGGCAGTGGTCAGACCCAGCTGCGCCGCCTTGATGGCAGCCACGTAGCCACCAGGGCCAGCACCGATCACTACTACGTCAAATTTCTGCGACATTCAAAAATCCTCTTTTTTGCAGCAAGCGTGAAGCCGCAAGCCTCAAGCCAAACTGCGGTTACTCGCAGCTTGCAGCTTGAGACTTGCAGCTGCTTCTATCAAATATCCAGCAACAGACGAGCTGGATCTTCCAGCAGGTTCTTGATGGTCACCAGGAAGGTCACAGCTTCTTTGCCATCGATCAGACGGTGATCGTAGGACAGTGCCAGGTACATCATCGGACGGATAACGACCTGACCGTTGATGGCCATAGGACGCTGGATGATGTTGTGCATGCCCAGAATCGCTGCCTGCGGCGGGTTGACGATCGGGGTCGACATCATCGAACCGAAGGTACCACCGTTGGTGATGGTGAAGGTACCACCGGTCATCTCGTCCATCGACAGTTTGCCGTCACGGGCTTTCTTGCCGAAGGTGGCGATGCCGCCTTCGATTTCAGCCAGGCTCATCAGTTCGGCGTTACGCAGAACCGGAACCACCAGACCGCGATCGCTGGAAACGGCAACGCCGATGTCCGCGTAGCCGTGGTAAACGATGTCGCCGCCGTCGATCGACGCGTTGACAGCCGGGAAGCGTTTCAGCGCTTCGGTGGCCGCTTTCACGAAGAACGACATGAAGCCCAGGCGTACGCCGTTGTGGGACTTCTCGAACAGATCCTTGTACTTCGAACGCAGGGCCATGACTTCAGTCATGTCGACTTCGTTGAAAGTGGTCAGCATCGCCATGTTCGACTGTGCTTCAACCAGACGCTTGGCCACGGTGGCACGAACGCGGGTCATCGGTACGCGCTTCTCGATGCGGTCGCCAGCGGCGAACACAGGAGCAGCAGCCGAAGGAGCAGCAGCCTTGGCAGGTGCGGCAGCCGGAGCAGCTTTCTTGGCAGCAACAGCAGCAACCACGTCTTCCTTGGTCACACGACCGCCCTTGCCGGTGCCGGCAACGGAAGCAATGTTGATGCCGTTTTCTTCAGCCAGCTTGCGAGCAGCCGGTGCAGCAACAGGATCGTCTTCGCCTTCGGCGGCAGCCGGTGCAGCGGCAGCAGCGGCCGGAGTAGCAGCGGCTGGGGCAGCGGCAGCAGCGCCGCCCGCTTCGATGGAGCCCAGCACTTCGTCGGACAGAACGGTGTCGCCTTCGTTCTTGACGATTGCGCCCAGCACGCCATCAGCGGTAGCCAGAACTTCCAGTACGACTTTGTCGGTTTCGATGTCGACGATCAGGTCGTCGCGCTTGACAGCGTCGCCCGGTTGTTTGTGCCAGGTGGCAACGGTGCCATCGGCAACCGATTCCGGGAAAGTGGGGGCTTTGATCTCGATAGCCATTATCTGTGGTTCCTTAAATTCGGTTTCAGGTGCGCGAAGGCGTTAAATGGTAAACGCGTCTTGCAGGAGTTTTTCCTGCTGCTCGGCGTGCATCGATGCGTAACCACAAGCTGGGGCAGCAGAAGCCTCACGGCCCGCGTACTCAAGTACGAGAGACTTGTCGAGGTTCCCGATGCTGCGACGCAAGTGGTGCTGGCTGCAGTACCAGGCGCCCTGGTTCATCGGCTCTTCCTGACACCAAACGGCATTTTTGACGTTGGTGTATGGAGCCAGGACTTCTTTCAAGTCGTCCTCAGGGAATGGATACAGCTGCTCGATACGCACGATGGCGATATCTTCACGGCCTTCGGCACGGCGTTTTTCCAGCAGGTCGTAGTAGACCTTGCCGCTACACAGAACAACGCGCTCGACCTTTTTCGGGTCCAGAGCATCGATTTCCGGGATCACGGTCTGGAACGAACCTTCGGCCAGATCTTCCAGGGTCGAGATGGCCAGCTTGTGGCGCAGCAGCGACTTCGGCGTCAGCACGATCAACGGCTTGCGCAGCGGACGAATCACCTGACGACGCAGCAAGTGGTAGATCTGTGCTGGCGTAGTCGGTACGGCAACCTGAATGTTGTGCTCGGCGCACAATTGCAGGTAACGCTCAAGACGTGCCGAGCTGTGCTCAGGGCCCTGACCTTCGTAACCGTGTGGCAGCAACATGGTCAGACCGCAGAGACGGCCCCACTTGTGCTCGCCGCTGGTGATGAACTGGTCGATTACAACCTGTGCACCGTTGGCGAAGTCGCCGAACTGGGCTTCCCAGATCACCAGCGCATCCGGCGTGGTGGTCGAGTAACCGTATTCGAAGGCCAGTACCGCTTCTTCCGACAGGAACGAGTCGTACAGGTCAAAGCGTGGCTGACCGTCGTACAGGTGCTGCAGCGGAATGTAGGTACCCGCGTCTTTCTGGTTGTGCAGCACAGCGTGACGGTGCGAGAACGTACCGCGGCCGATGTCCTGACCGGTCATGCGGATCGGGTGACCTTCGAACGCCAGGGTCGCGTACGCCATGGTTTCGGCGTAACCCCAGTTGATCGGCAGGCCGCCGGCTTGCATCTTCTGACGGTCTTCGTAGATCTTCGAGACCTGACGCTGAACCACGAAGCCTTCCGGAATTTCCAGCAGCTTGGCGGACAGTTCTTGCAGGGTTTTCAGATCAAAGCGAGTGTCGTGACGCGCAGTCCAGGCGTGGCCCAGATACGGACGCCAGTCCACGAACAGCTCTTTGTTCGGCTCTTTGACCAGCGATTTCACTACGTGCAGACCGTTGTCCAGCGCGTTGCGGTATTCATCGACTTTCGCCTGAACACGCTCTGCGTCCAGCACACCGCCCTGGGTCAGACGATCAGCGTACAGCTCACGGGTGGTGCGCTGTTTGGTGATCTGCTGATACATCAGAGGCTGGGTGCCGCTAGGCTCGTCAGCTTCGTTGTGGCCGCGACGACGGTAGCAGACCAGGTCGATCACCACGTCACGCTTGAACTGCATGCGATAGTCGATGGCCAGCTGGGTCACGAACAATACGGCTTCCGGATCATCACCATTCACATGGAGGATCGGAGCCTGGATCATCTTCGCGACGTCGGTGGCGTACTCGGTGGAGCGCGAGTCCAGCGGGTTGCTGATGGTGAAACCGACCTGGTTGTTGATCACGATGTGCACGGTACCGCCGGTCTTGAAACCGCGGGTCTGCGACATCTGGAAGGTTTCCATGACCACGCCCTGACCTGCGAATGCAGCGTCACCGTGGATGGAGATCGGCAGAACCTTCTCGCCAGTGGCGTCATTACGACGATCCTGACGGGCGCGCACCGAACCTTCGACCACCGGGGAAACGATTTCCAGGTGGGACGGGTTGAACGCCATGGCCAGGTGAACTTCACCGCCGGCGGTCATCACGTTGGACGAGAAGCCCTGGTGATACTTAACGTCACCGGAACCCAGCTCGACCTTCTTCTTGCCTTCGAACTCGTCGAACAGCTCGCGCGGGTTCTTGCCGAAGGTGTTGACCAGCACGTTCAGACGGCCACGGTGGGCCATGCCGATGACGACTTCCTTGGTGCCGTAGGAACCGGAACGCTGGATCAGTTCGTCGAGCATCGGAATCAGGCTTTCGCCGCCTTCCAGACCGAAACGCTTGGTGCCCGGGTATTTGGTGCCCAGGTATTTTTCCAGGCCTTCACCGGCGGTTACGCGCTCAAGCAGGTGGCTCTTGATGTCGGCGGAGTACGTCGGACGACCACGCACGCTTTCCAGACGCTGCTGGAACCACTGGCGCTGCTCGGAATCGGTGATGTGCGTAAATTCAGCGCCGATGGTGCGGCAATATGTCTGCTGCAACGCTTCGTGAATTTCGCGTAGGCTCGCTTCCTCTTTGCCGATGAACAGGTCGCCGGCACGGAAGGTCGTATCAAGATCGGCATTGGTCAAGCCGTAATGATTGATCGACAGGTCTGCAGGTGCAGGACGCTGCCACAGCCCCAGCGGGTCAAGCTGGGCTGCCTGGTGGCCACGCATACGGTAGGCCTGGATCAATCGCAACACTTCAACTTGCTTCTTCTCGTGCTCACTGCTCACGCTGCCGGCGGAAACCGGTTGGGCGCGGCGCTGGTTCTTTGCCAGCAGCACGAAATGATCGCGAATCGTGGAGTGCGAAACATCAGTGGCAGAGTTGCCGTCGGCAGGCAACTTCTGAAAGTAGGTGCGCCACTCTTCTGGCACAGCGTTAGGGTCGTGCAGGTAGAGCTCATAAAGCTCTTCCACATAGGCAGCGTTTCCACCTGAAAGGTAGGCGCTGTTCCACATGCGCTGCATCACGCTTTCTTGCATGCTTGGTCACCCTCGGTTAGGGGAACACCATCGATGTCGACACCGAGCAAACTTGCAGAAGTCCGAATGCAGCGACTAAAACAAGCCACTTAGGATCACACTGATAGTCCGGGTACCAGCCCGGATGCCCCTGCTTGTCTCATTTCTTCAAAATAAGAGCGGCAGCTTGTGGCTACTGCTCTGGTTATAGCCATGACGCGGGTTGAAGCCCGCGCCACAGCCTCTACGGTACAGCGGTTACAGCAGCTGAATCACACGCCGCTCGAAAGCAGCATGTTACGGATGTGACCGATGGCCTTAGTCGGGTTCAGGCCTTTCGGACATACGTTGACGCAGTTCATGATGCCCCGGCAGCGGAAGACGCTGAACGGGTCATCGAGCGAAGCCAGACGCTCGGATGTCTTGGTGTCACGGCTGTCTGCCAGGAAGCGATAAGCTTGCAGCAGCGCAGCTGGACCCAGGAACTTGTCCGGGTTCCACCAGAAGGACGGGCAAGAGGTCGAGCAGCAAGCGCACAGGATGCACTCGTACAGACCGTCGAGTTTTTCACGCTCTTCTGGCGACTGCAGACGCTCGATGGCCGGAGCCGGCGTGTCGTTCTGCAGGTAAGGCTTCACCTTCTCGTATTGCTTGTAGAAGATGCTCATATCGACGACCAGGTCACGGATAACCGGCAAACCTGGCAGCGGACGAACGATCAGCTTGTTACCTTTTACAACGGCGGACAGCGGCGTGATGCACGCCAGACCGTTTTTACCGTTGATGTTCATGCCGTCGGAGCCGCAGACGCCTTCACGGCAAGAGCGACGATAGGAGAAACCCTCGTCCTGCTCTTTGATCAGAGCCAGCACGTCCAGCACCATCAGGTCTTTACCACCGGTATCGACCTGGAATTCCTGCATGAACGGCGCAGCGTCCTGATCAGGGTTGTAGCGATAAACACTGACATTCAACATGGCGGTCACCCTTAATAAGTCCGGACTTTAGGTTCGAAAGTCGGAACAGTCTTCGGCGAGAAGTTCACGGCACGCTTGGTGACGCGCTTGTCACCCGGGAAGTACAGGGTGTGGCACAGCCAGTTTTCGTCATCACGATCTTCAAAGTCTTCACGGGCGTGAGCACCGCGGGACTCTTTACGTACTTCGGCCGCGATGGCGGTAGCTTCAGCCACTTCCAGCAGGTTTTGCAGTTCCAGCGCTTCGATACGTGCAGTGTTGAACGCCTGCGACTTATCGTTGATCTTCACGTTGGCGATACGCTTGCGCAGATCGGCCAGCTGAGCAATACCCTTCTGCATGTATTCGCCAGTACGGAATACACCGAAGTAGTTCTGCATGCAGCTCTGCAGCTCGCGACGCAGGGTAGCGACGTCTTCGCCGTCAGTACGGTTGTTCAGTGCGTTCAGGCGCGACAGGGCAGCTTCGATGTCGGCTTCGGTAGCGTCGTCGTATTCGATGCCGTCGGTCAGGGCTTTTTCCAGGTGCAGGCCGGCAGCGCGGCCGAATACCACCAGGTCGAGCAGCGAGTTGCCGCCCAGACGGTTGGCACCGTGAACCGATACGCAAGCCACTTCACCTACCGCGAACAGACCAGGAATGATCTGATCCACGCCATCGGCGTTCTGGGTGATCGCCTGACCATGGATGTTGGTGGCAACGCCGCCCATCATATAGTGGCAAGTCGGAACAACCGGAACCGGCGCAACAACCGGGTCAACGTGGGCGAAAGTCTTCGACAGTTCGCAGATGCCTGGCAGACGGCTGTGCAGCACTTCCTCGCCCAGGTGGTCGAGCTTGAGCATCACGTGGTCGCCATTCGGACCGCAACCGTTGCCAGCGATGATTTCTTTAACCATCGAGCGAGCAACCACGTCACGACCGGCAAGGTCTTTGGCGTTCGGAGCATAACGCTCCATGAAACGCTCGCCGTGCTTGTTGATCAGGTAACCACCTTCACCACGGCAACCTTCTGTAACCAGTACACCGGCACCGGCGATGCCGGTCGGGTGGAACTGCCACATTTCGATGTCTTGTACCGGTACGCCAGCACGCAGAGCCATGCCGACGCCGTCACCGGTGTTGATCAGGGCGTTGGTGGTGGAAGCGTAGATACGACCTGCACCGCCGGTAGCCAATACGGTGGCTTTGGCGCGGATGTAGGAAGTTTCGCCAGTTTCGATGCAGATCGCGATCACACCGACGAAATCGCCTTCCTGGTTTTTCACCAGGTCGACAGCGTAGTACTCGTTCAGGAACGTGGTACCGGCTTTCAGGTTGCCCTGATAAAGGGTGTGCAGCAGGGCGTGACCGGTACGGTCGGAAGCTGCGCAAGTACGCGCAGCCTGGCCGCCTTTACCGTAGTCCTTGGACTGACCACCGAACGGACGCTGGTAGATACGGCCTTGCTCGGTACGCGAGAACGGCAGACCCATGTGGTCCAGTTCGAAAACCGCGGCCGGGCCTTCCTGACACATGTATTCGATAGCGTCCTGGTCACCGATGTAGTCGGAGCCCTTGACGGTATCGTACATGTGCCAGCGCCAGTCATCGTTCGGGTCAGCAGACGCGATCGCGCACGTGATGCCGCCCTGAGCGGATACAGTGTGCGAACGGGTCGGGAAAACCTTGGTGATCACGGCAGTCTTGTGACCGCCCTGTGCCAGTTGCAGCGCAGCGCGCATGCCGGCACCGCCACCACCAATAATGATGGCGTCGAAAGAAATCGTTGGAATGTTAGCCATGACTCAGATACCCCAGAGAATCTGCACACCCCAGACGAAGTAAGCGAACATCGCAACGCCGCATACTGCCTGGAAAAGGAAACGTATCGCCGTTGCGGACTTGCCGAACGCCATCGGCGTCAGGTAGTCAGTCGCGATGGTCCACATGCCGACCCAGGCGTGAGCGCCGAGAGCAACAAGGGCCAGGAGGCTGAAAATACGCATCCCGTTGTGGGCGAACAATTCATGCCACTGGGCATACTCGAGGCCAGGGTGGGCCACGACGTATCCGATCAGAAAGATGAAGTAAGCCGCGAGAACGACCGCAGACACACGTTGCGCCATCCAGTCATAGAGGCCCGAACGCGACAGGTTCGTGACGTTAGTTACCATATCCAAACTCCTGCCAGAACGATTACCACCACGGAAACGGCGATAACGATTTTCGAGCCCAGCTTGCCGCCTTCCAGCGTCTCACCGATGCCCATGTCCATGATCAAATGGCGCACACCGGCTACCAGGTGATACAGCAGAGCGGACAGGATGCCCCAAATCACTAGCTTGGCTAGCGGACTGGTCAGACACGCTTTCACCTGACCGAAGCCTTCCTCGGAGCTGAGCGACTTGTCCAATGCATAAAGCATGATGGCAAGGCACACGAAGAGGATGACACCGGAGATACGGTGAAGAATGGACGTGTAAGCAGTGACTGGGAGTTTGATGGTCCTTAGGTCTAGGTTTACAGGTCGTTGGCTTTTCACGGCTTTTTTTTCACACTGAAGAGCCCCTAACAATCAGGGCAAAGTTGTTGGGGAGTGCACTGGTCAGGTAACCACCACCCAGGGATGCGACCCCCAATGAAAGCAAGCCCAAAAGCCCTTGGCGGTCGGTGGCCGAGTATAGACAGTTAGGCTACTAATGACAACGCAATCACCTACCCCAAATAGCTGATTGCACAAGTCGTATAAAAGGCGTAAATGGCAGTCAATTTCGAGGAAAAAGTGCGCTTAAAGCCTTCTGGAGCAAGACTTTAGGCAAATTGACATTCGAATTTATCTCACTATAGTGGTGCGGGCCCTGCGTGGGGGGTCTGTCTGATGGTTCAAGCATAAATAGGAGGCCACATGGCTGACAAAAAAGCGCAGTTGATCATCGAGGGCGCAGCCCCCGTCGAGCTGCCCATTTTAACCGGCACCGTTGGTCCCGATGTAATCGATGTTCGGGGCCTGACGGCCACGGGCCGCTTCACTTTCGACCCAGGCTTCATGTCGACCGCCTCGTGCGAGTCGAAGATCACCTATATCGACGGCGACAACGGCATTCTGTTGCACCGCGGCTACCCGATCGAACAACTGGCTGAAAAGTCGGACTACCTGGAAACCTGCTACCTGCTGCTCAACGGCGAACTGCCGACCGCAGAACAGAAGGCCCAGTTCGTCAGCACCGTGAAAAACCACACGATGGTTCACGAGCAGTTGAAAACCTTCTTCAACGGTTTCCGTCGCGACGCCCACCCGATGGCCGTCATGTGCGGTGTAGTCGGCGCCCTCTCGGCCTTCTACCACGACTCCCTGGACATCAATAACCCGCAGCATCGCGAAATTTCCGCGATCCGTCTGGTTGCCAAGATGCCGACCCTGGCAGCGATGGTTTACAAGTACTCCATGGGCCAGCCCATGATGTACCCGCGCAACGACCTGACGTACGCGGAAAACTTCCTGCACATGATGTTCAACACCCCGTGCGAGATCAAACCGATCAGCCCGGTACTCGCCAAGGCCATGGACCGGATCTTCATCCTCCACGCCGACCACGAGCAGAACGCTTCGACCTCCACCGTGCGTCTGGCAGGTTCTTCGGGTGCCAACCCGTTCGCTTGTATCGCCGCCGGTATCGCCGCACTGTGGGGCCCTGCCCACGGCGGTGCGAACGAAGCCGTATTGACCATGCTTGACGAGATTGGCGATGTTTCGAACATCGACAAGTTCATCGCCAAGGCCAAGGATAAGAACGATTCGTTCAAACTGATGGGCTTCGGTCACCGCGTTTACAAGAACCGCGACCCTCGCGCGACTGTAATGAAGCAGACCTGCGACGAAGTACTGAAGGAACTGGGCATCAACAACGATCCGCAACTCGAACTGGCCATGCGCCTGGAAGAGATCGCGTTGACTGACCCGTACTTCATCGAGCGCTCGCTGTACCCGAACGTCGACTTCTATTCGGGGATCATCCTCAAGGCGATCGGCATTCCGACCAGCATGTTCACCGTGATTTTCGCGCTGGCGCGTACTGTTGGCTGGATCTCCCACTGGAAAGAAATGCTCTCCAGCCCGTACAAGATTGGCCGTCCGCGCCAGTTGTACACCGGCTACGAGTCGCGTGACATTACCAAGCTGGAAGACCGCAAATAAGATTTGTCTTGCGATAACGTCTTAAGTTGTATCGGGAACGGCCTCTATTTATATAGGGGCCGTTTTTGTTTGTCTGGGATTTGGGGCTTTGGGATTGGGATTGGGATTGGGATTGGGATTGGGGGCATATCCGTTGCTGCGGGTGTTGCCGCTGGCGGTTTCGCTCTTACAGCGACTCACTTTTTCAAACGCCAAAAAGTAAGCAAAAGGCTTTGCCCCTGGCGTACGGCACTTCGCTGAGGCTCAGTGTTCCCTCGCTACGGTGTCCATCCGGGGGCATCGCCTACGGTTTGCTTCGCTGCACCTCCTCTCGATGTGATCGACTTCGTCGAACGGCGCTGCGCGCCTAACCCCCGGATGAACACCTACGCTCGGCCTGCCGATGGGGCAAAAGATCAAAAACCAAAGCCAAAGCCAAAGCAAGATCACAAGCCAGATCAAGAGCCCCTCACCCTAGCCCTCTCCCGGAGGGAGAGGGGACTGACCGAGGTGTTTGGGAGAGGTACGCCGACGTGCAATACCGCGTTGAACTCAGGCTCTGAAAAGCAAACGAATCGGCCCATCACCCTCCCTGAGAGAGAGGGGACTAACTGAGGTATTTGAGAGAGCTACGCCGACTTGCGATACCGCGTTGAACTCAGGCTTTAAAAAAAGGAAACAAATCAGCCCCATTTCCTTCCACTACCGGAGGGAGAGGGGACTGACCGAGGTGTTTGGGAGAGGTACGCCGACGTGCAATACCGCGTTGAACACAAATTTTGAAAAGCTCACCATCGGCTCCCTCTCCCTCGGGAGAGGGCTGGGGTGAGGGGCGAATCCAACACAAAACCACAGCCGACCGCGCTGTGCTCTTCACCACTCAACAGGATGAGCGTTAGCTCGGCTGCAGCTCTTGATCTGTAAGGCGACGTCGGAAGGCTGAGTGGAGGGATTGATCCGGACGGGGGAGCGCAGCGACCGTTTGGCGCAGCCAAACACAGCGAGAGGAGGTGCAGCGAAGCAAACCGTAGGCGCTGCGCCCGGATCGATCCCGCAGCGAAGGAACCCCGAGCCCCAGCGAGCGGGCCGCACGTAGGAGCAAGCGTTTTTTTTCTTACTTTTTTTAGGCGTTTGTAAAAAAAGTGAGTCGCCGTAAGGGCGAAACCCTAATCAGCCGTTACCGCAGCAACGGATATGTACACAGCTCTAGCCGATAACCGCCCAATAAAAATGCCCCGATCTCTCAACCGGGGCATTCAGCACAACATTACAAAACCATCAAACCATCAATGCGAAACCGCCCCACTCGCCCCCAACCCAGTCTGCGAACGCACAAACTGCGGGAAGAACAGCGCCCGCTCGTTATCCGCAGCCGTCGACTTGTCAGTAATCGAGAAGAACCAGATCCCGACAAAAGCAATGATCATCGAAAACAACGCCGGATACTCGTAAGGGAAGATTGCCTTCTCATGATGCAGAATCTGCACCCAGATGGTCGGGCCAAGGATCATCAAGCCCACCGCACTCACCAGACCCAACCAGCCACCAATCATCGCGCCCCGAGTGGTCAGCTTCTTCCAGTACATCGAAAGCAACAGCACCGGGAAGTTACAGCTGGCAGCGATCGAGAACGCCAAGCCCACCATGAACGCAATGTTCTGGCTTTCGAACAAGATACCCAAGCCAATAGCCAGAATACCCAGCGCAACCGTGGTGATCTTCGAAACGCGAATCTCATCCTTGTCGTTAGCCTTGCCCTTCTTGATCACGCTGGCATACAGATCGTGAGAGACCGCCGAAGCACCGGCCAGGGTCAGACCCGCCACTACCGCCAGAATGGTCGCAAACGCTACAGCCGAGATAAAGCCCAGGAAAATACTGCCGCCCACCGCGTCAGCCAGGTGCACCGCCGCCATGTTATTGCCGCCGAGCAGAGCGCCCGCCGCATCTTTGAAGGCCGGGTTGGTGCTGACCAGCAGGATCGCGCCGAAGCCGATGATGAACGTCAGGATGTAGAAGTAACCAATGAAGCCAGTGGCGTAGAGCACGCTCTTGCGCGCTTCTTTGGCGTCACTCACGGTGAAGAAACGCATCAGAATGTGCGGCAGGCCAGCGGTACCGAACATCAGTGCCAGGCCGAGGGAGAACGCCGATACCGGATCTTTCACCAAACCGCCCGGGCTCATGATCGCCTCACCTTTCGGGTGAACCTTGATCGCCTCGGAGAACAGCATGTTGAAGTCGAAGTTGACGTGCTTCATCACCATCAGCGCCATGAACGAGGCACCGGACAGCAGCAGCACCGCCTTGATGATCTGCACCCAGGTGGTCGCCAGCATGCCGCCGAACAGCACGTACATGCACATCAGGATACCGACCAGAATCACCGCCACGTAGTAGTCGAGACCGAACAGCAGCTGGATCAGCTTGCCGGCACCAACCATTTGCGCGATCAGGTAGAACGCCACCACCACCAGCGAGCCGCAGGCCGATAGCGTGCGGATCTGGGTTTGCCCGAGGCGGTAGGACGCCACGTCGGCAAAGGTGTATTTCCCCAGGTTACGCAGACGCTCGGCGATCAGGAACAGAATGATCGGCCAGCCCACCAGGAAGCCGATCGAGTAGATCAGGCCATCGTAGCCGGAGGTGAACACCAGCGCGGAAATCCCCAGGAAGGACGCCGCGGACATGTAGTCACCGGCAATCGCCAGACCGTTCTGGAAACCGGTGATTTTGCCGCCCGCCGCGTAGTAGTCGGCAGCCGACTTGTTACGCTTGGACGCCCAGTAAGTGATGCACAGGGTCGCACCGACGAACACCACGAACATGGCAATCGCCGCGACATTGAGCGGTTGTTTGTGAACTTCACCGGTCAGGGCGTCAGCGGCCCAGACCGCAGGCGCGAACGCCGAGATGCTCAGAAGAGCCAGTAGACGCCGGATCATTGCTGAGCCTCCTTGAGAATCGCATTGTTCAGGTCGTCAAACTCGCCATTGGCGCGGCGCACATAGATACCGGTCAGGACGAAGGCCGAGACAATCAGACCGACACCGATCGGAATGCCCCAGGTAATCGAAGATTCAGGACTGAGTTTCGCCCCGAGCACTTGCGGCCCGTAAGCGATCAACAGAATGAATGCGGAGTACAGCCCGAGCATGATTGCCGAGAGAATCCAGGCGAATCGTTCCCTTTTCTGAACCAGCTCCTTGAATCGGGGACTGTTTTGAATCGAGAGGTAAATGCTGTCGTTCATTGTTTTTATCCTCGCAGCACAAATTATTGTTGGAACATAGCTAATGTATGCGGCTGCGAGCGCGGTAACAGACGACCTTAGTAGTAGAACGCCATGACACTTTTGCCAATTTCCGGTACACACAAAACAACTGTGGGAGCGAGCTTGCTCGCGAAGGCGTCGGATCAGTCGATATTTGCATCAACTGACAGATCGCATTCGCGAGCAGGCTCGCTCCCACAGGGTTAGGCGGTGAGGCTTTTATTTAGTCCAGTCAGCCACGCGATCCGGGTGTTTGGCCACCCAATCCTTGGCCGCGGCTTCAGGTTTGGCACCGTCCTGAATCGCCAGCATGACTTCGCCGATTTCGTCTTTCGACGCCCACTGGAAGTTCTTCAGGAACTTGGCCACTTCCGGCGCTTTGGTCGCCAGTTCTTTGCTGCCGATGCTGTTCACGGTTTCAGCCGCGCCATACACGCCTTTCGGATCGTCGAGGAAGCGCAGTTTCCACTTGGCGAACATCCAGTGCGGCACCCAACCGGTAACGGCGATCGATTCGTTTTTCTTCTCGGCACGGGTCAGCTCGGCAATCATGCCGGCGCCGGAACTGGCCTTGAGCGAGTACTTGTCGAGGCCGTAATCCTTGATCGCCTGATCAGTCTTGAGCATCACGCCTGAACCGGCGTCGATGCCGACGATGCGATTCTTGAAGGTGTCGTCGGTTTTCAGGTCTTCGATCGACTTGGCTTTTACATACTCCGGCACGATCAGGCCGATTTTTGCATCCTTGAAGTTCGGGCCGTAATCGACGACCAGATCCTTGTTCTTCGTCCAGTATTCGCCGTGGGTCACGGGCAGCCAGGCCGAGAGCATGGCGTCGAGCTTGCCGGTGGCAACACCCTGCCACATGATCCCGGTGGCAACGGCTTGCAGTTTCACGTCGTAGCCGAGTTTCTGCTTGATCACTTCGGCCGCCACGTGGGTGGTCGCGACGCTGTCGGACCAGCCGTCAACGTAACCGATGTTCAGGGTCTGTTTTTCTGCGCTGGCGAAAGTGGAACTCATCGCAAGCACCACAGCGGCACCTGCGCCTAAAAGTCGTCGCATCTTCATCGTTACTTCCCCGAAATGCTGCGCCCGACGGATGCCGGGCATCGTCAACGTATTGTTATGGTGCACAGCGCCCCCATCACGCCTGACCGCAAACCAACTCGAACATCAGCGGAGTACTGATGCCTTGATCATCAACCTGACGCCGCAGGCGACCTGCTCTGTCAGCGACCTCAAGGCAACGAGAAACGACATCAGAAGGCCATTAATCGCGGCTATATAAATGACGCCAAATAATCCGCCCGAACTTTGCATGTGCAAATCATGCCGGTCACCAACCCCTCTATAAATGCAGGTAACATGCCTCGCTTTGCAGCCACTCGGCCTGACCATGTCCGCGACTTCCCGCTTCCCCTTTCTGCCTTATCTCTTCGCCTGCCTGCTCGGGCTGTTTGCCCTCGGCGGCTTCTGGTACGGCCTCGGCCAACCAGTGATCCTGCCCGACGCCGCGACCCCGACGCATAAATTGCAGTGCGCCTCCTACACCCCGTTCGATAAAGACCAATCGCCGTTCGACGTGCCGTTCAAACTGCGCCCGGAGCGCATGGACGCCGACCTCGCATTGCTGGCGACACGCTTTGAGTGCATACGCACTTACTCGATGACGGGCCTTGAGGCGCTGCCGGATCTGGCGCGCAAACACGGCTTGAAATTGATGATCGGCGCGTGGGTCAACAGCAACCCGGTGGACACCGAAAAGGAAGTCGACCTGCTGATCAAATCGGCCAACGCCAACGCGGATGTGGTCAGTGCAGTGATCGTCGGCAACGAGGCGCTGCTGCGCAAGGAAGTCACCGGCGCGCAACTGGCCCGATTGATCAACAAGGTCAAAAGTCAGGTCAAGCAACCGGTCACGTACGCCGATGTCTGGGAGTTCTGGCTCAAGCATCCTGAAGTCGCGCCAGCGGTGGACTTTCTGACAATTCATTTGCTGCCGTACTGGGAAGATGATCCGTCGAACATCGATGTCGCCCTGCAGCATGTGGCGGATGTGCGCCAGGTGTTCGGTAATAAATTCGCACCGAAAGACGTGATGATCGGCGAAACCGGCTGGCCGAGCGAAGGCCGTCAGCGCGAAACCGCCCTGCCGAGTCGGGTCAATGAGGCCAAATTCATTCGTGGTTTTGTCGCGATGGCCGAGAAGGAAGGCTGGCATTACAACCTGATCGAAGCCTTCGACCAGCCGTGGAAGCGCGGCAGTGAAGGCGCAGTCGGTGGCTATTGGGGCTTGTTCGATGCCGACCGTCACGACAAGGGCGTGCTGGCCGGGCCGGTGACCAACGTCCCCTATTGGAAGGAATGGCTGGCGGTCGGTGGTTTGATTTTTCTTGGCACGCTGATCCTTGGCGGTCGCGTCCGCACTACGCGCTCGGCGTTGGTGTTGCCGCTGCTGGGCGCCCTCGCCGCTTGCTCGATTGGCGCCTGGGGTGATCTCGCACGGGTAACCACGCGGTTTGCCAGTGAGTGGTTGTGGGTCGGCTTGCTGACGGTGTTGAATCTGTTGGTTCTGGCGCACGCTGCGTTGACGTTGAGCGCCCGTACTGGCTGGCGTGAGCGGGCGTTCAATCTATTGGAGCGCCGCGCGGGCTGGCTGGTCGCAGCGGCAGGTTTTGCCGCAGCAGTAATGATGCTGGAGATGGTCTTCGATCCGCGTTATCGCAGCTTTGCGAGCATGGCGTTCGTGCTGCCGGCGCTGGTTTATCTGTGCCGGCCGGTGAGCGTGCCGCGTCGGGAAATTGCCCTGCTGACGTTTATTGTCGGCGCGGGGATTGCGCCGCAGTTGTATCAGGAAGGTTTGCAGAATCAGCAGGCGTGGGGTTGGGCGTTGGTGAGTGGCTTGATGGTGGCTGCGTTGTGGCGCTGCCTGCGTGTTCGCAAGGTCTGATTTTCAGCGAGGCTAAAGACCTCTTCGCGAGCAAGCTCGCTCCCACAGGAGAATGCATTCCAAATGTGGGAGCGAGCTTGCTCGCGAAGACTGACTGTCAGGCGCTGCGGGACTCCCGGACCAGACGCAACCCGGCAATCACCAGCGCAAACACCGCCAACGTGGTGTTGTACAACGCCAGCGCCGGCGCCCCAAACACCAGCGCCAGCACCGCCAGCCACCACCCTGCCCGCCCCGGCAAGACAAAACCGATCAATGCCGCACCCAACGCCGTCCAGCCCATCACCTTGAAGTGAATCATCAACCCAAGGTTCGACCGCACCTGACATTCCCAGCGACTGGCCTCATCCACGCAGATGCCCACCCACTTTCCGTCTTCCATAAAGCCATAACGCGCGCCATAACTGGCGGCCAGCCACAACGGCAACAGAATGAGCAGCAAAATCACGGGCAAACGGCGGGACATGAAACACTCCAATCTTCGGAAATCGGCGGCCAGCTTAATCTGCCGCCAGCCGTGTGCAAGAACTAACAACTGTTAACTGTTCATTCAGGGCGTGCAAAGTGTATCGTCCAGCTACTATTACTCCGAATTCTGCCTGTTTGGTGCCGCAGCATGGCACTTTGGCGCAACCCCGGTGGTCATAGCCTGCGAACTTCATTCGGCACCTTCCTCTAAGGGATCTAGTCATGCTCCGTTCCTTGCGCTTCGCCGCGCTGTTCAGCGGCCTTATTTTGAGTGCGTCCGCACTGGCGGTGGATATCGATGCCGCCAGTTATGGCTACCCCCTGACCAACCCGTTCGAGGCGACCATCGCCACGACGCCGCCGGACTTGCGCCCGGAATTGCCGCTGGACGACGACATCAATCAGTCGGACCGCAGCCTGACGTTGCGCCCGGAGCGAGAGTTCATCCTGCCGGATAACTTTTGGGCGGTGAAAAAACTCACCTATCGCATCGCCACCCAGGACAAACCGGCACCGCTGATCTTCCTGATCGCCGGCACCGGCGCGCGTTATGACAGCACCCTCAACGAATACCTGAAAAAGCTCTACTACAAGGCCGGCTACCACGTCGTGCAATTGTCGTCGCCGACCAGTTTCGACTTCATCAGCGCCGCCTCGCGCTTCGCGACCCCGGGCGTGACCAAGGAAGACGCCGAGGACATGTATCGGGTGATGCAGGCCGTGCGCGCGCAGAACCCGAAACTGCCGGTGACCGAGTACTACCTGACCGGTTACAGCCTCGGCGCCCTTGATGCCGCCTTCGTCGCGCATCTGGACGAGACGCGCCGCAGCTTCAACTTCAAGAAAGTCCTGCTGCTCAATCCGCCGGTCAACCTCTACACCTCGGTGACCAACCTCGACAAGTTGGTGCAAACCGAGGTGAAAGGCATCAACAACAGCACCACGTTCTATGAACTGGTGCTGTCGAAGTTGACCCGCTACTTCCAGCAGAAAGGCTACATCGACCTCAACGATGCACTGCTCTACGACTTCCAGCAGTCCAAGCAGCACCTGACCAACGAACAGATGGCGATGCTGATCGGCACCTCGTTCCGCTTCTCGGCGGCCGACATTGCCTTCACCTCGGATCTGATCAACCGTCGCGGCCTGATCACCCCGCCGAAGTTCCCGATCACCGAAGGCACCAGCCTCACGCCATTCCTCAAGCGCGCGCTGCAGTGCGACTTCGACTGCTATCTGACCGATCAGGTGATTCCGATGTGGCGTGCGCGCACTGACGGCGGCAGCCTGCTGCAGCTGATCGACCAGGTCAGCCTGTATGCGCTCAAGGATTACCTGCACGACAGCCCGAAAATCGCCGTGATGCACAACGCCGACGACGTGATCCTCGGCCCGGGCGATCTCGGTTTCCTGCGTAAAACGTTCGGTGATCGTCTGACCGTTTATCCACTGGGCGGCCATTGCGGCAACCTTAACTACCGCGTCAACAGCGACGCCATGCTGGAGTTCTTCCGTGGCTAAATATCTCCTGCTGATGGCAGCGCTCCTCTGCGCAGGCGTGGCCCAGGCCGACAACAGTAAAGCCAACGCGCCGGTCGTCGTCGACAGCGACGGCTTCAAAGAGCCGCTCTCCAAACTCAAGTTCAACCCGGGGCTGGATCAGCGCGAATTCGAGCGCTCGACGCTCAACGCGCTGAACGTCTACGACCCGCTGGAGTCGTGGAACCGTCGGGTTTACCACTTCAACTACCGCTTCGACCAATGGGTGTTCCTGCCGGTGGTCGATGGCTATCGCTACATCACGCCGAGTTTTGTGCGTACCGGGGTAAGCAACTTCTTCAACAACCTCGGTGACGTGCCGAACCTGGTCAACAGCCTGTTGCAGTTCAAAGGTCAGCGCTCGATGGAAACCACCGCGCGCCTGCTGCTCAACACCACCATCGGCATTGCCGGCCTTTGGGACCCAGCGACCGCCATGGGCCTGCCGCGCCAGAGCGAAGACTTCGGCCAGACCCTGGGCTTCTACGGAGTACCGGGCGGCGCCTACTTCGTGTTGCCAATCCTCGGCCCGTCGAACATCCGCGACACCGCCGGTCTTGCTGTGGATTACACCGCCGAATCAGCGATCAACTTCCTCAACGTCTCGGAAGTCAGCTCCAACCACCCGGAAATCTGGGCCCTGCGCGCGGTCGACAAGCGCTACCAGACCAGCTTCCGCTACGGCCAGATGAACTCGCCGTTCGAGTACGAGAAGGTGCGTTACGTGTATACCGAAGCGCGTAAGTTGCAGATCGCCGAGTAAAAACGGCAGGCACAAAAAAGGGCCATTCAATGAAAATTGAATGGCCCTTTTTCATGGCATCAGCTGAATCCAATGTGGGAGCGAGCTTGCTCGCGAATGCGGTAGTCCAGTCAACATTTAAGTCGACTGATACTCCGCTTTCGCGAGCAAGCTCGCTCCCACATTTGTTTTGTGTCGCTGGTTAGCCCTTCACGGCTTTCCAGATTTTGCCGACAACGGAAACCACCGCCAACACCACCGCACCGGCAATAATCCCCGCCACGCCATTGAGCAACATCGGCACCGCAAACCCGGCACTACCGGCCGCGGCGCCAACGCCTTCAATCCAATCATGCACGACCGGCACGCCATGGGTGAGGATGCCGCCGCCGACCAGGAACATCGCCGCCGTGCCGACCACCGACAGGGTTTTCATCATGTACGGCGCGGCACTGAGAATGGCGCTGCCGATTTTCTTCGCCAACTGCCCAGGCTTTTGCGTCAGCCACAAGCCGAGGTCGTCGAGTTTGACGATGCCCGCCACCAGTCCATACACGCCCACCGTCATCACAATCGCGATACCGGACATGACGATCACTTGCTGAGTCAGCGAAGCAGTAGCCACGGTGCCCAGGGTGATCGCGATGATTTCTGCGGAGAGGATAAAGTCAGTGCGGATCGCGCCTTTGATCTTGTCCTTCTCGTACGCCACCAGATCGGTCGCCGGATCAGCAACTGCTTCAGTCAGTTGCGCATGTTCGACCTCGTCTTCAGCCTTGCTGTGCAGAAACTTGTGCGCAAGCTTCTCAAAACCCTCAAAGCACAGATACGCACCGCCGACCATCAACAATGGCGTCACCAGCCACGGCACGAACGCACTGATCGCCAGCGCCGATGGCACTAGAATCAGTTTGTTGACGAAAGAACCCTTGGCCACGGCCCAGACCACGGGGATTTCCCGTTCGGCACGTACGCCGGAGACCTGCTGGGCGTTGAGCGCCAGATCATCGCCGAGTACGCCGGCGGTCTTCTTGGCGGCCATTTTGCTCATCAACGCCACGTCATCCAGCACAGTGGCAATATCATCGACCAGCACCAGCAAACTGCTTCCTGCCATGAATCCTGTTTCCTTTTATGTATGAATGGTGCGAAGCATAACGCGACCACAGACCACACGGGGCATTCTTGAGCGCTGCGCGAGGCCGGTGCTACCATGCGCAACCGCCAGAACAGGCAAGGAACCACCGGGTTTATGAGCACAATCCGCGAGCGCAACAAAGAACTGATCCTGCGTGCCGCCAGTGAGGAGTTTGCCGACAAGGGCTTCGCTGCGACCAAAACCAGCGACATCGCCGCCAAGGCGGGATTGCCCAAGCCCAATGTCTACTACTACTTCAAGTCCAAGGAAAACCTCTACCGCGAGGTTCTGGAAAGCATCATCGTGCCGATTTTGCAGGCCTCGACCCCGTTCAATCCGGACGGCGTACCGAGCGAAGTGCTGAGCGGCTACATCCGCTCGAAAATCCGCATCTCCCGCGACCTGCCCTTCGCCTCGAAAGTATTCGCCAGCGAAATCATGCACGGCGCCCCACACCTCAGCGCCGACCTGGTCGAGCAACTCAACGGCCAGGCCAAGCACAACATCGATTGCATCCAGAGCTGGATCGACCGCGGGCAAATTGCCCCGATCGACCCTAATCACCTGATGTTCAGCATCTGGGCCGCGACCCAGACCTACGCCGACTTCGACTGGCAGATTTCTGCAGTCACCGGGAAAGACAAGCTGGACGAGGCGGATTATGAAGCGGCGGCGCAAACGATTATCCGGCTGGTGTTGAAGGGGTGTGAGCCGGACTGATAGACCGCGGCGACTGCTTCGCGAGCAAGCTCGCTCCCACAGGGATTCGTGAACGCCACAGATCCAATGTGGGAGCGAGCTTGCTCGCGAATGGAGCGACTCGGTTAGCCTGTCAGACCCACATCGCATCCCACAGGGGATAGTCGCCAAACTTCTGCACTAAACCTGCCCGCAATGGGTTGGCCACGACATAACGCGCCATTTTCACCAAATCGTCTTCCCGCCTCAGCGCACGGTCATGAAATCCCTGCTGCCACAAACTGCCTTTTCTATCCGCAGCCATATTCACAGCCCGCGCGCTCAAGGATTTGGTCCGTTGCATCAGGTCACTCAAGGAACCTCGCTTCAAATCGATCAACCAATGAAAGTGGTCAGGCATAACCACCCACGCCAAAGAGTCGGCAAAGCCCTGCTCTTGGGCGCGTCGAAATTGGTCAACGACCAACCTGCCCAACGCAAAATCGTGGAAAACAGGTTCGCGATATAGGGTATTGGCAGTCAGCAGATAAATTCGGTTGGGCTCGTCGTAACGACCAAAGCGCAAGCGATGTGAAGCGGACAGTTTCGGCATTCCTTTGCCCCTTTCAAGAGATGACCTGAAAGGTTAGATCTGTACACGGGGAGGAAGCGTCAAGACTGTTAGCCAGATGTGTCCGTTGAATCGCCTTCGCGAGCAAGCTCGCTCCCACAGGGGATTTGAGGTGTTCACACTTTATGTGACAGAACACAAACCTGTGGGAGCGAGCTTGCTCGCGAAGACTTCAGTTCAGACGCTAAAGATCAAGCAGCCACCCCCGCATCCGCCCTCAACTCCAACGCCTCCACCGCCCTGATCGCCACCTGCTCATCAATATCCGACAAATCCCCGCTAATCCCGATCGCACCCAGCACATTCCCCGCCTGATCCCGAATCAACACACCGCCCGGTGCCGGCACGACGCTGCCCTGGCCCATGCTGTTCAGCGCGGCAATAAAGGCTGGGCGTTGTTGCGCGTCGAGTGCCAGCAGGCGTGAGCCTTTGCCCAGCGCGATGGCGCCCCAGGCTTTGCCGATGGCGATGTTCGGGCGCAGCAGGCTGGCGCCGTCTTCGCGTTGCAGGGTGATCAGGTGACCGCCGGTATCGAGTACCGCGATGGTCAGCGGCGCGGCATTGATGCCGCGCCCTGCGTTGATGGCTTCGTTGACCAGGTTGACTGCGACTTTCAAGGTTAAAGCGCTCATGGTGCCGTCCTCATTTTGTTATAGGGAAAGTCGTGGGCCTGCGGTTTTCTGCCGCAGGTCGATGCAACAAATAGAACACAATGAATTATTTTTTTGTATACAATAATTATCGAAAAGCGCCACATGCGACGAAAAGCCACAGTCAGAAAGGCTTCCGACGAATGAAACAGGCGCTTGAGAAAATGGATTGACCTGCGCCGTCCGCCGTGAATACACTCTGCGCAAAGCCACTTGTATACAATTACAAAACGTAAAGAGGCACAAAACCATGAGCAAAATGAGAGCAATCGAAGCCGCCGTTCTGGTGATGCGCCGTGAAGGGGTTGATACCGCTTTTGGCATCCCGGGCGCTGCCATCAACCCGCTGTACTCCGCCTTGCAGAAGGTCGGTGGCATCGATCACGTCCTTGCTCGCCACGTTGAAGGCGCCTCGCACATGGCCGAGGGCTACACCCGCACCAAGGCCGGCAACATCGGCGTGTGCATCGGTACTTCCGGCCCTGCCGGTACCGACATGGTCACCGGGCTCTACAGCGCCTCGGCCGACTCGATTCCAATCCTCTGCATTACCGGCCAGGCACCCCGCGCCCGTATGCACAAGGAAGACTTCCAGGCTGTCGACATCACCAGCATCGTCAAGCCAGTCACCAAGTGGGCGACCACTGTTCTGGAACCGGGCCAGGTGCCTTACGCGTTCCAGAAAGCGTTCTTTGAAATGCGCTCCGGCCGTCCTGGCCCCGTGCTGATCGACCTGCCGTTCGACGTGCAGATGGCCGAAATCGAATTCGACATCGACGCCTACCAG
The DNA here is from genome assembly GCF_900110195.1 of Pseudomonas sp. ok266. Lineage (NCBI taxonomy): Bacteria > Pseudomonadati > Pseudomonadota > Gammaproteobacteria > Pseudomonadales > Pseudomonadaceae > Pseudomonas > Pseudomonas sp. ok266. The sequence continues at coordinate 122,578 of NZ_FOCU01000015.1, read as the reverse complement.
CCGCTGCCGCTGGCCAAACCGACTGCGACCCGCGTTCAGGTCGAGAAGGCTTTGGCTTTGCTGGATCAGGCTGAGCGTCCATTGCTGGTGGCCGGCGGCGGCATCATCAACGCCGACGCCAGCGATCTGCTGGTTGAATTCGCTGAGCTGACCGGCATCCCGGTGATCCCGACCCTGATGGGCTGGGGCACTATCCCGGACGATCACCCGCTGATGGTGGGCATGGTTGGCCTGCAGACTTCGCACCGTTACGGCAACGCGACCATGCTGAAATCCGACGTGGTGTTGGGTATCGGTAACCGTTGGGCCAACCGTCACACCGGTTCGGTTGACGTTTACACCGAAGGTCGCAAGTTCATTCACGTCGACATCGAAGGCACGCAGATCGGCCGCGTGTTCACGCCGGATCTGGGCATCGTTTCCGACGCCGCTGCAGCACTGACCGTGTTCATCGAAGTGGCGCGTGAGTGGCAAGCCGCCGGCAAGCTGAAAAACCGCAGTGCCTGGCTGCAAGACTGCCAGCAGCGTAAAGCCAGCCTGCATCGCAAGACCCACTTCGACAACGTGCCGGTCAAGCCGCAGCGCGTTTACGAAGAAATGAACCAGGTGTTCGGCAAGGACACCTGCTACGTCAGCACCATTGGTCTGTCGCAGATTGCCGGCGCGCAGTTCCTGCACGTCTACAAGCCGCGTCACTGGATCAACTGTGGCCAGGCCGGCCCGTTGGGCTGGACCATTCCGGCAGCGCTGGGCGTGGTGAAGGCCGATCCGAGCCGGAAAGTCGTGGCCCTGTCGGGGGACTATGACTTCCAGTTCATGATCGAAGAACTGGCGGTCGGCGCTCAGTTCAAACTGCCGTACATCCACGTCGTGGTGAACAACTCGTACCTGGGTCTGATCCGTCAGGCCCAGCGCGGGTTCGAAATGGACTACTGCGTGCAGCTGTCCTTCGATAACCTGAACGCGCCGGAACTCAACGGTTACGGTGTTGACCACGTTGCAGTGGCTGAAGGCCTCGGCTGTAAAGCGCTGCGTGTATTCGAGCCCTCGGAAATCGCCCCTGCCCTGCGCAAGGCCGAACAGATGATCGAAGAGTTCAAGGTGCCGGTGATCGTCGAGATCATTCTGGAGCGTGTGACCAACATCTCCATGGGCACCGAGATCAACGCCGTCAACGAATTCGAAGACCTGGCGCTGGTCGGCAACGATGCGCCAACGGCGATTTCGCTGCTTGATTAACTGCTGACCGCTGATCGTTCCCACGCTCTGCGTGGGCGCAGCCCGGGACGCTCTGCGTCCCAAAGCGGACGCAGAGCGTCCATTGAGGCATTCCCACGCAGAGCGTGGGAACGAGAATCTAGAACGGGAGACCACCATGCCGCGTTTCGCAGCCAACCTGTCCATGCTGTTCACCGAACAGGATTTCCTTGCCCGTTTCGACGCCGCCGCCAAGGCTGGTTTCAGCGGTGTCGAGTACCTGTTCCCGTACGACTTCAGCTCTGCCGAAATCAAGGCCAAGCTCGACGCCAACGGTCTGACCCAAGTGCTGTTCAACCTGCCGGCCGGTGACTGGGCCAAGGGCGAGCGCGGTATCGCGTGCCTGCCGGATCGGGTTGAAGAGTTCCGCGCCGGTGTCGATCTGGCGATTGCCTACGCGCAAGTGCTGGGCAACACCCAGATCAACTGCCTGGCCGGTATTCGTCCGCAAGGCGTTGACGATGCCACCGTGGAAAAGACCTTCGTCGCCAACCTGAAATACGCCGCCGACAAGCTGCAGGCAGCGGGCATCAAACTGGTGATGGAAGCGATCAACACCCGCGACATTCCGGGTTTCTACCTGAACAACACAGCGCAAGCCCTGTCGATTCGCGAGCAGGTCGGCAGCGCCAATCTGTTCCTGCAATACGACATCTATCACATGCAAATCATGGAAGGCGATCTGGCCCGCACCCTGCAATCGCACCTGGGCGAGATCAACCATGTGCAGCTCGCGGACAACCCGGGGCGCAACGAACCAGGCACCGGTGAAATCAACTACCGCTTCCTGTTCGAACACCTCGATCGCATCGGTTATCAGGGGTGGGTGGGCTGTGAATACAAGCCGCTGACCACCACCGAAGCAGGCCTCGGCTGGCTGAAAACCCATAACGCAATCTGACGCAGATCCCCTGTAGGAGTGAGCCTGCTCGCGATGAATTCACCTCGGTACACCTGATGTACCTCAGCGCCTGAATCGCGAGCAGGCTCACTCCTACATAAAGGCAACAGCTTCCCCCTATTTGCTTGAGCAAGACAAAAACAAGAGGATTTTCTCATGGCTAAAATCGGATTTATCGGCACCGGCATCATGGGCCACCCAATGGCTTCGAACCTGCAGAAAGCCGGTCACAGCCTGTTCCTGTCCGCGCACCACGACGCCGCCCCCGCCGACCTGGTCGCCGCTGGCGCCGTCGCCCTGGCCAACCCGCGCGAAGTCGCGCAGGAAGCAGAATTCATCATCGTCATGGTCCCGGATACCCCGCAGGTCGACGACGTACTGTTCCGCGCCGACGGCGTTGCCGCCGGCCTGAGCAAAGGCAAAATCGTCATCGACATGAGCTCGATTTCGCCGACCGCGACCAAGGCGTTCGCCGCCAAGATCAACGAGAAAGGCGCGCAGTACCTCGACGCACCGGTGTCCGGTGGTGAAGTCGGCGCCAAAGCCGCGACTCTGAGCATCATGATCGGTGGCGACGCCGATGCCTTCGAACGCGCTCTGCCGCTGTTCCAGGCCATGGGCAAGAACATCACTCTGGTCGGTGGCAATGGCGACGGTCAGACCGCCAAAGTCGCCAACCAGATCATCGTCGCCCTGAACATTCAGGCCGTCGCTGAAGCCCTACTGTTCGCTTCGAAAAACGGTGCCGATCCAGCCAAGGTGCGTGAAGCACTGATGGGCGGTTTCGCTTCCTCGAAGATTCTTGAAGTGCACGGCGAGCGCATGATCAAAGGCACTTTCGATCCAGGCTTCCGCATCAGCCTGCACCAGAAGGACCTGAACCTGGCCCTGCAAGGCGCCAAAGAGCTGAACATCAACCTGCCGAACACCGCCAACGCCCAGCAAGTGTTCAGCACCTGCGCGGCCATCGGTGGCAGCAACTGGGACCACTCGGCGCTGATCAAGGGTCTGGAGCACATGGCCAACTTCTCGATTCGCGACAACAAATAAGCCACTGCCCCACCGCTTAAACCTGTGGGAGCGAGCTTGCTCGCGAAGAGGGCGTGTCAGTCGACATGGATATTGACTGATCCACCGCTTTCGCGAGCAAGCTCGCTCCCACAGGGATCTCTACCGCCCTTTCGAATAACAAGAATTCCGGGAGCCCGCCATGTCGGTCGATCCGCAACAACTGCTGCGCGAGCTGTTTGCCACAGCCATCGACGCGGCCCATCCGAACCAGGTCCTCGAAGCCCATCTGCCTGCTGATCGCAGCGGTCGGGTGATCGTCATCGGCGCCGGCAAAGCCGCTGCTGCCATGGCGCAAGTAGTCGAGCGCTGCTGGGAAGGTGAAGTCACAGGCCTGGTGGTGACCCGTTACGGTCACGGCGCCCCGTGCGAAAAAATCGAAGTGGTCGAAGCCGCGCATCCGGTGCCGGACGCTGCCGGTCTGGCCGTGGCCAAACGCGTGCTCGAACTGGTCAGCAACCTGAGCGAAGACGACCGCGTGATCTTCCTGCTCTCCGGTGGTGGCTCTGCCCTGCTGGCGCTACCTGCCGCAGGCATCACCCTCGCTGACAAGCAGTCGATCAACAAAGCCCTGCTCAAATCCGGCGCAACCATCGGCGAGATGAACTGCGTGCGCAAGCACCTCTCGGCGATCAAGGGCGGGCGTCTGGGCAAGGCCTGCTGGCCCGCGACTGTTTATACCTACGCGATTTCCGATGTACCGGGCGACCTCGCCACGGTCATCGCTTCCGGCCCGACCGTGGCCGATCCAAGCACCTCCGCCGAAGCGCTGGCGATCATCAAACGCTACGGCATCGAGATTCCGGTTTCGGTACGCACCTGGCTGCAAAGCCCTGAGTCGGAAACCGTGAAACCCGGTGATCCAAGCCTGGCACGCAGCCACTTCCAGTTGATCGCCCGTCCTCAGCAATCGCTGGACGCTGCGGCGGTGAAATGCCGTCAGGCCGGTTTCAGCACGCTGATCCTCGGCGACCTCGAAGGTGAGTCGCGCGAAGTGGCAAAAGTCCACGCCGGCATCGCCCGCCAGATCATCCATCACGGCCAGCCATTGGCGGCACCGTGCGTGATTCTCTCCGGCGGCGAAACCACCGTGACCGTGCGCGGCAATGGCCGTGGCGGGCGCAACGCCGAGTTCCTCCTTAGCCTCACCGACAGCCTCAAAGGCCAGCCCGGGATTTACGCCTTGGCGGGTGACACCGACGGCATCGACGGCTCGGAAGACAACGCCGGCGCAATCATGACCCCGGACAGCTACGCCCGCGCCGCCGCCCTCGGTTTGAGCGCCAGCGACGAACTGGATAACAACAACGGCTACGGCTATTTCGCGGCGCTCGATGCGTTGATCGTCACCGAGCCGACCCGCACCAACGTCAACGACTTCCGCGCCATCCTGATCCTTGAGAGCTGCAAATCATGACGCCTGATAAAAAGGTCAAAATCCTCGCCACCCTCGGGCCTGCTGTCGATGGCATCGAAGACATCCGTGAACTGGTCGAAGCCGGGGTCAACATCTTCCGCCTGAACTTCAGCCACGGTGATCACGCCGACCACGCCAAGCGCTATCAGTGGATCCGCGAAGTCGAGCGCCAGCTCAACTATCCGCTGGGCATTCTGATGGACTTGCAGGGACCGAAACTGCGCGTCGGCAAGTTCGCCGACGACAAGGTGCAACTGCATCGTGGTCAGGCGTTCCGCCTGGATCTGGACGCAACACCGGGCGATGAACGCCGGGTGAATCTGCCGCATCCGGAAATCATCGAAGCGCTGGAAGCGGGCATGGACCTGCTGCTCGACGACGGCAAACTGCGTCTGCGTGTGGTCACCAAATACGCTGACGCGATCGACACCACCGTGCTCAACGGCGGCGAGTTGTCGGATCGCAAAGGCGTCAACGTGCCGCAAGCAGTGCTCGACCTCAGCCCGCTGACTGCCAAGGATCGCCGTGACTTGAGCTTCGGTCTGGAACTGGGTGTGGACTGGGTCGCGCTGTCGTTTGTGCAACGCCCGCAAGACATCATCGAAGCCCGTGCACTGATCGGCGACAAAGCCTTTTTGATGGCGAAAATCGAGAAGCCTTCGGCCGTTGAGCAACTGCGCGAAATCGCTGAACTGAGCGACGCGATCATGGTGGCGCGTGGCGACCTCGGTGTTGAAGTACCTGCCGAAAGCGTGCCGCAGATTCAGAAGAACATCATCACCACCTGCCGCGAACTCGGCAAACCGGTGGTGGTGGCGACGCAGATGCTTGAGTCGATGCGCTTCTCCCCTGCCCCGACCCGCGCCGAAGTGACTGACGTTGCCAACGCCGTGGCCGAAGGCGCCGATGCGGTGATGCTGTCGGCGGAAACTGCCTCCGGCGAATACCCGCTGGAAGCGGTGCAGATGATGAGCAAGATCATTCGCCAGGTGGAAAACGGTCCGGACTATCAGACCCAGCTCGACGTCAGCCGGCCGAAAGCGGAAGCGACCGTTTCCGATGCGATCAGCTGCGCGATTCGTCGTATCAGCAACGTGCTGCCGGTGGCGGTGCTGGTCAACTACAGCGAGTCCGGTGCGTCGAGTTTGCGTGCAGCGCGGGAACGGCCGAAAGCGCCGATCCTCAACCTGACGCCGAACCTGCAGACCGCACGGCGTTTGAGCGTGGCGTGGGGCATTCATTCGGTGGTCAACGATCGCCTGCGTCAGGTCGATGAGGTTTGCTCGACCGCGCTGGAAATCGCCCAGGCGCAGGGTATGGCCGAGCGTGGCGACACGCTGCTGATCACTGCGGGGGTGCCGTTCGGGCAGCCTGGGTCGACTAACTCGCTGCGGATTGAAACGTTGATTTAGCGCCTGTACCGGCCTCTTCGCGAGCAGGCTCGCTCCCACAGTTGATTTGTGTGCATCACAAACTCAATGACTGAACAAAGATTCAATGTGGGAGCCAGCCTGCTGGCGAAGAAGGCAACTCGGTTTCACTGACTTTCAGAACTGCCATGCCTGCCAATCACTTCAACACCCACTGCCCCGACTGGGCCGAGGCTTTGCTCAACGGTTTCAGTCAGATATTCCTCCAGCGCCATCCGCTGTGTGGTCTGCTGTGCCTGTTGGCGATCCTGCTGACAGCACCGGTGCTGTTCGCCGGTGCGCTGCTCGGTGCCGTCGCCGGATTGCTCACCGCACAACGGCGCAACTACGCCAAGGCTGATCGCCAAGCCGGGTTGTTCAGCTACAACGGCATCTTGCTTGGCCTGCTGCTGAGCCTGTATTTCCCATGGTCGCCGCTGCTGCCGCCGCTGATTCTCGCAGCCGGCGGACTGAGCGCGATGGCCACGCAGCAATGGCTCAAACATGTGTACCGCAGCCGCTCGATTCCGGCCTACACCTCGCCGTTCGTGGCCATGAGCTGGATTCTTCTGCTGTTCACCGAACCGTCGGCGCCGATGGCGCACATCGAGATGAACACGCTGAACCTGCTCGCCGCTGAACTGCGCGGCTTGGGTCAGGTGATGTTCCTCGGTCATCCACTGGCCGGCGCATTGATCGCCGTCGGCTTGCTGATCGCTGATCGCCGTGCATTCTGCTGGGCGCTGCTGGCGTCGGCGATCGGCCTCGGCTCCAGTCTGCTGCACCACGAAACCAGTGCTGCACTGTTAGGCCTCGGCAGCTACAACGCCGTACTCGCCGCCCTCGCCTTTTCCGCGCAACGCCAACAACCGTGGCTGCCGCTAGTCGGCATCGTGTTAGCGCTGCTGGTTACACCGCTGTTTGCCGCCGTCGGCCTCGCCACGTTGACCGCGCCGTTTATCCTCGCCGGCTGGCTGATCCGCGCCGGGATTCAGATGCTCGGCAAAGCCACCGTCGAGCGTGCGCCTTGCGCTCACGGGGAGAATCAACCTAGGCTGCGCTGATCTTCGATTCAGGCGTTATCCATGGACAGCAGCAACAGTTGGCGCGAACGGCTTTACGTCATGATTTTCCAGAGCGACACCCTCGCCGGGCGTCGCTTCGACGGCACCCTGCTGTTGATCATCCTCGCCAGTCTGGTGATCGTGATGCTCGATAGTATCGACAGCATTCACCAGAACTATGCCGACGTGCTGGCCTACATCGAGTGGGGCTTCACGATCATCTTTCTCGGCGAGTACATCCTGCGTCTGTACTGCTCGCCCAAGCCGTTGCGCTACGCCTTCAGCTTTTATGGCCTGGTGGATCTGCTGGCCATCGTCCCGGGCATCCTCGCCCTGTATTACAGCGATGCGCAGTACCTGCTGATTATCCGGATCATCCGCATGCTGCGGATTTTCCGCGTGCTCAAGCTCAGCCCGTACCTCAAGCAAGCCAATTATCTGATGTCGGCGCTACGCGGCAGCAAGCAGAAGATCGTGGTGTTTCTGGTCAGCGTCTGCACCCTGGTGACGGTGTTCGGCACCCTGATGTACGTGATCGAGGGCCCCGAGCATGGCTTCACCAGCATTCCCAAAGGCATCTATTGGGCGATCGTCACGCTGACCACCGTGGGCTTCGGCGACATCGTGCCGAAGACCCCGCTGGGTCAGGTGATTTCGTCGCTGGTAATGATCACCGGTTACTCGATCATCGCCGTGCCGACCGGGATTTTCACCGCCGAACTGGCCAACGCCATGCGCGGCGAACAGCTGCAACACGATTGCCCGGTGTGCAAGAAAAACAGCCATGAACATGGCGCCGCGTTTTGCTCGCGATGTGGCAATGCCTTGTTCAAGAAACTGGAATAAGCAAAGAGCTTTTTAATCTTTAAACGACTATGCGCGCGCCGTTATAGTCAGTGGCAATTGAACATCACCCCCTGCTTCTACACCGATAAAACAAGGAATGCGCAGTGAAAAAACTCTTTGGCGCCTCACTTCTCGCCGCCGGCCTGGCCTTGGCCAACATCGCTCAGGCAGCCCCGACGCTGCTCAACGTTTCCTACGACGTGATGCGCGATTTCTACAAGGACTACAACACTGCGTTCCAGAAACACTGGCAAGCCGAGCACAACGAAAACATCACCGTGCAGATGTCCTTCGGCGGCTCGAGCAAGCAAGCGCGTTCGGTGATCGACGGCCTGCCGGCTGACGTCATCACCATGAACATGGCCACCGACATCAACGCCCTCGCCGACAACGGCAAACTGGTCCCGGAAAACTGGGTCACGCGTCTGCCGAACAACAGCGCGCCGTTCACCTCGGCCACGGTGTTCATCGTCCGCAAAGGCAACCCGAAAGCGCTCAAAGACTGGCCGGATCTGCTCAAGGACGGCGTGCAAGTGATCGTGCCAAACCCGAAAACCTCGGGTAACGGCCGCTACACCTACCTGTCGGCCTGGGGTTATGTGCTGAAGAACGGTGGCGACGAGAACAAGGCCAAAGACTTCGTCGGCAAACTGTTCAAGCAGGCGCCGGTGCTGGACACCGGTGGCCGTGCGGCGACCACCACGTTCATGACCAACCAGATCGGCGACGTGCTGGTGACCTTCGAAAACGAAGCGGAAATGATTGCCCGCGAGTTTGGTCGTGATCAGTTTGAAGTGATCTACCCGAGTGTTTCGGCAGAGGCTGAGCCGCCGGTTTCTGTGGTCGATAAAGTGGTCGACAAGAAAGGCTCGCGTGCGGCGGCGGATGAGTACCTGAAGTACCTGTGGTCGCCGGAAGGCCAGGAGATTGCTGCGGCAAACTACCTGCGTCCACGTGACCCGGCGGTGCTGGCGAAGTACACCGATCGCTTCCCGAAAGTTGATTTCCTTTCGGTGGAGAAGACCTTTGGTGACTGGCGTACGGTGCAGAAGACGCACTTCAATGATGGTGGGGTTTTCGATCAGATTTATAGTGGGCAGTAAGGTTTAAGCCGTGATGAAAAAGGCGACTCTCAGAGGTCGCCTTTTTTGTGGACGCTTTACCCTCACCCCAGCCCTCTCCCGGTGGGAGAGGGGGCCGACCGAGGTGTCTGGCGAGTTACATCGACCTGAGAAACCTTATCGATTATGGATTCGGCATCGCAGTTTCAGGTCGGCGTATTCCTTCAACATCCCCCAATCGGTCCCCTCTCCCTCCGGGAGAGGGCTAGGGTGAGGGGCTTCTACATCGGCGGCGTCACCCCATCCTTCCCCGCAGAAATAGATTGCGCCGTCAGCGTGCCATCCGCACCCTGCGTGACGAACGTAACAATCTTCACCCCCACCTTCAGCAAAGTCCGATCCCCGGGCACCAGATTGACGATCGGCACATCCTCCGGCACCAGAATCTTCTGCTGCCCGCCCTTGTAGTTAACCGTCAGCACCCGCCCGTTGCTCACCACCAGGTCGCCGACGCTGCCATTGGTCATGCTGCTGCCCTTGGCCAGATCAAACGGCCGATGGCCGTCGCCGCTGCCCGCCAGTTCCGGCGGAAACACATGCACCTCCAGTGCCTTGAGCGTGCCATCCTCTTGAGGCATCGCCGCCGAACCAATGTAACTGCCGGGTTTGATGTCCTCGATATTGGCCAGGGTGACCGCGCGAACTTTGGTGTCACCAGTCAACTGGATCACCACGTTCTCACCGCTGTTGACGTGGACTTTGAGGCTGTCGGCGCTGACCCCGGTGATCTCGCCGCGCACACCGAGGCGCATCCCCGGTGCGTCGGCGGCCTGTGCGCTCATCGCGCCGAGCAGGCTAGTCAGGACAATCGTTGCGATAAGACGAAGCTTCATTGCAATCCTCCGGTCATGAATGTTGAACAAGCCAATGCAAACATAAGCACGCTATCGAACAGGATGTAAGTGAATGTATCATCGACCCGCAACGGTCGGACGCAAGGTCCGCCGATGGATCACACGCTGCTAGCACCCCGACATTGCGCAACGGAATAACTGATATCAACCGAAGGCGTCTTCTGCCCATCCGGTTTGCCCCATAGCCTTAGCGCATTCTTTCGCTGGATCGAGAAACCTTATGACCACCACCACTCACGCAATGACCCGAGGCATGGTGCTGCTGTTCGCCTTTTGCTGCGGCGCCATCGTTGCCAACATTTACTACGCGCAGCCGATCATCGGCCTGATCGCGCCGGACATCGGCCTCTCCGATACCATGGCCAGTTTCATCGTCTCGCTGACGCAAATTGGCTATGCGCTGGGCCTGTTCTTTCTGGTGCCGCTGGGCGATCTGCTGGAAAACCGCCGTTTGATGATCACCACCACCGTGGTGGCGATTGCCAGTCTGTTGGCGGCGGCGTTTACCGATCAGCCGAACGTGTTCCTGCTGATCTCGTTGCTGGTGGGCTTCAGTTCGGTGTCGGTGCAGATTTTGATTCCGTTGGCCGCGCATCTGGCACCGGAAGAATCCCGTGGCCGGGTGGTCGGCGGGATCATGGGCGGCTTGTTGCTGGGTATCCTGCTGGCACGACCGGTGTCGAGCGTAGTCGCCGACCATTTGGGTTGGCGGGCGATGTTCATGATTGCCGCCGCATTGATGGCGGCAATCAGCGTGGTACTGGCGTTGACCGTGCCCAAGCGCCAGCCCGATCATAGCGCCACGTATGGCCAGTTGATCGGTTCGCTGTGGACCCTGCTGCGCCAACAACCGGTATTGCGTCAGCGGGCGTTTTATCAGGGCTGCATGTTCGCCACCTTCAGCCTGTTCTGGACCTCCGTGCCGCTGGAACTGGCGCGCAACCATGGTTTGTCGCAAAGCGAAATCGCGATCTTCGCCCTGGTCGGCGCCATCGGTGCCATCGCCGCACCGATCAGCGGACGTCTGGCTGACGCTGGCCATACCCGCATCGCTTCGCTACTGGCGATGATATTTGCCAGCCTGAGCTTCCTGCCGGCGTTCATTCATCCGGCCTACAGCGTCATCGGCCTGGCCGTGACCGGCGTGGTGCTCGACTTCTGCGTGCAGATGAACATGGTCCTCGGCCAACGCGCGGTCTACTCGCTGGACGCCAAAAGCCGTGGTCGCCTGAACGCGCTGTACATGACCAGCATCTTTATCGGCGGCGCCTTCGGCTCGTCGGTGGCGAGTGCGGTGTACGAGCATGGCGGCTGGTTGTGGATCGTGATTGTCGGCAGTGCGTTCCCGCTGTTGGCATTGTTGCGGTTTTTGAGTGTTTCGCAGCGTGGTTCATTGGCGACGGCGTAAGGCTTCAAAAGCTTCGCGAGCAGGCTCGCTCCCACGGGTTATTCATTTAGCCTGAGGGAGCGATGAAGCTTAGTAACGAACCAGTTTCTCCATCGCCGCATCCGCCAGAAAGGAGGAACGGCTTTTGACGTTGTGTTCGCGCACATAACGATCGATGCGCTGAATTACATAGCCAGGCAACGTCACGTTGACCTTTTCGGTCTTGCCGAGATAAGGCGAAATATCCAGCTCGAGCATGCCCCAACCCATGTCGGCAAAGTCCGGATTACTGCGATGAGCGGATGCCGAAGTCGGCATAGGAATCGACTCCCCGTCCGCCGCAATCTCCTGCAGCATGATGTGGGCGACTTCAACCGCCACGTTGTAGGCATCTTCAAAGCTATCCCCCGCTGTAACGGCGCCGGGAATATCGGGGATCTGAATACCGATGGCAGTGTTCTCGTCTCCCCACTCGATACAGATTGGATATTGCATTATGGATCTCCTTCGAAACTGGCTGGCGGGTTGTACAACCCGGCACGTCTCCTGATGCTTTTGACTGTCCCCAACGGCAAATCCTTTTTCGGATGAGGAACGGGAATCGTGTAAGGGTTGTAACGGTGCCTGAAAATGTGATGAATGCCGGTAATCCGGTCCAGCGTCCAACCCGCCTCCTCCAGCTCCTTGATCAATAACCTGCTTTGCACCAATCGCCTCCTTGCCCCGGCCCATTAAAAGTAACCCTAGAGTTACCTTTACTCAAGCACGAAAATCCACAGAGCGACGTCCGGTTGTTTTACATAGTGTGATTGAAACGCTAGATCCTGAGCTTTACGCAGCACTTCCTTGAGCAATTTCTGTGCGAACCCAACAGGCACACAGCAAAACGGCGATCCAAAGATCGCCGTTTTCATTTACTGCCCAAACTGCTTGCCCAACCCCGGGGGCACGCCGTGGATGTTGGTGTCTTCCCACGGGCCATTGGGGCTGACGGAGCGGCTCCAGCCGTTGTTCCAGCGGTAGTAGGTGCGCTGGCGGTAGAAAGTGTTGGTCTGGTCGTCGAGGACGTAGACGCCGAGTTTCTGGTCCCAGTGGCTGTTGCCGCCCGGTGGCGGTGCGAAGCTGGCCGAGGTGCGCGGGACGGGTTTGGACGGTTTTGCCGGGATGCTTTTGCCTGGGGTCGGCGAGGTCGACGGGGTCGGACTCGGTTGCGAAGGCGGGATCGGCGGCAGGTTGGTGGTCGGTTCCGGTCGTTGCACCGCACATGCACTCAAGCCCAGGGCCAGTGTGAGGACTGTGATTCGGGCGATGGTGTGCATGGCGGTGCTTTCCTGTTGTGTCCGGCTATTGGTCCGGGCTGTCGATGGTCAGTTTTTGTAGCGCAGTGGTGCTGCTGGCCAGAGGGCCGCTGCGACCGACCCACTCGCCGGCAGTCGGTTGGCCGGCGCGGGAGATGCGCGCAACCAGTTGGACTTCAGGGAAGTTCGACAGTTTCAACTGCGGCATCATTGCGTCGGCATCGCCCAGTTCGACGGTCACCGGTAGATCGGCCACGGTTAGACGCTTGGCGGCCAGCGGTGCCGGCGGGCCGGAAGTCGCGCGGGCAAAGATGAACACACTGTCGCCCGGTTGTACTTTGCTTCGGAGTTCGCTGGAAAGATCGACGCTGACTTTCAACAGCGCGGCTTTCGCGGCTACGGGCGCCTGAGCAACCTTGCCACCGCTGGCTTCCAGACGTTCGGCGGCGCGTTTGATCCCGCCTTGCAGCGCCGCGCGGGAATTGTCTTCCGGCGGCAATTGCGCCAGCAAGCGGGTCCAGTAGTCGATGGCTTCCTGATAACGCTCGCCTTCGAAAGCGGCGATACCGAGCAGACCAAGGCTGGTGACTTCTTTCGGATCAGCCTTCAGCGCTTCGTCGGTCAGCGCCTGAATCTTCGCCGACCATTTCTTGCCATCCGCAAAATACTGCGCCTGCGCCCACTGGCCGAGCAGTTCCGGCTGACGACCGGCAAGGTTGGCGGCACGTTCAAACATCTTTGCCGCGTCCGCCGGACGCTCTTGCGCCATGTAGGTACGACCGAGGAAATACAGGCCTTCAGCGGAGTCCGGCTGCGCCGCGACGGCACGTTCCAGACGCTGGGTCATCTCTTCCATCGACTGCGGCGCCTGGGCGAATTCGCGGGTCAGTTCGACTTTGTCGGCAGCGCCGAAATGCAGATACAGACCCAGGCCCAACACCGGCACCAACACAGCCGCCAACAACGGCAACGGTTTACCCAGCTTCGACACACGCGGTGCGGCAACGCCTTCGGTATCCGCCAGCAACTCACGCGCCGCCTCGGCGCGGCCGCTGTCCATTTGTGCCGCGTCGAGTACACCTTCAGCCTGTTGCGACTGCAACTCGGCGACGCGCTCCTGATACAGCGCCACGTTCAGAGCAGTACGATCCTCTTCACGCTGGGCGCGACGCTCACGCAGCACCGGGATCAGCAGAAAACTCAGGGCGACCAGAAGCAACAGCCCTGCGGCAAGCCAGAAATCAATCATTCTTGGTTTTTATCCAACAGTTGATCGAGGCGCTGACGCTCTTCGGAGGACAGCGATTGCGGGGTGTCGGCGCGTTGTCCGCGACGACGGCGGACGATGACCGCGATCACCACGAAACCACCGAGCAGCAGACCGGCCGGGCCGAACCACAGCAGTGCGGTCTTGGCATTCAATGCCGGTTTGTAGCGGACGAAATCACCGTAGCGATCGACCATGAAGTCGATGATCTGCTGGTTGTCCTTGCCCTCGCCGAGCATGCGGAAAATCTCTTTGCGCAAGTCCGCGGCAATCGGCGCGTTGGAGTCGGCGATGTCCTGGTTCTGGCACTTGGGGCAGCGCAGTTCCTTGGTCAGTTCGCGGAAACGCTCGCGATCAGCTTCTTTGGCGAACTCGTATGTATCGATCGCGGCATGGGCGACGCCGGCCAGACTCAAGCCCAAAACCACGGCAGCCAGAAAGCGCTTCATGGCTTGGCCTCATCGACCAGCGCCTGATACTTGGCGGCGAGTTTTTCGCGCCAGACCTGCTCGTCGATCACGCCGACATATTTGTCGCGGATGATGCCCTTGGCGTCGATGAAGAAGGTTTCCGGTGCACCGTACACACCCAGATTGAGGCCCAGCGAGCCCTCTTCGTCGCGGATATCCAGCGCATACGGATTGTGGAATTCGGCCAGCCACTTCAAGGCATCGGCGTTGGTGTCCTTGTAGTTGATGCCGTAGATCACCACACCGCGCTCGGCGAGTTTGTTCAGCACCGGATGCTCGACCCGGCAGGAAATGCACCAGGTGCCCCAGACATTGACCAGCGCCGGTTTGCCGAGAATGTCAGCCTTGGTCAGGGTCTTGTCGCCCTGCACCGCCGGCAACGAAAACTCCGGGAACGGCTTGTTGATCATCGCCGACGGCAGCTCCGCCGGATCAAGGTACAGACCGCGATAAAGAAATACCGCCACCAGCAGGAAAATCGCCAGTGGCACCAGCATCAACCAACGTCTCATGCAGCCGCTCCCGTCATGCCCAGTGCTTCACGCACCTTGGCTTTCACCTTGACCCGATAACGTCGATCCAGCGCCGCCAGCAAACCACCCAAACCTGTGAGCAAGCCGCCGAACCAGATCCAGCGTACAAACGGTTTGACGTGCACGCGCACCGCCCATGCGCCGTTGTCCAGCGGCTCGCCGAGGGCAACGTAGAGGTCGCGAGTGAAACCAGCGTCGATCCCGGCTTCGGTCATCATCGAACTCTGCACGGTATACAGGCGTTTTTCCGGGTGCAGCACGCTGACTTCCTTGCCGTCGCGGATCACCCGAATGGTGCCTTTGTCAGAGGTGAAGTTCGGCCCTTCGAAGTGCTTGGCGCCTTCAAAGATGAAGTGATAACCGGCTAGGTCCATCGACTCGCCCGGCGCCAGACGCAGATCGCGCTCGGCACTGTTCTGGCTCGACAACACCACGCCCAGCGCGCACACGGCGATGCCCAGGTGCGCGATCTGCATGCCCCAATAGCTGCGAGTCAGCGTCGGCAGACCTTTGATCAAACCTTTGTGGCGAGTCTTGTCGACAATGTCGCGCGCACCGGCGAGCAACACCCACGCGGCGAGCAGGAAGGTCGCGATCACTGCCCAGTTGAAATCGCCGTAAGCGACACCAGCCACCACGGCCAGCGCGACGCTGCCGAGCAATACCGGGGTCAGCATGCCGGCCAGCCATTTCACCGGCGTGTCTTTCCAGCGCACGATCACGCCGATCGCCATTACCACCATCAGCAATCCCATCAATGGGATGAACAGCGCGTTGAAGTACGGCGGGCCAACCGACATCTTGGCGCCGCTCAGGGCATCGAGAATCAGCGGGTACAGCGTGCCGAGCAGGATCATCGACGCGGCGACGACCAGCACCAGGTTGTTGCCCAGCAGCAGGGTTTCCCGCGACCACAGGTTGAACCCGACCTGACTCTTCACCACTGGTGCGCGCAGGGCGAACAGCGTCAGCGAGCCGCCGACCACAAACAGCAGGAAGATCAGGATGAACACGCCGCGCTCCGGGTCAGAGGCAAACGCATGCACCGAGGTCAGCACGCCGGAACGCACGAGGAACGTGCCAAGCAGGCTCAGCGAGAACGCGGCAATCGCCAGCAACACCGTCCAGCTCTTGAACACGCCACGTTTTTCCGTGACCGCCAGCGAGTGAATCAGCGCGGTGCCAACCAGCCAAGGCATGAAGGATGCGTTTTCCACCGGGTCCCAGAACCACCAGCCGCCCCAGCCGAGTTCGTAATACGCCCACCACGAACCGAGGGTGATGCCGATGCCGAGGAAGGCCCAGGCGACGATGGTCCACGGACGCGACCAACGCGCCCACGCCGCATCAAGGCGACCGCCCATCAACGCGGCGATGGCGAAGGCGAACGCCACCGAAAAGCCGACGTAGCCCATGTACAACATTGGCGGGTGAACGATCAGGCCGATGTCTTGCAACAACGGATTCAAGTCGGCGCCATTGCTGGGCATTTGCGGCAGGATGCGTTTGAACGGGTTGGACGTGAGGATCAGAAACAGCAGGAAACCGGTGCTGATCATGCCCATCACCGCCAGTACACGAGCGAGCATGACTTGCGGCAACTGCCGCGAGAACACCGACACCGCGAAGGTCCAGCCGCCGAGGATCAACGCCCACAACAGCAACGAACCTTCGTGGGCGCCCCACACGGCGCTGAATTTGTAATACCACGGCAACGCGGTATTGGAGTTGTTTGCCACGTAGGCGACGGAGAAGTCATCGGTCATGAACGCGTAGGTCAGAATGCCGAACGCGAACAGCAGAAAGGCAAACTGCCCCCACGCCGCCGGCTGGGCCAGGCTCATCCAGAAACGGTCGCCGCGCCAGGCACCGACCAATGGCACCACGGCCTGCACCAGCGCAAAACACAGGGCCAGAATCATCGCCAGATGGCCGAGCTCAGGAATAAAAATTGCCGAGGTCATCGATCAACCCTCCTTCGCAGGCGTTGGTGCCGATTGACCACTGTCTTTCAAGGCTTTGGTCACTTCCGGCGGCATGTACTTCTCGTCGTGCTTGGCCAGCACTTCATCGGCCACCACCACGCCGTCGGCGTTGAGCTTGCCGAGGGCGACGATGCCCTGCCCTTCGCGGAACAGATCCGGGAGGATGCCGCGATAGGTGATGGTCACGGATTTGTTGAAGTCGGTGACGACGAATTTGACGTCGAGCGAATCCGGCGAGCGTTGCAGCGAACCCTTCTCGACCATGCCGCCAGCGCGGATGCGGGTGTCTTGCGGTGCTTCGCCGTTGGCAATCTGGGTCGGCGTGTAGAACAGATTGATGTTCTGCTGCAGGGCGCTGAGCGCCAGGCCGACGGCAGCGCCGACCCCGACCAGAATGGCCAGAATGATGATCAGACGTTTCTTGCGCAGCGGATTCACTTGCCGTTCTCCCGGCGCAGACGACGCGCCTCTTGTTGCAGATAGCGCTTGCGGGCCGCGATCGGCACCACCACGTTGAGGATCAGCACCGCCAGACAGATGCCGTAGGCCGACCAGACATACAGGCCATGATGGCCCATAGCGAGGAAGTCGCCGAATGAAGCAAAACTCATCGAGCGGCCTCCAGACTGTGCTGCACTTCTTCTTTCACCCAACTGGCACGGGCCTCACGCTTGAGCACTTCAAGACGCATGCGCAGCAGCAGCACGGCGCCGAAGAAGCAGTAGAAACCCAGCACCGTCAGCAGCAGTGGCAGCCACATTTCGGCAGGCATCGCCGGTTTTTCAGTCAGGGTGAAGGTCGCGCCCTGGTGCAGGGTGTTCCACCACTCCACCGAGTATTTGATGATCGGGATGTTGATCACGCCGACGATGGCCAGCACCGCGCAGGCCTTGGCGGCGCTGTCGCGGTTGCTGATGGCATTGCCCAGCGCGATCACGCCGAAATACAGGAACAGCAGAATCAGCATCGAGGTCAGGCGCGCATCCCAGACCCACCACGAGCCCCACGTCGGTTTGCCCCAGATCGCCCCGGTGACCAGCGCCACGGCGGTCATCCACGCGCCGATCGGTGCGGCGCATTGCAGGGCGACGTCGGCCAGTTTCATCTTCCACACCAGCCCGACCACGCCGCACACCGCCAGCATTACGTAGATCGACTGAGCGAGCATCGCCGCAGGTACGTGGATATAGATGATGCGAAAGCTGTTGCCTTGCTGATAATCCGGCGGCGCGAAAGCCAGGCCCCAAACGACGCCGACGCCAATCAACAGCAACGCTGCAATGCTCAGCCATGGCAAGAACTTGCTGCTGATGCCGTAGAACCACTTGGGCGAGCCGAGCTTGTGAAACCAGGTCCAGTTCATACTGTTTCCATCACGGGTGCCGCTCATCGGTGTGAGCAGTCTCAGGGTCTTTGCTGGTTAAATTTTAACCAGACCTCATTATTCGCCGACGCTGATCTTCAGGCCAGCAGCTATTGCAAACGGTGTCAGGGTGATCGCCAGGGCGGTCAGGCTACCCAGCCACAGCAGATACCCGGTCGCCGGCATGCCTTGGAGGGCTGCCTGCAAAGCGCCACTGCCGAGGATCAACACCGGGATGTACAACGGCAGAATCAGCAGCGCCAGCAACAGGCCGCCACGCTTCAAACCGACCGTCAGTGCCGCGCCCACCGCGCCGAGCAAGCTCAGCACTGGTGTTCCCAGCAACAACGAAAGCAGCAAAACCGGCAGACAGGCGGCAGGCAAACCGAGCATCAACGCCAGCAGCGGTGAGAGCAGAACCAGCGCCAGACCGGAGAAAAGCCAGTGTGCCAGCACCTTGGCCAAGACCAGAAGTGGCAACGGGTGCGACGAAAGGACCCACTGTTCCAGCGAGCCGTCTTCGAAATCACTGCGGAACAGCCCGTCCAGCGAGAGCAGGACCGACAACAGCGCCGCCACCCAGACTAACCCGGGGGACAGGTTTTGCAACACTTGAGTTTCCGGGCCGACGGCCAGCGGGAACAACGCGATGACGATGGCGAAGAAAATCAGCGGATTGGCCAGTTCCGCCGGGCGGCGAAACAGCAGTCGGGATTCACGGGCAACCAGCAGGCCAAACACACTCATACTGCCCAGTTCCCCAGATCGATATCGCGATAACCGGCCGGCATCCGGCTCAGCGTATGGTGCGTGGTCAACACCACCAGACCACCGCGTTCGCAGTGCCCGGCCAGATGCTCTTCGAGCTGCGCCACGCCCTGCTTGTCCAGTGCGGTAAACGGCTCATCGAGAATCCACAGCGGCGGGCTGTCCAGAAACAAACGAGCCAACGCCACGCGGCGTTGCTGACCGGCGGACAGACTGTGGCAGGGAACATCTTCGAAACCGCGCAATCCTACGGCTGCCAAGGCTTGCCAGATGGCCTCGCGTTCGGCGGGATGATGCAGGGCGCAGAGCCAGGAGAGGTTTTCTTCAGGGGTCAGCAAATCCTTGATCCCGGCGGCGTGGCCGATCCACAGCAGATTGCGTGCGAGTTCGCTGCGTTGTTCGGTCAGCGGCTGGCCATTGAGCAGGACGTGCCCGGCGGTCGGCTGCATCAGCCCTGAAAGCAGACGCAACAGGCTGGTCTTGCCGCTGCCGTTGGGACCGCTGATCTGCACCATATCGCCACTGGCGAGTCTCAATTCGAGATTTTCGAAGAGCAGCCGCAGATCACGTTCACACGCGAGGGCAACGGTTTGCAGGACAGGACTGGTCAAGGGATCACGGGCCTTATACGGTTCAAGTCGGCTCTGGCGCGGCCGTTAAAGAGATGCAGCATAGATGCATTGACGGCTCGATCTAGAGAGCTGGGTCAAACAATTGCTATGTTTTTTATTCGAAGCGCAAGACGGGCGGCATTATACATGTCGTGCCTTACTCTCAAGAGTGCATTTTCCTCAGGTTGTGTCCGCGTATGACAGGCGAAATAAACATCCTCCCGCTCCCGCCCACCACCCCGGCGACCGTTCGCCCGCAGGTCGGTGAGCTGCTCAAGCTGCTGACCCCGGTCGAAGGCCTGATCGGCGCCGGGCAAAGCGCCAAGGCCGAGGTGTTATCGCTCAAGCAGGCGGATCAGACTTTTCAGCTATTGCTCAAGGTGACCGTCGACGGCGGACGCCAGACCACCGTGCAAGCGACCAGCAATCTGCCGCTACCCCAAGGCACCAGTCTGGCGATCACTCAGCCCTCGGCGGGCAATCTGGCGATTACTGTGCAACAAGCCATTGCCAGCAGCGTCGCCGCCCTCACCCGCATCGACACCGCACAATTGCCGGTCGGAACCCTGCTGCAAGGCAAGGTGCTGACCTCGCAGGCGCTGCCGCAGACGCCGGGGCAGGCAGCGGTGTTCCGCTCCTTGGTCAGTTTGCTCAACACCGCGCAGAGCGGCAGCACACTGACCATCGACAGCCCGCAGCCGCTGCGCATCGGCACTTTGCTGTCGGCGTTGGTCGAAGACGCACAAACCCTGAAATTCCTGCCAATGAGCAGCCGTCAGGAACAACTGGCCGTGAGTCAGCAACTGCTCGGCCAGCAAAGTCGTCAGGCGTCGCTGAGCGGGTTGTTGAACGCGCTGCAAAACCTGCCACCCGCCACCGACCAAACCTCTGCGGATCTACGCGCGGTGGTCGACAAGCTCCTTGCCAGCCTCCCGGACGTGCAACAACTGAGCACCGCCAAAGGCGTGGCCCTTGCCCTGGCCAACAGCGGCGTGTTCCTCGAAGGCAAGCTGCTGACCGGGCAGAACCCGACGCTGGCACCGGACATGAAAGCCGATCTGCTCAAGCTGATCGCACAACTGACCCCGGGTTTGCCGAGCAGCACCAGTTTCAACGCAATCATCGCCGCCAACACCCTGGCGCAAGCGCTGCCGAGTTTCGTGCGTAATGCGCTCGGCATGCTCGGTCAGGTCAGCGCGAAACCGGTGCCAAGCAGCTTCCCACTGCCCGAGCGTTTGCTGCAAAGCCTGGACGGCGAAGGCGATCTGGAACAGTTGTTGCGCCTCGCTGCTGCCGCTGTTTCACGCCTGCAAAGCCATCAGCTGTCGAGCCTGGAGCAGACCGGCGTCACCGACGATGGGCGCCTGCTCAGCACCTGGCAGCTGGAAATTCCCATGCGCAATCTGCAGGACATCGTGCCGTTGCAGGTCAAGTTTCAGCGTGAAGAAGCACCGGAGCGAGAACCGCAAGCGAACGAGCGCCGCGATGAGCGCGAGCCCAAGCAACAACTGTGGCGCGTCGATCTGGCGTTCGACATGGAACCGCTCGGGCCGATGCAAATTCAGGCGCAGTTGATCGCCGGCAGCCTGTCCAGCCAACTGTGGGCCGAACGGCCGTACACCGCCGAACTCATCGAAAACAACCTGTTTGCCCTGCGCCAGCGCCTGCTCGATCGCGGGCTGAACGTCGGCGACATCGACTGCCACCATGGCACCCCGCCGCAAGGCAACCAAACCCGTCTTGAACATCGCTGGGTCGACGAAACCGCATGAACGATTCCACTGCCCCACGCCAGGCCATCGCCCTCAAATACGACGGCAACCACGCGCCAACCCTCACCGCCAAAGGTGATGACGAACTGGCCGAAGAAATCCTGCGCATTGCTCGCGACTGTGAAGTGCCGATTTACGAGAACGCTGAACTGGTGCGGTTGTTGGCGCGAATGGAGCTGGGCGACAGCATTCCCGAAGAGTTGTACCGCACCATCGCCGAGATCATCGCGTTTGCGTGGAATCTGAAGGGCAAATTCCCCGAGGGGCAGGACCCGAATGCGCCGATGGTCGAGAAAGACGTCACCGATCGCGGGGATGATTACTGAGACTTCGAAGACGCCTTCGCGAGCAAGCTCGCTCCCACATTGGTTCGGCGTACACCGATCTAATGTGGGAGCGAGCTTGCTCGCGAATAGGCAATCAGCTTGAGCGCAAAAATCAGTTTTTGTGAAGTTTGCGCATCAACTCCGCCTCAGCCTGGGTCAACCCGCAGGACTGAGTCAGTTCATCGACGCTTGCGCCCATGCCCACCAGTTTCGCCGCTTGGGCGAATGACAGGCTCGACGGGTCGCGTTGTTCAAGCGCGACAATCTTGTCCGGCAACGGATTCACCACCGCGCGCAACTCGTGCAGGGCGTCGCCCATGCGCACGTTGCCGTTCTGGTAGTCGTCGACACGCTTGGCCAGGTCTTTGATGCGCTGGTCACGCAACGCATCGCCCTGAGCCTGTTGCGCAGCGATCACCCGCTGCGCCTTGATGTACGACACAAACATTGCCAGTGTGCCAGCCCAGAAGAGGAACAGGACAATGACCGCAACCTCGAGAATCAATCAGATGCTCTCCAGTTCCGACCATTCTTCTTCGCTCATCATCTTGTCCAGCTCGACCAGGATCAGCAACTCGTTGTTCTTGTTGCACACGCCCTGGATGAACTTGGCCGACTCTTCGTTGCCAACGTTCGGCGCCGTCTCGATTTCCGACTGACGCAGATAAACCACTTCGGCCACGCTGTCGACCATGATGCCGACGACTTGCTTGTCGGCTTCGATGATGACGATACGGGTGTTGTCGCTGATCTCGCCGCTGTTCAGGCCGAAGCGCTGACGGGTGTCGATCACGGTGACCACGTTACCGCGCAGGTTGATGATGCCCAGCACGTAGCTTGGCGCGCCCGGCACCGGAGCGATCTCGGTGTAGCGCAGCACTTCCTGAACGCGCATCACGTTGATGCCGTAAGTCTCGTTGTCCAGTTTGAAGGTCACCCATTGCAGGATCGGATCTTCAGAACCTTTTGCATTCGTCGCCTGACTACTCATACCCTGACCCCTCGAAAAAACCGCTCTGAGCGGTGTGTGTTCTGTGTGGCGGCATTCAACAATGCCGTCGCCTGATTGTTATGTCGGCTGCTATGTCGGTTTATGTAGCGGCTTGTGGCCGCCGAGGTGCTTTGCCCCACCGCTGGCGATCAACTCGGCCAGTGCGGAAACGTCAAGCAATGCACACATGTGCTCAATCACGGTGCCGGCGAGCCATGGCCGCTGACCCCGGTGACTTCTCCATTTGATTTCATTCGGGTCCAGACGCAACGAGCGGCTGACCTGATGCACCGCCAGCCCCCACTCGTAACCTTGTACCGAAATCACGTACTGCAGGCCCTGACGGAAGTCATCGCGGTAGCGATCCGGCATGACCCAGCGCGCGGTGTCCAACACTTTCAGGTTGCCGGCCTGGCTCGGCAAAATCCCGAGGAACCATTCCGGCTGACCGAACAGCGGCGTCAGCTCGTGGCCGGCCAGCGAGTAGATCGAGCCGAGGCACACCAGCGGCACGGCCAGCGTCAGGCCGGCAACGTCGAACAGCAGGCATTCGAACGCTTCCGAGGCCCAGGCCGGGCGACCATCGGTTTCCACCGGTGGCGGCGTATTGCTCGGCGGCAGATGTACCTCCACCAGCGGCGGGACCAGCGTCTGTTCGACGGGCGCGGGTGCAACCGGAGCTGGGGCCGGTTCGACCACTGCCGGTTCCGGCGCGGTTTTCAGCAATTGGGTTTGCAGCAACGGCGCCAGTGTCGAGACCGGTGCGCGAACCGGCTCGGCTTCTTCAATCAATGCAACCGGTGCCTTGGCGACCGGTGCGGCGGCAGGCGCGACAACCGGCGCAGCAGGCCTGGTCGCTTTCTGTGCGTCACGCGCCTGCTCTTCCAGCACTGCGGCCTGGAATTCGTCCAGCGTTTCGGTGCTTTCGACGACTTCAGGCTGCGCCTCAATGACCGGCGGCAGCTCCTCAGGAATTTCCAGCAGCAAATTATCCAGATAAGACTGCAACGCCAATTGCGGACGCGATGTGAGTTTGACCGGGCGATTCATGCTCACGCCACCTGCGGAACAAGTTGTTGCGCCAACAGATGCTTGAGCAGTGCGCGATACGCCAGCACGCCACGGCTCTTGCCGTCGAATTGCGAAGGCGTGACACCGGCCCGGCTGGCGTCGCGCAGACGGGTATCGACCGGAATGTAACCCTGCCAGATCTCGTCGGGGAATTTGTCGCGCAGCACGCGCAAGGTATGCATCGAGGCCTGGGTACGGCGGTCGAACAGGGTCGGCACGATGCTGAACGGCAGCGCCTGTTTGCGCGAGCGGTTGATCATCGCCAAGGTGTTGACCATGCGCTCCAGACCTTTGACGGCCAGATGTTCGGTCTGCACCGGAATCACCAGTTGCTGGCTCGCCGCGAGGGCGTTGACCATCAGCACGCCGAGCAACGGCGGGCTGTCGATCACCGCGTAATCAAAATCCTGCCACAGTTGCGCCAGACTCTTGGCGATCACCAGACCGAGACCACTCTGCCCTGGCGACTGACGCTCCAGGGTGGCGAGTGCAGTGCTCGATGGCAGCAGGGAAATGCGTTCGTCGCTGGTCGACAACAGCAACTGCCCCGGCAGGCCTTGCGGCACGCTGCCCTTGTGCAGAAACAGGTCGTAATTGCTGTGTTCCAGGCTGTCGGGGTCATAGCCGAAATAGCTGGTCATCGAGCCGTGCGGGTCGAGATCGACCACAACCACGCGCTTGCCCGCCTCCGCCAGCAATCCGGCTAAAGCGATGGAAGATGTGGTTTTACCGACACCACCCTTTTGATTGGCGACTGCCCAGACTCTCATTCGGTTCGTTCCTCCCGGCCGATATGCTCGACCGAGACATAGCTCAGCGTGTTAATGCGGGTGACGGAGAATTGACGGCACTCTCGCGTCCCGGCGTCTTGACCGGGGTCGGTGCAGTTTGTGTGCCAGCACGCTTCAACGCAGCATCCGGTTGCGCATGGGCGGTTCCAGTGCCGGTCAGGCTGCGGCGTACATCGAGGTTTCGCGACACCACCAGCACGACGCGACGGTTCTTCGCGCGGCCTTCAGCGGTGGCGTTGTTGGCCACCGGCTGGAACTCACCGTAACCCACTGATGCCAGGCGACCAGGGTTGACACCCTGCATTGCCAGCATGCGCACGATGCTCGCCGAACGCGCCGAGGACAGCTCCCAGTTGGTCGGGTACTGCGCGGTGCGGATCGGTTGATCGTCAGTGAAACCCTCGACATGGATCGGGTTATCGAACGGTTTCAGAATCGCTGCAACCTTGTCGATGATGTTGAAGGCGATGTCACTCGGCATGGCGTCGCCGCTGCCGAACAACAGGCTGGAGTTGAGTTCGATCTCGACCCACAACTCGTTGCCGCGCACGGTCATCTGATTCGAGCTGATCAAATCGCCGAACGCGGCGCTGATGTCATCGGCGATGCTTTTCAGCGGATCGCTGGCACCGGCAATACCGGCGTCAACCTGCTCGGCGTCCTTGACCAGCGGCTTGGCCGGGGTCACGGTCTTCGGTCGTTCATCGCCAATCGGGATCGGTTTGAGCGAGCGGTCGGAGTCGGTAAAGACGCCGATCAGCGCTTCGGAAATGACTTTGTACTTGCCTTCGTTGATCGACGAAATCGAGTACATGACCACGAAGAACGCAAACAGCAGCGTGATGAAGTCAGCGTAGGAAACCAGCCAGCGTTCGTGGTTTACATGCTCTTCCTGGTGGCGACGACGTGCCATGAGGTTATTCCCTTAATCCATGAAGCCTTGCAGCTTCAACTCAATGGAGCGAGGGTTTTCACCTTCGGCGATCGACAAGATCCCTTCCAGCAACATTTCGCGATAACGCGACTGCCGCAACGCGATTGACTTCAGCTTGGCCGCCACTGGCAGCAACACCAGGTTGGCACTGGCCACGCCGTAAATGGTTGCGACGAACGCCACGGCAATGCCGCTGCCCAGTTGTGTTGGATCAGCCAAGTTGCCCATCACGTGGATCAGGCCCATCACCGCACCGATGATGCCGATGGTTGGCGCGTAGCCGCCCATGCTTTCAAAGACTTTCGCCGCTTCGATGTCGCGGGCTTCCTGGGTGTAGAAGTCCACTTCGAGGATGCTGCGGATCGCTTCCGGCTCGGCGCCATCGACCAGCAGTTGCAGGCCTTTGCGCGAGTAGTTGTCAGGTTCGGCATCGGCCACGCCTTCCAGGCCCAGCAGGCCTTCCTTGCGCGCGGTGAGGCTCCAGTTGACGACGCGATCGATGCCACCGGCCAGATCGACCCGTGGCGGAAACAGAATCCAGGCAAGGATCTGCATGGCGCGTTTGAACGCGCTCATCGGCGATTGCAGCAGTGCGGCACCGATGGTGCCGCCCAGTACGATCAATGCCGCCGGGCCGTTGGCCAGCGCACCGAGGTGACCACCTTCAAGGTAGTTACCACCGATGATGGCGACGAACGCCATGATGATCCCGATAAGGCTTAAAACATCCATCAGAGACACGCCTCGACAATGTGCTTGCCGATGTCGTCGAGGCTGTACACCGCGTCGGCGAGGTCGGCTTTAACGATGGCCATCGGCATGCCGTAGATCACGCAGCTTGCCTCATCCTGTGCCCACACCGCGCTGCCGCCCTGCTTGAGCAGACGCGCGCCTTCACGGCCGTCGGCGCCCATGCCGGTCAACACCACCGCCAGAACTTTGTCACCGTAGGATTTCGCCGCCGAACCAAAGGTGATGTCCACACACGGCTTGTAGTTCAGACGCTCGTCGCCCGGGAGGATTTTCACCGCGCCACGGCCGTCGATCATCATTTGCTTGCCACCCGGTGCCAGCAACGCCAGGCCCGGACGCAGGATGTCGCCATCCTCGGCTTCCTTGACGCTGATGCGGCAGAGCTTGTCGAGACGTTCGGCGAAGGCCTTGGTGAACGCTGCCGGCATGTGCTGGATCAGCACGATCGGTGCCGGGAAATTCGCCGGCAACTGAGTCAGCACGCGTTGCAGCGCAACCGGGCCGCCAGTCGAGGTCCCGATGGCAACCAGTTTGTAGGCCTTGCGTTTCGGTGCAGGCGACGAAGCGCTGGCGGCCGGGGCGCGAGTCGGTGCCGGCGCTGGAGCCGGACGAGCCGGCGCGCTGGTGCTGTGACTGCTGCTGTGGCTGCTGAAGCTCGATGCTGCCGGAGCAGGCGTCGGCGCTGGTGCAGCAACCGGCGCAGGCGCGCTGTAGGCACTGAAACGACGATTACTGCGCGAGATGCTATGCACCTTCTCGCACAGCAGTTGCTTGACCTTCTCCGGATTGCGCGAGATGTCTTCGAAATTCTTCGGCAGGAAATCCACCGCGCCGGCGTCCAGCGCATCCAGGGTGACCCGGGCGCCTTCGTGCGTCAGCGAGGAGAACATCAACACCGGGGTCGGGCAGCGCTGCATGATGTGCCGCACCGCCGTGATGCCGTCCATCATCGGCATCTCGTAGTCCATGGTGATCACGTCCGGCTTGAGCGCCAGCGCCTGATCAATCGCCTCTTTACCGTTGGTTGCAGTGCCGACCACCTGAATGCTCGGATCCGCAGAAAGAATTTCCGAGACGCGGCGGCGGAAAAAACCCGAATCGTCCACCACCAGGACTTTGACTGCCATAAACACTCCATTAGGTGCAGCGGGACGTTGTCGCCCCGCCGCCCCGGATTCAAATACGCCGTGCGGCGTAACGCTTGAGCATGCTTGGAACATCGAGAATCAGCGCGATGCGGCCGTCACCGGTAATGGTGGCGCCGGACATGCCCGGAGTGCCCTGGAGCATTTTGCCCAATGGCTTGATGACCACTTCTTCCTGACCGACCAACTGATCGACGACGAAGCCGATCCGCTGGGTGCCCACCGAAAGGATCACCACGTGGCCTTCACGCTGCTCTTCGTGAGCGGCGGAGCTGACCAGCCAGCGCTTGAGGTAGAACAACGGCAGCGCCTTGTCCCGCACGATCACCACTTCCTGACCGTCGACAACGTTGGTGGTCGACAGGTCGAGGTGGAAGATTTCGTTGACGTTGACCAGCGGGAACGCAAACGCCTGATTGCCGAGCATGACCATCAGGGTTGGCATGATCGCGAGGGTCAGCGGCACCTTGATGACGATCTTCGAGCCCTGGCCCTTGGTCGAGTAAATGTTGATCGAACCGTTGAGCTGGGAAATCTTGGTCTTCACCACGTCCATGCCGACACCGCGGCCGGACACGTCGGAGATCTCGGTCTTGGTCGAGAAACCCGGGGCGAAAATCAGGTTGTAGCACTCGGTATCGCTCAGGCGATCGGCTGCGTCCTTGTCCATCACACCGCGTTTTACCGCAATGGCGCGCAGGACGTTCGGGTCCATGCCTTTGCCGTCATCGGAAATCGACAACAGGATGTGGTCGCCTTCCTGCTCGGCGGCCAGAACAACACGACCGCCACGGGCCTTGCCCGATGCCTCGCGCTCTTCCGGCGACTCGATGCCGTGGTCGACCGCGTTGCGCACCAAGTGGACCAGC
This sequence comes from Pseudomonas sp. ok266, assembly GCF_900110195.1. NCBI lineage: Bacteria > Pseudomonadati > Pseudomonadota > Gammaproteobacteria > Pseudomonadales > Pseudomonadaceae > Pseudomonas > Pseudomonas sp. ok266. The sequence continues at coordinate 94,307 of NZ_FOCU01000015.1, read as the reverse complement.
GGGTCGGCCAGGGCCTCGACAAGGTTTTTGTCGAGGTCGGTTTCTTCGCCCACCAGTTCCAGGTTGATCTCTTTCTTGAGCTGACGCGCGAGGTCACGAACCAGACGCGGGAAGCGCCCGAAGACCTTCTTGATCGGCTGCATCCGCGTCTTCATCACCGCGGTCTGCAAGTCAGCCGTGACCACGTCGAGGTTCGACACGGCCTTGGACATGGCTTCGTCGCCGCTGTTGAGGCCCAGGCGCACCAGACGGTTACGCACCAGCACCAGCTCGCCGACCATGTTCATGATTTCGTCGAGACGCGCGGTATCAACCCGTACCGTGGTTTCCGCTTCGCTCGCCGGTTTTTCTGGCGGCGGTGCGGCGGCAGCACGGGCCGGAGCCGGTGCAGCAGCAGCCGGTTTCGGCGCTTCGGCTTTCGGCTCAGGCTTGGCGGCAGGCTTGGGCGCTGCAGCAGCGGCCGGTGCCTTGGCAGCCGGCGTGGCGACGGTCGAAGCACTGCCAGCAGCAGCGGTGCCGACTTCGGAGAACTTGCCTTTGCCGTGCAGTTCGTCGAGCAGCGATTCGAACTCGTGATCGCTGATCAGATCGCTGCCGGCAGCGGCGGCCGCTGGAGCAGCCGGCGCAGGTGCCGAAGCAATCGCCGACTCCAGCGCATCCACGGCAAAGTTGCCCTTGCCATGCAACTGATCGAGCAGGGCTTCGAATTCGTCGTCGGTGATGTCGGAGCTGTCGCCCTTGGCCGGTGCCGCAGGAGCTGCTGCAACTGGCGCAACCGCGTCCACCGCGAACTGGCCCTTGCCGTGCAACTGATCGAGCAAAGACTCGAACTCGGCATCGGTGATTTCATCGCTCGCGGCTTCAGCGGCCGTTTGCGCAGGGGCAGCAGCAGCCGGGGCTTCAGCTTCAGCCTTGACGGCGTTCAGCGAGTCCAGCAGTTGTTCAAATTCGTTATCGGTGATGTCGCCCGACGCGTCGCCTTCGACGACCTGGTCTTCGATCATCTCGGCCACCGGCGATGCCGGGGCGGCGTCCGCCGATTGCGGTTCGGCCAGACGCGCCAGGGCGGCCAGCAGTTCCGGGGTGGCGGCGGTGATCGGAGCACGCTCACGGACTTCGCTGAACATGCTGTTCACCGCGTCCAGTGCTTCGAGGACAACGTCCATCAGTTCTGCATCAACGCGACGCTCACCCTTGCGCAGGATGTCGAACACGTTTTCGGCGATGTGACAGCACTCCACCAGCTCATTGAGCTGAAGGAAGCCGGCGCCCCCTTTTACAGTGTGGAAACCGCGAAAAATTGCGTTGAGCAGATCTGCGTCATCCGGGCGGCTTTCCAGCTCGACCAGTTGTTCGGACAGTTGCTCAAGAATCTCGCCGGCCTCAACCAGGAAATCCTGAAGGATCTCTTCATCGGCGCCGAAGCTCATTAATGGGGTGCTCCTACAGGTCTAAAAACCCAAAAAACCTAAAATTCCACAACTCTAGAATCCGAGGCTGGATAACAAATCGTCCACATCGTCCTGACCGGACACAACGTCTTCTCGTTTATCGGCATGAATCTGCGGACCTTCACCCTGCGAGAGATGTTTTTGTGGATCTTTTTCTGCAAGCATCGCGGCGCGGTCATGTTCGATGCCCGCAAAGCGGTCGACCTGACTGGCCATGAGCACGAGTTTGAGCAAATTGCTTTCGACTTCGGTGACCAGTTGGGTCACACGCTTGATCACCTGACCGGTCAGGTCCTGGTAATCCTGGGCCAGCAGGATGTCGTTGAGATTGCTCGACACCGCACGGTTGTCCGTGCTGCTGCGTGACAGAAAACCGTCGACCCGGCGCGCCAGCTCGCGGAACTCTTCAGCCCCGACCTCGCGACGCATGAAGCGACCCCAATCGGCGCTCAAGGTCTGCGCTTCATCAGCCAGACTGTTGACCACCGGCGTGGCGCTTTCCACCAGATCCATGGTGCGGTTGGCCGCGGCTTCTGTCAGCTTGACCACATAGCCCAGGCGTTCGGTGGCGTCGGTGATTTGCGACACTTCCTCGGCCTGCGGCATGTTCGGATCGATCTGGAAGTTGACGATCGCACTGTGCAGTTCACGTGTGAGCTTGCCGACTTCCTGGTACAGGCCACGGTCACGGGTCTGATTGAGCTCATGGATCAGTTGCACAGCGTCGCCGAACCTGCCTTTTTCAAGGCTTTCGACCAGTTCGACCGCGTGTTTTTTCAGGGTCGACTCGAAATCGCCCTGTGAAGATTCGTTATGCTCCATAGCTCCCCCGCGCGTTCATCAGCCGATGCGTTCGAAAATCTTCTCGATTTTGTCTTTCAACGCCTGAGCCGTGAAAGGTTTGACTACGTAGCCGTTTACACCAGCCTGAGCGGCTTCAATGATCTGCTCGCGCTTGGCTTCTGCAGTCACCATCAGCACTGGCAAGTGCTTGAGCTTTTCATCGGCACGCACGTGACGCAGCAGGTCGATACCGGTCATGCCCGGCATGTTCCAGTCCGTTACCAGAAAGTCGATGCTTCCGCTGTTGAGCACTGGAATGGCAGTCACGCCATCATCCGCCTCGACAGTGTTGGTGAACCCCAGATCACGCAGCAGGTTCTTGATGATCCGCCGCATCGTTGAGAAGTCATCAACGATGAGGATTTTCATGTTCTTGTCCAATTCGACCTCCAAGCAGTCTTAAACGCGCCCAGCACCTGGACGCGCCATTTCAATCATTCCGGCGTAGCACTCGAAGACTGTCTGGAGCACAACAGAGCAAGACCGGTGCCGTTCATCACCGCACCAGCCTCGTTCGCAGTGTCCCCACACTGCCTTCAGCGCGCTCGCCACTCCCCCAAACGCCCCCGCAAACGGGCCGCGCACTGGCTGTGTAACTGGCTGACCCGCGATTCACTGACGCCAAGGACTTCACCGATCTCCTTGAGGTTCAGCTCTTCGTCGTAGTACAGCGCCAACACCAGTCGCTCACGCTCCGGCAAATTGGCAATCGCGTCCGCCAACGCTGCCTGGAAACGTTCATCTTCCAGATCGCGTGACGGCTCCATATGAGCACTCGCGCCATCCTCGTGCAGCCCTTCGTGTTCGCCGTCCTGCAACAGGTCGTCGAAACTGAACAGGCGACTGCCCAAGGTGTCATTCAAAATCCCGTAGTAATCGTCGAGACTCAATTGGAGTTCGGCCGCAACCTCGTGATCTTTAGCATCACGGCCGGTTTTAGCTTCAATTGAGCGAATCGCGTCGCTGACCATACGGGTATTGCGGTGAACCGAGCGTGGCGCCCAGTCCCCTTTGCGCACTTCGTCGAGCATCGCGCCGCGGATTCGTATGCCCGCGTACGTTTCGAAACTGGCGCCTTTGCTGGCGTCGTATTTGGTCGAGACTTCAAGCAGGCCGATCATCCCGGCCTGGATCAGGTCTTCGACCTGCACACTCGCCGGCAAGCGCGCCAGCAAGTGGTAGGCAATGCGTTTGACCAGTGGCGCGTAACGCTCGATCAGCTCGTACTGCGCGTCACGTGCCGACTTCTTGTAGTAGTTCATACCGCTTGCGGTCATAGCACGGGCCCTGCCGTTTGCTGCACGAGGCGCTCGACGAAAAACTCAAGGTGGCCACGCGGGTTGGCGGGCAGCGGCCAGGTGTCGACCTTCTGCGCGATCGCCTTGAACGCCAGCGCGCACTTGGAACGCGGAAAGGCTTCGTACACCGCGCGCTGCTTCTGCACCGCTTTACGCACGCTTTCGTCGTAAGGCACGGCGCCGACGTATTGTAGGGCCACGTCAAGGAAGCGATCCGTGACCTTGGTCAACTTGGCGAACAGGTTGCGCCCTTCCTGCGGGCTCTGCGCCATGTTGGCGAGGACGCGGAAGCGGTTCATGCCGTAATCGCGGTTGAGCAATTTGATCAGCGCGTAGGCGTCAGTGATCGAGGTCGGCTCATCGCAGACCACCAGCAACACTTCTTGCGCGGCGCGAACAAAACTGACTACCGAGTCACCAATACCCGCAGCGGTATCGATCACCAGTACATCGAGATTGTCACCGATGTCGCTGAACGCCTGAATCAGGCCGGCATGTTGCGCCGGGCTCAGGTGCACCATGCTCTGGGTGCCGGACGCCGCCGGCACGATGCGAATGCCACCGGGGCCTTGCAACAGCACGTCGCGCAGCTCGCACCGGCCTTCGATGACGTCGGCCAGCGTGCGTTTAGGGGTCAGCCCCAACAATACGTCAACGTTCGCCAGACCCAGGTCGGCGTCCAGCAGCATGACCCGACGGCCAAGCTCTGCCAGCGCCAGCGACAAGTTCACTGACACGTTAGTCTTGCCGACGCCACCTTTGCCGCCGGTCACCGCGATCACCTGTACGGGATGCATGCTGCCCATGTTATTTCTTTACCTTGTCTTGCATAGACGGAGGCCACATTACTGGCTGCGCGTTCACAACCGGAACAATGCATGGCAGACCATCGATGTAGGTACAAAAACTGTTCATGAATACCTCAGCCTACCTGCTTGGTCGGGCTGTGATAGATATCAGCGAACATGTCAGCCATGGCTTCTTCGCTGGGTTCTTCCTGCATTTGCACGCTGACGGCGCGGCTGACCAGTTGATGACGGCGCGGCAGATGCAAATCATCCGGAATCCGTGGGCCATCGGTCAGGTACGCGACCGGCAATTCATGACTGATCGCCAGGCTCAACACTTCGCCAAGGCTGGCCGTTTCATCCAGTTTAGTCAGGATGCAGCCGGCAAGCCCGCAACGCTTGTAACTGTGATAAGCGGCGGTTAGAACCTGTTTCTGGCTGGTGGTTGCCAAGACCAGATAATTTTTTGAACGAATGCCACGCCCGGCCAGACTTTCGAGCTGCATGCGCAGGGCCGGATCGCTGGCTTGCAGGCCGGCAGTATCGATCAATACCACGCGTTTGCGCAGCAGTGGATCCAGCGCTTGCACCAGCGATTGGCCCGGATCGACGTGGGTCACTGGCACATTGAGAATGCGGCCCAGCGTCTTCAGTTGTTCCTGAGCGCCGATACGGAAACTGTCCATGCTCACCAGCGCGACATTCTGCGCGCCGTATTTCAGCACATAACGCGCGGCAAGCTTGGCGAGTGTAGTGGTCTTGCCCATGCCGGCAGGGCCGACCATGGCAATGATACCGCCCTCTTCCAGTGGCTCGACTTCCGGTACGGCAATCATCCGGGCCAGATGCGCGAGCAGCATGCGCCAGGCCTGACGCGGTTCTTCGATATCAGTGATCATCGCCAGCAGATCGCGCGACAACGGGCCGGACAGGCCGATACGTTGCAGACGGCGATACAGGTTGGCTTGCGCCGGACGGCTGCCTTGCAGCTGATTCCAGGCCAGGGTGCCGAGCTGAACTTCCATCAGCTCGCGCAGGCTGTTCAATTCAAAGCGCATCGAATCCAGTGCACGCGGATCGATACCACCGGAGGACTGCGCAGGTGCCGGGGCCGGACGCGCCGGAGCGGCGTAAGTCGGCTCGGTCAGCGGTTCAGCGGCGGTCAGCGGCAGGCCGGCGGTCAATGGCAGCCCGGCGAAAATCTGGCGATTGCTATTGCCATCGGCTTCGCCACGCAGGCTCAACTCGGCCTGAGCGGTGACGATGCGCGACTGGGTCTTGCGCAGTTCGTCCTCGAGCTCCATGTTCGGAACCCGTGGCGCCAGCGCCGACAATTTGTAATCCAGTGCCGCCGTCAACTCGACACCGCCGGCAATGCGGCGGTTGCCAATGATGGCAGCATCAGCGCCCAGCTCATCACGAACCAGCTTCATGGCCTGACGCATATCGGCGGCAAAGAAACGCTTAACTTGCATAAACCACTACCTCAGCCGTTGGGCCCTACTGTCGCAACGATGGTCACTTGCTTGTTGTCCGGTATTTCCTGGTAGGCCAGCACATGCAGTCCTGGGACGGCGAGGCGGCCAAAGCGCGAGAGCATCGCGCGGATCGGGCCGGCGACCAAAAGGATCACCGGCTGACCTTGCATTTCCTGACGCTGCGCCGCTTCGATGAGCGAACGCTGCAGCTTCTCGGCCATGCTTGGCTCCAGCAGAACGCCCTCTTCCGAGCCTTGTCCTGCCTTCTGCAGACTATTGAGCAATATTTGTTCCAACCTTGGTTCCAAGGTGATCACAGGCAGCTCGGACTCAGTACCTACAATGCTTTGGACGATGGCGCGGGATACGCCGACCCGCACAGCAGCCACCAGCGCGGCGGTATCTTGACTCTTCGCGGCGTTGTTGGCGATGGCTTCGGCAATGCTGCGGATATCGCGCACCGGCACGTGTTCGGCGAGCAGCGCTTGCAGCACTTTGAGCAGCTGCGACAACGTGACCACACCCGGCACCAGCTCTTCAGCCAGTTTCGGCGAGCTTTTGGCCAGCAATTGCATGAGTTGCTGCACTTCTTCGTGGCCGATCAGCTCGCTGGAGTGCTTGTACAGAATCTGGTTCAAGTGGGTCGCGACCACGGTGCTGGCGTCGACCACGGTGTAACCGAGCGATTGTGCCTGGGCGCGCTGGCTGATTTCGATCCACACCGCCTCGAGGCCGAAAGCCGGATCTTTGGCGTTGATACCGTTGAGCGTGCCGTAAACCTGGCCCGGGTTGATCGCCAGTTCGCGATCTGGATAGATCTCGGCTTCGGCGAGAATCACGCCCATCAGGGTCAGGCGATAGGCGCTTGGCGCCAGGTCGAGGTTGTCGCGAATGTGCACGGTCGGCATGAGGAAGCCCAGATCCTGCGAGAGCTTCTTGCGCACGCCCTTGATCCGCGCCAGCAATTGCCCGCCCTGATTACGATCCACCAGCGGAATCAGGCGATAGCCGACTTCCAGGCCGATCATGTCGATCGGCGTCACGTCGTCCCAGCCCAGCTCTTTGGTTTCCATGGCGCGGGCCGGCGACGGCAGCAAATCCTGCTGGCGCTTGACCTCTTCCAACGCCACGACTTTAGCGACGTTCTGCTTTTTCCAGAACAGGTACGCGCCGCCAGCGGCCAGCGCAGCCATGCTCAGGAACGAGAAATGCGGCATGCCCGGCACCAGGCCCATGACCGCCATCAGACCGGCGGCCACCGCCAGCGCTTTGGGCGAGGCGAACATCTGGCGATTGATCTGTTTGCCCATGTCTTCCGAACCGGAAGCACGGGTCACCATGATCGCCGCCGCTGTTGATAACAACAGTGATGGCAATTGCGCCACCAAACCGTCACCGATGGTCAGCAAGGCGTAAACCTTGCCGGCATCGCCGAAGCTCATGTTGTGCTGGAAGATACCGACGGCCATACCGCCGATGAGGTTGATGAACAGAATCAGCAGGCCGGCAATGGCGTCACCACGGACGAATTTGCTGGCACCGTCCATCGAACCGTAGAACTCGGCCTCTTGGGCGACTTCCTGACGGCGCATCTTGGCCTGGTTCTGGTCGATCAGACCGGCGTTGAGGTCGGCGTCGATCGCCATTTGTTTGCCGGGCATCGCATCGAGAGTAAAGCGCGCGCTCACCTCGGAAATCCGCCCGGCACCCTTGGTCACCACGACAAAGTTGATGATCATCAGGATCGCGAAGACCACGATACCGACCACGTAGTTACCGCCGATCACCACCTCACCGAAGGCCTGAATCACCTTACCGGCAGCGGCGTGGCCGTCCTGACCGTGGAGCATCACCACCCGCGTCGAGGCCACGTTCAACGCCAGCCGCAACAGCGTCGCGACCAGCAGAATCGTCGGGAACACGGCGAAATCCAGCGGTCGCAGCGCATACACGCAGACCAGCAGGACGACGATCGACAGGGCAATGTTGAAGGTGAAGAACACGTCGAGCAGGAACGGCGGCACCGGCAACATCATCATCGCCAGCATGACCAGCAACAACAACGGCACGCCCAGATTGCCTCGACTGAGGTCGGCAACGTTTGTGCGAGCAGTGTTGAATAACTGAGAGCGATCCACCGGTTTTCCCCGTTCCTTTAAAGCAAACTTTTGACGCCCAGAGCGGGCTCACGGCGGGTACTGCAAGAAGCTTTCCAACTTTTGCGGTTGATTGAAAAACACGGCCAGTGTAGGAGTGAGCCTGCTCGCGATAGCGGTTTGTCTGGTTCGAATTCATCGACTGAAAAAAAACCATCGCGAGCAGGCTCACTCCTACAGGGGACCGAATTCCAAATATTGGAGTGGAATGCAATCCAAATGTGGGAGCGAGCCTGCTCGCGAAGAGGCCAGTGAAGTCAGCGTAAATCGCCCTTTAAACTCCAGCGCTTAAAAGACACCTGCAGACACGGTCTCAAGGCTACAAATCCTTGCGCCATTGCCTACAGCCAAGCCAGAATCCGCCGGCTTGTGCGCCTTGGGGTCGGGTTCTATTGTGGTCCGGTCGCTGACGAATCAGCGATCGGGTCTCGCAGCCCGTCGATCTCTGGACGCACAACACCCGCTTTTTTATGGCGGCTGTACGTGGGAGACCTTCGGGTCTGCCGGTTCTAGAGTCCCGGTCTGCGACCCGCGTATAGCTGCCACCCTCATTCGTCTCGCAGCGAACGTTGGCAGCTCCAATGACTCTAGGGAGCTTCACAATGACCAAACCAACACCCAACCCACCCGAAACAGACCTCGCTTCCCCCTACGAATCCCTCGATTCAAAAAAGCTCAACGACGCCGCCGAACACGCGCTCGATCATTACCTCTGCCCACCCGGCTCCACCCCGCCGCCCCGTAAAACCCGCCGGATGTACGCCGTCACCGCAGACTTCAAAAACGAGGAACTGCTCGCCGATGCCAGCGAAACCCTCGCCTCAGCCAGAACCATCGCCCATGACTTCGCCCACCTGATACCCGCGTCGCAGCGCAGGACGCTGCTGGGGATCGCGCAACTGATCATGCTCGGCGAGCTGGCGGTGAATCGGGTGATGGATAATCTGGAGTTGCCGCAGTAGCGACACGCGATGATCGTT
>NZ_FOCU01000015.1:37644-84223 GCF_900110195.1 Pseudomonas sp. ok266 | reverse complement strand
GTGGGAATGCCTCAACGGACGCTCTGCGTTCGGCTTTGGAAGGGACGCGGAGCGTCCCGGCTGCATTCCCACGCAGAGCGTGGGAACGATCAATGAGACGTTGTGATTGCTCGCGAAGGCGACCTTACAACCAACGCATGTTTCAGCCATAAAAAACGCCGCACCGCGCAGTCGGGACGGCGTTTTTTAATGCCGGTTACTGCGCAGTCAGTATCTGCTTGGGCGCAATATTGCCGAAGCTCAGTTGCTTGCCGTTGATGTACCGCGTACCCCGCAAAATTTGCTCACCTTCGACCTCAACGAAGTCCTCATCCATGTACATCAGCACGACCTTGGTCACTGGCGCAATGACTCCAGGGATCATCAGATCGGTTTGCAGCAGATTGAGCGCCCAATGAAACTGGATGGCCGGCAAATCTCCGATTTCGATCTGACCCGTGTCATCCAGCGATCTGAAGTCTCTGCGTGCAGTCACGCGGAATTTTCGCCCGACCTGCACAAGCTCCGGTTTGCCATAACGCACCTGCCGATGAGGGCCGGTCGCCCATTGATCGTTGTAATAACTAGGCGAGGTGAAGAGTTCGAACAACGCCTGATTGTCGCGGATGTTTCCCGCTGCACCGAACAGGTAGTTGTAGGAATAGTGGTTAGCCAGGCCGTCCAGTTCAGGCCTGATCGCGTTGATCGGGTTGTCGAGATAATCCGGGATATAAGCATTGGCCATCTGTTTGAAATGGGTGAAATCCAGATCCATGTCGAAAGTGACGGTGTAGCAGATGGCCCGCTCTTTCGGGTTCTGTTCCAGTCGCCCTGACACATATTCCAGGCCCATGCCCTCGAGTTTTCGGTAAATGCGCTCTGCCATGATCATGCTCTCCTGATTCGGTAAACTTGCTCCCCTATATCGATGTCATGGACAGCCATCCGTCTACTGTAAGAGTTGACAGGTGGATGGCACTTCCAGACCAACGGTCTCTCGACGATGTAGCGAACCAAAAGAGGACATCTGCAAAGCCACCGCTCATCGGAAATACTCGATCACCTGTCAGATCTGACAGTGGCGAGAATTCTTACTTCCTGCATCAAATGGAGCCTTTCCAGGCAATCACTCGAACGCAGGAGACACCCCATGAACTCAATTTCAGCAGTCACCGATCCAGTGGCGCCAAAAGTACTTGAGGCACACGGCTCCGCAGGGGATCAACTTGACTTCGATCATGTCTATTTCGCCCAACACGTCACCGCTCAAGTTCCGCACTACACCGGCATGGCCCGCGGCCATACGGTCCGCATCACTTGGGAAAACCCTCGGCACACCTACCACTCGGAGGTGATCACCGTGGGAACCCCTGGCACCATCGACATCCGCATTCCGCGCCTGGAGGTGATCGATAGCATTGGCCATACGGTGAAGGTCTTTTACACGGTACGTACGGCCCCGGGCACGACCTTGATTCCTTCGCGCTATTTGCTGCTGCACATTCTCCCTCAGTCATTCGATCTCCTGGCACCGACCCTGTCGAGTGATCAGGAAACTGTTAGCGTCAACTACGCAGGCATGACGACTGGCTATACGGTACGTTTGCGCGCTACCGCCAACACGCTATGGGAAAGTGATACGCGACCCGTTCAGGCAGGTGTCACGCCAGTCTTTACACTTCCTTCTGACTGGCGAACAAACAATCGCGGCGCCGATGCCCTGATCAATTACACCGTGTACAAATCGGGAAGTGGTGAGCGGTTGATGTTTTCGAAGGTGTTGAGGGTGCGGGTAGGCGAGGCGGTTCCTGAGCCGATACTCTTTGAGAATTTTGATGGCCAACCCCACAGCAGCATTACCGTTGGCCAGAGCATCAGTATCCCGAGCATGACCATCACACTCACTTCCGGAGCGGGTACAACCGGCATTCAAACTTACGGTGGTCCCATAGCAGGGATGCTCACCGGCCCAGCTATCGTGACAAACGCCGGCAATGAGCTTCCGACAGGGCAACAACTGATCACGCTTAGTCTCAAATCAGCCTACTCTCGAGTCAGATTCGCATACACCTATCAACTCAGAGCTGCGGAAATCAGCTTTTCCGACAACTCTGGAAATGTGGGATCGAGAAACCTTCCTGCAGACGCTTCCAACGGCCATAAGTGGGTTGATTTTCCTGCACCCTCCGGCAGGAAAATCACTTCAATTCAAATCGTCTCAAGGGACTGGTCTTACCTGGACCACTTTCAATTCTGGGTTTGAATACTGCCGGAGGTCTGATCCTGACACTGGGCAGTCAAGAATCGCGGCGAAGATCCGGCGGAATCGGCAGGTCGTCCTTGAGCGGATCCGGACGCTTGCCCTTGCCGGCGCAGAACTGGCAAGTAAGAAAAGAGGACGGTTTTATCTAACCAGTGATTTAAACAGCGGGGCTTGATCGAGGCTTTTTCTGCTGAGCCGGATGGCCCTTTCGCGAGCAAGCTCGCTCCCACAGGGAAACGCATTCCAAATGTGGGAGCGAGCTTGCTCGCGAAGGGGCCAGTGAAGTCAGCGCAACGCGCCTCTTAAACTCTGGTGTTTAAAAGACACTTCAGGACACGCCTTCCAGGCTACAAATTCTTGCGCCATTGCCTACAGCTACGCCAGAATCCGCCGGCTTGTGCGCTTTGGGGGCGGGTTCTATTGTGGGTCGGTCGCTGACGAATCAGCGATCGGGTTAGCGACTCGAATTCAAGTCAAAGGTGCATCGGCGTTCCAGGCTTCGTTGCGGATCTGTATTTTCGCGATTTCGTCATGGTGGCTGTATGCGGGAGACCTTCGGGTCTGCCGGGTGCCTTTGACCGGTTCGCTAACCTGCGTACAGCCGCCACCCTCCTGTTTAGCGACAGGTTGTAGCGGCTCCACTTCAAAGGAGCTTCACCATGATCAAACCAACACCCAACCCACCCGAAATCGATCTCGCCTCCCCCTACGAATCCCTCGATTCAAAAAAGCTCAACGACGCCGCCGAACGCGCCCTCGATCACTATCTCTGCCCACCCGGCTCCACGCCCCCACCGCGTAAGACCCGCCGGATGTACGCCGTTACCGCCGACTTCAAAAACGAGGAACTGCTGGCCGATGCCAGCGAAACACTCGCCTCAGCCAGAACCATCGCCCATGACTTCGCCCACCTCATACCCGCGTCGCAGCGCAGGACGCTGCTGGGGATCGCGCAACTGATCATGCTCGGCGAGCTGGCGGTGAATCGGGTGATGGATAATCTGGAGTTGCCGCAGTAGCGACACGCGATGATCGTTCCCACGCTCCTGCGTGGGAATGCCTCAACGGACGCTCTGCGTTCGGCTTTGGAAGGGACGCGGAGCGTCCCGGGCTGCATTCCTTTGCTGCGCGTGGGAACGATCATAAAAAACCGCCGCCCCGTTGAATCGGGGCGGCGGTTTTTTCGTTTCAGCGGCTTTGCGATCGATCGCTCAATACCGGAGGATTTTCACTTTTCCATTCTTGCTCTTGGGCAATTCGAACTCGACCTCGCCGCCCACTTTGACGTTCGCCTGCCGGGCATCGGGCAATGGAATGCTGAATCGGTATTCTTTGGCGGTGAGAAAAAAACCCGTGGCTTCGGCAAAGGAAAGGGATCGTCCCGATTGCTTCGGCGTGATGGTGCCTCTCCCGGTTTTTTCATCGTAGCTGCTGAAAATACCTTTCATTGCCTTGCTCCCTTGCACTCGCTCGCCTGACCGCGCCAGGTTCGCGGCGCCACCTTGCATCAAACTGCAAAATCACGGGAAGCGCACCTGTCAGAGTTGACAGTAAAGGGAGATCTCAGACCAATGGCTGCACAGCAACGTCAGGAGTCGCGACGCAGATCCGGCGGAATCGGCAAGTCGTCCTTGAGCGGATCCGGGCGCTTGCCCTTGCCGGCGCGGTACTGGCGGATCTGGTAGACGTAGGCCAGGACCTGCGCAACCGCGAGATACAGACCACCAGGAATTTCCTGCTCGAGTTCGGTGGAGTAGTAGATCGAACGCGCCAGCCCCGGCGATTCGAGGAGCATGACGTTGTTGGCGACGGCGATTTCACGGATCTTCAGGGCGAGGAAGTCGCTGCCCTTGGCCAGCAGCACGGGTGCGCCGCCCTTCTCCGAGTCGTACTTGAGCGCGACGGCGTAGTGGGTCGGGTTGGTGATGACCACGTCGGCGTCGGGAATCGCCGCCATCATGCGCCGTTGAGACATTTCGCGCTGGGTCTGGCGGATGCGCTGTTTGACCTCCGGGCGCCCCTCTTGATCCTTGTGCTCGTCGCGCACTTCCTGCTTGGTCATCAGCAGTTTCTTGTGCGCTTCCCAGAGCTGCACCGGCACGTCGACGGCGGCGATGATGATCAGGCCGCAGGCCAGCCACAAGGTGCTCCAGCCAACCAGCGTGACGCTGTGGATGATCGCCATCTCCAGCGGTTCATGGGCGATTCGCAAAAAGTCATCGACGTCCGCCGACAACACCGCCAATGCCACGCCCAAAGTGATGAGGAACTTGGCCAGGGCCTTGAGCAGTTCGACCACAGCCTTGAACGAGAACATCCGCTTCAGGCCTGCCGCCGGGTTCATCCGGCTGAACTTGGGCGCCATGGAGCCCGCTGCGAACAGCCAGCCACCGAGGGAAATCGGCCCGATCAACGCGGCGAGCAACAGAGTGATCATGATCGGCTGGATCGCCAGCAGCGCCATCTGGCCCGACTGCAACAGAAACGCGCCCATGGAACCCTGATCCATGATCACTTCGCGCGACAGCGTGAAGTTCAGGCGCATCAGCTCCATCAGGTCCTCGGCCAGCATGCCGCCGAACACCAGCAGCGCACCGGCACCGGCCATGGTCACGGCCAGGGTGTTGAGTTCTTTGGAACGGGCAATCTCACCCTTTTCACGGGAGTCCTTTTTACGTTTCTCCGTGGGGTCTTCTGTTTTGTCCTGACCGCTTTCGCTCTCTGCCATGACTCAGCGCGCCCGTGCCAGTTCGCGTAACAACTGCAAGGCCTCGGTGGCTAGCGGCTGATACTGATTGAGAATGTCCGCCAGACCGACCCAGACGATAAACAGACCGAGCACCAGGGTCAGCGGAAAACCGATGGAGAAAATGTTCAGTTGCGGCGCGGCGCGGGTCATCACGCCAAACGCGATGTTGACCACCAGCAACGCCGTCACCGCCGGCAACACCAGCAACAATGCGGCGCCCAGCACCCAGCCGAGTTTGCCGGCCAGTTCCCAGTAATGCGCGGTCATCAGACCGCTGCCGACCGGTAGCGTGGTGAAGCTTTCAGTGAGGACTTCGAAGACCACCAGATGGCCGTTCATCGACAGGAACAGCAAAGTCACCAGCATGGTGAAGAACTGCCCGATCACCGCCACCGAGACGCCGTTGGCCGGGTCGACCATCGAGGCGAAGCCCATGCCCATCTGAATCGCGACAATCTGCCCGGCGACGGCAAAGGCCTGGAAAAACAGTTGCAGGGAAAACCCCAGCACCGCACCGACCAGAATCTGCTCGGCTATCAGCAGCAAGCCGCTGAGATCCAGCGGGCTGACCGCCGGCATCGGCGGCAGGCTCGGCGCAATACACACGGTGATGGCCACGGCGAAATACAGGCGCACCCGGCGCGACACCAACGTCGTGCCGAACACCGGCATGACCATCAGCATCGAGGCGACGCGAAACAGCGGCAACATGAACGACGCCACCCAGGTACTGATCTGGGTGTCGGTCAGCTGAAGCAGCGATTGCATGGCTTAGCCGATGACCATCGGGATGTTTTTGTACAACTGAATGATGTATTCCATGAAGGTCTGCACGATCCACGGACCACCGATGATCAACGTGACCAGCATCACCAGCAGACGCGGGAGGAAGCTCAGGGTCTGTTCGTTGATCTGGGTCGCGGCCTGGAACATCGCCACCAGCAAGCCGACCAACAGGCTCGGCACTACCAGAATCGCGACCATCAGGGTGGTCAGCCACAACGCTTCACGAAAGATATCGACCGCAACTTCCGGCGTCATGGCGAGACACCTCCGAAACTGCTGGCCAGGGTGCCGATGATCAGCGCCCAGCCATCGACCAGCACGAACAGCATGATTTTGAACGGCAGCGAGATGATCAGCGGCGAGAGCATCATCATACCCATCGCCATCAGCACACTGGCCACGACCAGGTCGATGATCAGGAACGGAATAAAGATCATGAAGCCGATCTGGAACGCGGTTTTAAGCTCGGACGTGACGAACGCCGGCACCAGAATGGTCAGCGGCGCCTGATCCGGCGTGGCGATGTCGGTGCGCTTGGACAGGCGCATGAACAGCTCCAGATCGCTGGTGCGGGTCTGCGCGAGCATGAAGTCCTTGATCGGCACCTGAGCTTTTTCGACCGCTTGCTGGGCGGTAAGGGTTTCCGCCAGATACGGTTGCAGCGCGTCCTTGTTCACCCGGTCGAACACCGGGGCCATGATGAACATGGTGAGGAACAGCGCCATGCCGGTGAGGATCTGGTTCGACGGCGTCTGTTGCAGGCCGAGGGCCTGACGCAGGATCGAGAAGACGATGATGATCCGGGTGAAACTGGTCATCAGAATCACGGCTGCCGGAATGAAGCTCAGGGCGGTCATGATCAGCAGGATCTGCAGGCTGACCGAATACTCCTGCGCGCCATCGGCGTTGGTGCCTAGCGTGATCGCCGGGATCGACAACGGATCGGCGGCGAACGCCAGCGGCGCGGCCAGCATCAGGGCCAGCGTCAAGACGATGCGTAACGCACCCATTACTTCTTATCCTTCTGATCCTTGCCGAGAATCTTCAGCAGATGCTGGGCAAATTCCGGGGTCGCTTTCTCGCTGGTATTCGGCACCTCGACCGGCTCTTTGAGCACGTGCAGCGCGGTGATGGTGCCGGGGCTGAGGCCGAGCAGAATCTGCTCGTTGCCGACCTGCACCAGCAGCAAACGGTCACGCGGGCCGAGCGCGCGCGAACCGATCAGCTCGATCACCTGGCCCTTGCCTGCCGGACCTGCCTGCTGCACCCGGCGCAACAGCCAGGCGAGGAAGAAGATCAGCCCCAGCACCAGCAACAGGCCGAACACCAGTTGCGTCAGTTGCCCAGCCACGCCGCTGTTGACCATCGGCGCGGTGGCGGCTGGCACTGTGGTCGCCGTTGAAGGCTCGGCGGCCAGCACACTCAATGGCAATGCCAGCAAAGCCCAGAGAAACCGTTTCACTCAGCGCAGCTTCTTGATGCGTTCGCTTGGGCTGATCACGTCAGTCAGACGGATGCCGAACTTCTCGTTGACCACCACCACTTCACCGTGCGCAATCAGCGTGCCGTTAACCAGCACGTCGAGCGGCTCACCGGCCAGACGATCAAGCTCGATTACCGAACCCTGGTTGAGTTGCAGCAGGTTGCGGATGTTGATGTCGGTGCTGCCGACTTCCATCGAAATCGACACCGGGATGTCGAGGATCACGTCCAGGTTCGGGCCGTCGAGGGTCACCGGGTCGTTGTTCTTCGGCACGCTGCCGAACTCTTCCATCGGCAGGCGCGAGCCGCTGGATGCGTCAGCCGCCAGCAGCGCGTCGATGTCAGCTTGACCATCACCGGTTTCTTCCAGGGCCGCAGCCCATTCGTCAGCCAGTGCCTGGTCGTCCTGGGCGTTCATATCGTCGTTCATCATTTGTCCTCGGCGGGCAAAAATTCAGTTAAATGCTTGGGATAGGAGCGCCGTTTCAGCGACGCTCGATCGGCTCGATCACTTGCAACGCGAGGTTGCCTTTGTGCGAGCCCATCTTGACCTTGAAGGCCGGCACGCCGTTGGCGCGCATGATCATGTCTTCCGGCATTTCGACCGGGATCACGTCACCCGGCTGCATGTGCAGGATGTCGCGCAGTTTCAACTGGCGGCGCGCCACGGTGGCGCCGATGGGTACGTCGACATCGAGGACGTCCTGACGCAGCGCGTTGACCCAGCGCTCGTCCTGATCGTCGAGGTCGGACTGGAAACCGGCGTCGAGCATTTCGCGCACCGGCTCGATCATCGAGTACGGCATGGTCACGTGCAGGTCGCCGCCGCCGCCATCGAGTTCGATGTGGAACGTGGAGACCACGATCGCTTCGCTCGGGCCGACGATGTTGGCCATGGCCGGGTTCACTTCCGAGTTGATGTACTCGAAATTGACTTCCATGATCGCCTGCCAGGCTTCTTTCAAATCGACGAAAGCCTGCTCCAGCACCATGCGCACCACACGCAGTTCGGTCGGGGTGAATTCACGCCCTTCGATCTTGGCGTGACGGCCGTCGCCGCCGAAGAAGTTGTCCACCAGTTTGAACACCAGTTTGGCGTCAAGAATGAACAGCGCGGTGCCGCGTAATGGTTTGATCTTGACCAGGTTGAGGCTGGTCGGTACGTACAACGAATGCACGTATTCGCCGAACTTCATCACCTGCACGCCACCGACGGCAACGTCCGCCGAGCGGCGCAGCATGTTGAACATGCTGATGCGGGTATAGCGGGCAAAACGCTCGTTGATCATTTCCAGAGTCGGCATGCGTCCACGGACGATGCGGTCCTGACTGGTCAGGTCGTAGCTTTTGACACTGCCGGGTTCGGCAGCGTTATCGGTCTGTACCAGACCATCGTCGACGCCATGCAACAGCGCGTCGATTTCATCCTGGGACAGCAGATCCTGCACGGCCATGTCGTGTTCCTACTGCAGTACGAAATTAGTGAAAAGCAACTGTTCGATCACCACTTTGCCCAGCTCTTTCTGCGCCACTTCCTGGACGCTGGCGGTGGCCTTCTGGCGCAACATCTCCTGGCCGACCGGGGTCGCCAAGGTGGCGAAATCCTGACCGGAGAAGAGCATCACCAGGTTGTTGCGGATCACCGGCATGTGCACTTTGAGCGCTTCCAGATCAGCCTGATTACGCGCCAGCATGGTGATGCTCACCTGCATGTAGCGCTGACGGCCGTTCTGGTTGTAGTTGGCGACAAAGGCCGGCGCCATCGGCTCGAAAATCGCCGGCTGCTTGCCGACAGGCGCTGCATCAGCGGCTTCGGCAGGCTTGCTCTGAGCGCTGTGCATGAAGAACCAGGTCGCCCCCACGGACGCGCCAATGGCCAGCAGCAACGCCAGCACGATCACAATGATCAGCTTGAGTTTGCCTTTGGTTGCGGGGTCTTTCACTGCTGCTGTTTCGCTCTTCGCCATGCCAATAATCCGTCACTAATCGGGTTTTCACAGTCGCACGGCAAGGCAAGAGCAAGTGTTATGCCAGAAGTGTCGGCCGTAGCGCAGACAACGCCAAAGTCAAAGGCACACTCACCCCAGCCCTCTCCCGGAGGGAGAGGGGGCCGACCGAGGCGTCTTGCGTTAAACATCGACGTGAAAGACCCAGTCGATTAGAGATTCACAGCAGAAGTATCAGATCGGCGTACTTCAAGAGCATCCCCCAATCGGTCCCCTCTCCCTCTGGGAGAGGGCTAGGGTGAGGGTTTTCAGGTGGCCGACCGAAGTGCAAGACTCAAACACCGACCTGAAAGACCAAGTCGATTACGGATTCACAACAGGAGTATCCGGTCGACGTACTTCGCAAGCATCCCCCAATCAGTCCCCTCTCCCTCCGGGAGAGGGCTAGGGTGAGGGTTTTCAGGGGGCCGACCGAGGTGCAAGACGTCAAACACCGACCTGAAAGACCGAGTCGATTGGAGATTCACAGCAGAAGTATCAGATCGGCGTACTTCAAGAGCATCCCCCAATCAGTCCCCTCTCCCTCCGGGAGAGGGCTAGGGTGAGGGTTTTCAGGTGGCCGACCGAAGTGCAAGACGTCAAACATCGACCTGAAAGACCAAGTCGATTATGGATTCACAGCAGCAGTATCCGGTCGGCGCACTTCAAGAGCATCCCCCAATCAGTCCCCTCTCCCTCCGGGAGAGGGCTAGGCGGGCGGCGTTCCGATGAGGGGCTCTTGATTTTGCTCAGGCGTAGTAGTCGACCGCGCTGCTGCCAATCACGCTGGTGGTTTGAGCGGCGGCTTCAGCAATAGCGGCAGGCGCCAATTCGTCATCCGCCGAATCGAGGCGACCGCCGGCCGCGCTGGTGCGACCACTCTGGCCCTGCTGCGCCTGTTCCTGACCTTGTTGCCCCTGCCAGCCACGGTTCTGGTCGGAGACATTGACGTCGACCTGACCCATGCCCTGCTGGTTGAACATTTCGCGCAGGCGATGCATCTGGCCGTCCAGCGCTTCTCGCACGCTTGGATGCGCGCTCATAAAGGTCACTTGGGTCTGCTGGTCCGGAACCATGTTGACGCGAATATCCAATCGCCCCAGTTCAGCCGGCTGCAGCTGAATGTCCGCCGCCTTCAGATTGGCACTCGACAGATACATGACGCGATTGACCACTTCTTCAGTCCAGCCGCTCTGGTGCATGGCGATCGGCTGATTCACCGGTACCGCGTTCGCTGTCTTCGGCGTGGCCGCCTGCGTCAGTGCCGCCAGACGGTTGGCGAAGTCATCGACGCGGGTATCGCTGGTCGCAGTCTTGAGATCTTTGAGGCCATCGTCGATCAAGCCGCTGAACACTTTGTCACCACCCTGGCTGGTGCTGTCCTTGTCGGCTTGCACGTCGAGCATACTGGCCATGCCGGCGGCGAAGGTTTGCGCGGAAGTCAATTCACCGTCGGCCTGAGCCTGAGCCGGCGACGCTTTCGGTTGCGCCTGGCTGGCGGCGGAAATGTGCCCGCCCTGCTCCATCGCCATGCGTACCGCCGGCATCGAGTCGAGCGGGTCGGCCGAAGGGTCGAAATCGCTGTCGGTGGCCGGTGCCGGATCTTTGACCGTACCCGGCAGTGCGGCAAGCGCAGGCGTTTCGGCTTCAGGCTGGGCACTCGCGACGACCGCCGGAGTCTGCACAACTGGCGCCGTGACTACCGGCTGCACAGCGGTTGCCAATGCCGGATCGAGCGTCGGATCAACCGGCGCCGCGTCTACCACTGGCGTCTGGGCCGTGTCTGTGTTGTCGTCGCTGCTGGCGCTGCTGTCATCGGTCGCTGCGGTTTTGTCGGCAGGCAAGTCGTTGCCGCTATCGGCAACCGCCGGCTGTGCAGCGGCAGACTGATCTTTGCCGATGTCCTTTTTGCCGCTGTTGTCAGCGACCTTGTCGCGCGCCGACTTCGGCGAATTGTCAGCGGTGGCGACAGGCTTGCTCGACCCCTGATCGGCGAACACTTTAGCGAAGCTTGAGGCTTTATCCCCGGTGTCTACGGCCATAGCCGACGTTTTGGCCGAGGCAGCTTGCGCCTTGGCCTGAGCGGCATTCTGAAGAAGGATGTTGGGGGTCGCAGGCATGAAACGGTCTCCGCTGCACTGGGATCGTAGGTACAGTTGCAGAGATAACTGCAAGTGCCGGGCCAGTTTTGCCCGGCGCTCGTAAAAAGCGCCGGACGGCGGGATCAGTGCGTGTGAGCAGGATGTTTTTCGCTTTCATAAACCGGGCGAACTTCAGCAAATTCGCCACTGATCTGAGCGACCAGTTTGACTATTTCCGCCGGGCTCTTATTTTTGGCTTCCGACTCCAGCTCCTGGCAGAGCGCCGCCAAACGGACAGCCCCCATGTTGCTGGCGCTGCCCTTGAAGCTGTGGGCAACTTCCGACAAGGCCTTGGCATCCACCGCTTTTCGCAGATCAACCAAGCGACTTTCGGAATCCGTCAGAAAGGTATCCAGCAGCTCTGGATAACCATCCTCCATGACATCGCGCAGTACGCTCAGCGCCTCGCGATCAATATGTGTGTCAGTCACTTGTTCACTCCTTGATCAAGAATTGCGCGAATTATGCCTCAACCTCCCAGGAAAACTCCACGCAGGCACTACGACCTTCGTCCGACCAACTGGCGTTATGCCCCAATTGCCGGACCAGACTGACGCCGCGCCCCGACAAACGGACACCGTCCAGCGGCCTTTCCATGACTCGCGCCACATCAAAACCCTTGCCGCTGTCCTCAACGCGAATCACCAGCCGGCCGCCCTCGCCTTGTGGCTGCACCTGCAGATGCACACGGACAAAGCCATCCTGCAGCGCCTCCAGCCGATCGTTGCGCTGCTGATAATAGCGAGCAAAACCCGCCGCATCGCGCTTGAGGCTGGAGTCCAGACCCAGCACGCCATGTTCCAGCGCATTGGAATACAACTCGGCCAGCACGCTGTACAAAGCACCACTCTGCGCCCGCAACCCATGCACCTCAAGCAGCAACTGCAACAGGTACGGCAACGGATTGAAGCGCTTGAGCGTGGCGCCACGAAACTCGAAGCTCACCGACCAGTCGAGCGGACACGACTGGCCGCTGTCGGAATACACCGGCGCCGACGGTTTGACCTGCGCCGGCTCCAGCAGGCTGACCTCGACCATGCTGACATCGTCGCGCGCCTCGCCACGAAAATCCCGCAGCGCCTGCTCGATATCCTCGAACAAGCGATCCGGCTCGCGATTGGCGGCGAACACCTGCTGCAAACGCTCGACGCCGAACAGTTGATCACTGGCGTCACTGGTGTCGATCACCCCGTCGGACAACAGGAACACCCGATCACCGGCGGCCATCGGATGCACTTCCGTACGATCATCGAACGCCTGTGCACTCAGCACCCCCAACGGCAAGTGCCGCGCGGCCAGCGGCACACGCTCGCCAGTGGCAATCCGATGCAGATAACCGTCAGGCATGCCACCGTTCCACACTTCGACCGAACGCCGCTGAAAACTCAGGCACAGCAACGTGGCACAACAGAACATGTCCACCGGCAGGATGCGCTTGAGCTTGGCATTCATCTCGCGCAGGGTTTCGGCCAGGCCATAGCCCTTGGCGGTCATGCCGTAGAACACCTCGGCCAGGGGCATCGCCCCGACGGCTGCCGGCAGGCCATGGCCAGTGAAATCGCCTAACAGCACATGCATGTCCCCTGCCGGCGTGTAGGCCGCCAGCAGCAGGTCACCGTTGAACAAGGCATAGGGCGATTGCAGGTAGCGGATGTTCGGCGCACTCAGGCAACCGGAATGCGCCACTTTGTCGAAAACGGCTTTGGCCACACGCTGTTCGTTGAGCAGGTAATCATGGTGTTTGGCGATCAGGTCGCGCTGTTGCAGCACGGTTGCCTGCAAGCGGCGCAAGCGATCCATTGCCTTGATTTTGGCGGCGAGGATCACTTGGTTGTAGGGCTTCGCCAGAAAGTCGTCGCCACCAGCCTCCAGACAACGGGCCAGCGCTTCGCTTTCAGTCAGCGAGGTGAGGAAGATGATCGGCACCAGGGTTTCACCCGCCAGCGCCTTGATCTGCCGCGCGGCTTCGAAGCCGTCCATGACCGGCATCATCGCGTCCATCAGCACCAGATCGGGTTGCTGCTGGCGAAACAGATCGACCGCTTCGGCACCGTTGGCCGCCGTCAAGACGTTATGGCCCTGACGACGGACGATGGTCGACAGCAACAGGCGATCGGCGGCGCTGTCTTCGGCGATCAGTATGGTCAGCGGCTCCTGCGCCTGCATGGTCGTCAAGTGATGTCGAAGAGTTTGTCGAAATTGGAGATGGCGAGGATCTTCTTCACATCTGAGCTGCTGTTGACGACTCGCACGTCCGAGTTATCGCCGCCAGCGTGATCGCGCAGCAGGAGCAGCATGCCCAGTGCGGAGCTGTCGAGGTAGGTGGCTTCTTTCAGGTCGACCACAATGGACTCAGGCTTGGTGTCGAGCCGCTCATAGGAATCGCGAAACTCCTGATGGCGACCAAAATCAAATCGACCCTTGACGGAAATCGTCAGCTTTTGACCATCTGGAGAGACTTCTGTAACGACTGACATTGACTGGCTTCCTTGTCATTGACGAACCTGTACAAGGTTTAGCACTTGGTAGACCCATGGGCAAGGTGCAACACCGGATCAAATGTGGGAGCGAGCCTGCTCGCGAAGGCGTCGTGCCAGTCAACAATTGAGTCAGCTGACCGAATGCATTCGCGAGCAAGCTCGCTCCCACAGGGTTTCGCGGTGCAATTTAGAAGGGATTCTGTCGCGGCAAACGCTGTGACAGTTCATCGAGCAACTTCTGCTCGCGCTTGTCTTCGAGACGTTGCGCCTCTTCGCGATAACGCTGCACCAGTTTGCGCAAACCTTCGACCTTGGCGAACGCCTGTTGCCATTCCTCACGCGCCTTGTCGAGTTTGTTCTGGTGCCAGACCAGACTCTGGCGCTGCTGGTCGACGGCGGTGTCGAGTTGCGCCAGAAAGCCCTGAAAACCCAGCAGCCACTGCCCGCTCACGCCGGTACTGCCGCGCACGATCCATTGCTGCGAGTAATCCAGACGAAAGGCATTGAGGTCGGCGAGTTTGCTTTCTGCGACTTTGACCTGACCCTGAAAATAGCCCAGCCGTTGCACGGCGGTTTTCTCGGCCTGTTCGGCCATGTCCACCACCGGAGCCAGGCGCGCAGCGCGGCTGACGGCCATGGTCGGTTACCCGCCCGCCGCAGGGGCGAACAAGGTCTCGAGATAGGCCTGGCTTTCACCCATGTTGATTTTGTCGTTGAGGCCCTGACGCTGGTAGCGCACCAACTGCGGTTGCAGGGAAATCGCCAGATCGGTCTCGCGGTCGCCGCCGGCAACGTAGGCGCCGACGCTGATCAGATCGCGGCTCTGCTGATAACGCGACCACAACTGTTTGAAGTACTGCGCGCGCTGCATGTGTTCCGGCGAAACCACCGCCGGCATTACCCGGCTGATCGACGCTTCAATGTCGATGGCCGGATAGTGCCCTTCCTCGGCCAGACGCCGGGACAGCACGATGTGGCCATCAAGTACGCCTCGAGCCGAGTCGGCAATCGGATCCTGCTGGTCATCGCCTTCGGACAACACCGTATAGAACGCGGTAATCGAACCACCGCCCTTCTCCGCATTACCGGCACGCTCAACCAGTTTCGGCAATTTGGCGAACACCGACGGCGGATACCCCTTGGTTGCCGGCGGTTCGCCGATGGCCAAGGCGATTTCCCGCTGCGCCTGGGCGAAACGGGTCAGCGAATCCATCAGCAGCAGGACGTTCTTGCCCTTGTCGCGGAAATACTCGGCAATTCGCGTGCAATACATGGCGGCGCGCAGGCGCATCAGCGGCGCATCGTCCGCAGGGGATGCGACGACCACGGAACGCTTGAGACCTTCTTCACCGAGGATGTGCTCGATGAATTCCTTAACTTCTCGACCCCGCTCACCGATCAGGCCAACGACGATAATGTCGGCCTCGGTGAAGCGGGTCATCATGCCCAGCAACACCGATTTACCGACACCGGTACCGGCGAACAGACCCAGACGCTGGCCGCGACCGACCGTCAGCAAACCGTTGATGCAACGGATACCGACATCCAGCGGTACGCTGATCGGGTCACGGTTGAGCGGGTTGATCGTCGGGCCGTCCATTGGCACCCAGTCTTCGGCCTTCATCCCGCCCTTGCCGTCCAGCGCACGACCGGCGCCGTCGAGGACGCGCCCGAGCATGCTCATGCCCATCGGCAAGCGACCGGTATCAGCCAGTGGTACCACACGGGCGCCCGGGGCGATGCCGGCAACGCTGCCGACCGGCATCAGGAATACTTTGCTGCCGGAAAACCCCATGACTTCCGCTTCGACCTGGGACGGGTGATAGCTGTCGTCATTGATTACCAGGCAACGCGTGCCCATGGCGGCGCGCAGGCCTTCGGCTTCGAGGGTGAGGCCGACCATGCGCAGCAGGCGACCTTCAAGAATCGGCGCGCCGGCAATCTCGGTGGCCTCAGCGTAAGTGCTCAGGCGCTTGGCGAAACTGGTGCGTTCAAGGCGCATCGGGTTCGTCCGCGAGCGGCTCTTCAGGCGAGGCCGCCGGTTTTACGTCTTCGGGAATGTCCAGAGTCAGATCCGCTTCAGCCGGGTGCAACGCCTGCTCGTGCAACTGATCGAACAGTTTGGCCATGACCTGAGTGACGCGGGTTTCAATGCTCGCATCAATGCGGCTGTGCTCGGTTTCAACCCGGCAGCCACCCGGCAACAGCGCTTCGTCTTCGACAATGCGCCAGGTTTCCTCATGACGTTCGCGCAAAGCCTTGGCCTGCTCGAAGTCCTGCGGATTGACGTACAGACGCACATTGTCGACGCCCAGCGGCAACAGCTTGAGGGCATCGCGCATGACGTGTTCGATCTGGCTGGAATCGATGGCCAGCTCGCGCTTGATTACCTGTCTGGTGATGTGTTGCACGAGGTCGACCAGCGACTTTTCGATCTGCGTATCTTGCTCAGCGATGGGCTCGAACAGGTTCGCCATCAACTGCTCAAGGCTGGCAAGTTTTGCCGCCAGCGCCACTTCAGCTTCCTGACGAACCTTGAGCGTGGCGCTGTGAAAGCCTTCTTTCTCGCCGATGCCAAAGCCCTCGTTGTAAGCCTCCTGACGGATGCTTTCGAGTTCTTCCAGGGTCAGTGGCTGGACTTCTTCCAGCGGCACCTCTTCCATTTCCGGTGGTTCGGGTTCCGGCTCTGGCTCGGGTTCCGGTTTCGGCGGGTCGAAGCTGGGCATGGCCCAGGATTCGAAACCACGGACATCGCGGGCACGGATCAGATCCGTCACATCGTCGTCGTGCTTGTCCATGGGCTTAGATCATTTCCTCGCCACCCTTGCCACCGAGGACAATTTCGCCGGCTTCGGCCATACGACGGGCAATGGTGAGGATTTCTTTCTGTGCGGTTTCGACATCGCTGACGCGCACCGGGCCTTTGGCCTCGAGGTCGTCGCGCAACAGTTCGGCAGCACGTTTGGACATGTTCTTGAAGATCTTCTCTTTGACGCCTTCGTCCGAACCCTTGAGGGCCAGCACCAGCACGTCCGAGGACACTTCGCGCAGCAACGCCTGAATGCCACGGTCGTCGACATCGGCGAGGTTGTTGAACACGAACATGAGGTCTTCGATCTGACCGGACAGGTCTTCGTCGACTTCGCGGATCGAGTCCATGAGCTGGCCTTCGATCGAGCTGTCGAGGAAGTTCATGATGTCGGCCGCACGCTTGATGCCACCCAGGGTGGTGCGCGAGGCATTCGAGTTGCCGGAGAACTGCTTCTCGAGAATCTGGTTCAGCTCTTTCAGTGCTGCTGGCTGTACGGTGTTCAACGACGAGACGCGCAGGATGATGTCCAGACGCACCTTGTGGTCGAAGTTGCCCAGCACTTCACCGGCCTGATCCGGGTCGAGGTACGCGACCACGATTGCCTGAATCTGCGGGTGTTCGTAACGGATCACGTCGGCAACGGCGCGCGGCTCCATCCATTTCAGGCTGTCGAGGCCACTGGTGTTGCCACCGAGCAGGATGCGGTCGATCAGGCCGTTGGCCTTGTCTTCACCCAGGGCCTGGGTGAGCATTTTGCGCACGTAGTCGTCGGAACCGACGCCGAGGCTGGTCTGGTCGCCGACGATATCGACGAACTCGCTCATGACCTGCTCGACCTGCTCGCGATGGACGTTGCCCATCTGGGCCATGGCCACGCCGACACGCTGAACCTCTTTCGGGCCCATGTGGCGCAGCACTTGTGCGGCGTCGGTCGAACCCAGGGACAGCAGCAGAATCGCGGCTTTGTCGACCTTGGTCAGTTTGACGGTAGCGGCTCGGTTATCACTCATCTGCGTTAATCCACTCTTTCACGACCTGAGCCACGCGACCCGGATCCTCGGCCACCAGACTCTTGATTGCATTCAGTTGCGCGTCATAACCCTCACTTGGGCTCGGCAACAGAATGCTCTGCGGACCACCGAGGCTTACGCGGTCGTTGGCCAGGTCGCCGTCCAGGCCGCCCATCCCACCGAGTTCCACGTCGCTGCCCAGACCGGCCAGCTCCTTGCCTTTGCCGCCGCCGGTAATGTTGTTGAGCACCGGACGCAGCACACCAAACACCAGCACCAGGATGAACAACACACCCAGCACTTGTTTGACGATGTCCCAGAACCATGGCTGGGAGTAGAACGGAATATCGGCAATCACTTCGCCGCGCTCGGCGGAGAACGGCATGTTGATCACGCTGACGCTGTCGCCACGACTGGCGTCGAAACCGACGGCGTCCTGGACCAGACGGGTGAAACGCGCCAATTCGTCGGCGCTCCACGGCGCGCGTGTGGTTTCGCCGTTGGCCGCGTTGACCTTGACCTGATCGTCGACCACCACCGACACCGACAGGCGATTCAGGCGACCCTGCTGCTGTTTGGTGTGGCTGATGGAACGGTCGAGCTCGAAGTTCTTGGTCGATTGTTGACGCTTGTCTGCCGGGTATGGCGCGAGCATCGGCTGGCCGGTGGCCGGGTCCATGATCTGCTGACCGTTAGCGTCAACCAATGGCTGACCTGGCTGCACCATAGCGGCCGGCGCTGCAGCGCCACCGGTGGTTTGCGGCGCCGAGGCTGGCGACGGCGGCTGGTTGCTCAGGGCACCCGGCACACCTTGCGGGCCATTGCTGGCGGTGCGTTGTTCGTTGACCGACTGCTCGCTGCGCAACGCCGGTTGATCCGGGTTGAACTGCTCGGCAGTCGACTCGACGGCATTGAAATCGATGTCGGCCGAGACCTCAGCCTTGTAGCGATCATTGCCCAATACCGGCTGCAGAATGTTGTGCACGCGCTGGGTGAGCATGCTTTCCATGCGGCGGCTGTAATCGAACTGCTTGCCGGCCATGGTCATTTCGGAGTTCTCCGCCTGATCAGAGAGCAGGTTGCCCTTCTGGTCGACGACGGTGATCTGCGACTTGCTCAATTCAGGAACGGAGGTGGCCACCAGATTAATGATCGCCACCACCTGCCCCGGCTCCAGCGAACGACCGGAATACAACTCGACCAGAATCGAAGCACTTGGCTTGCGTTCATCACGCACGAACACCGAACTCTTCGGAATCGCCAGGTGCACGCGGGCACCCTTGACGTTGTTCAAGCTGGAGATGGTCCGCGCCAGTTCACCTTCGAGGCCACGACGGTAGCGCGTCGCTTCCATGAACTGACTGGTGCCCAGCCCCTGTTCCTTGTCGAGGATTTCAAAACCGATGTTGCCGTCGCTGGGAGTGACACCAGCAGCGGCGAGTTTCATCCGCGCACGGGACAGGTCATCGGCCTTGACCAGCAAGGCGCCGGAGTTCGGTTCGACGGTGTAAGGAATGTCAGCAGAGGCCAGGGTGTCCATGACCTGCTTGGCGTCCATGCCGGCAAGGCTGCCGTACAACGGACGGTAATCCGGCTGCTGCGACCACAGCACCACGGCAAAGCCAATCGCCACGCTCGCAGCCAGGCCGACCAACAGGCCCACCTGACGCAGCATGGTCATCTCGGAGAGGTTTTCCAGGAAGGACAGGCCGAACAGCGGCGGTTTGCCGTCTATCGGGGTGGCCTTGGCCGGAACGTTATCGGCGACTGCTTCTGCCATGACTCAATCTCGTCCTTAAACCGGCATCTGCATGATGTCTTGATAAGCCTGAACCAGCTTGTTGCGCACCTGGGTCAGAGCCTGGAACGACACGCTGGCTTTTTGCGAAGCGATCATCACGTCCGTCAGATCGACGCCGCTCTTGCCCACTTCGAATGCGTTGGCCAACTGAGTCGACGCGGTCTGGGTATCGCTGACCTTGTTGATCGCCTGACCGAGCATGTCGGAAAAGCTGCTGCCTCCCAACTCAGGGACAGCGGTCGTCGATTTCGGCGCAGACATGGCATCCAGCTTCATGGCCTTCATGTCTGTCATCAACCGATTAAATTCAATACCTTGGCTCATGGTCTACTCTCTTGGGCGGCCCGCAATTTTTTGACACTCACTCGGCGGGTACACAGGTATTAGCAACAAGGGTGCCAGCTCATGGGCACCCCTTTCAGAAAAGCGTTTTCAAATCGTTGCGCCAGACGTCAGGTGGCGAACAGATAACCTTCGACGTCCATCCCGGCATCGCGCATTTGCGCCAGCTTGTAGCGCAGGGTGCGCGGGCTGATACCGAGCTTTTCCGCCGCTTCCTTTCGTCGGCCGCGCTCGGCGCGCAGGGTGTCGATGATCATCTGAAACTCCCGGCGCCGCAGGTCATCGCCCAATGCACCGGCGGAATCCGCTTCGATTTCCACCTCGCGAAGCACCGCTGACACCGGCGCGACGACGGGCATCGCGGTGTACGTCACGGGACCGGCCAGACAGAAATCCTGCGGCTGAATCAAACCGCCCTGCTGCAAGATCAGCGCACGCTGAATGGCGTTATCCAGCTCACGCACATTGCCCGGCCACGGGTAAGCGGTCAGGCAAGCTTGCGCTTCAGGTGAGAGTTTCGCCGCCGCGTGCTTCATTTTATTGACGTGTTTGGCCAGCAACCTTTCGGCCAGCGGCAGGATATCGGCAGTGCGCTCGCGAAGTGGACGCCAGGCCAAGGGGAAAACCGACAAACGGTAAAAAAGATCCTCACGGAAACGCCCCGCCGCCACTTCGCCCGCCAGATCGCGGTTGGTGGTAGCGACCACGCGAATATCCAGGGCAATCGGTTTACGCGCCCCGACGCGCTCGACCTCGCGCTCCTGCAACACGCGCAGGAGTTTGGCTTGCAGGCCGAGGGGCATTTCGGAGATTTCGTCGAGCAACAGCGTGCCACCGTCGGCTTGTTCGAACTTGCCGGCCTGCGCCGCGATGGCGCCGGTGAACGAACCCTTCTCGTGGCCGAACAACGTGGCTTCGAGCATGTTGTCCGGGATCGCCGCACAGTTGATCGCAATGAACGGCTGGCTGGCGCGATGGGATTGCTGGTGAATGTAGCGCGCCAACACTTCTTTACCGGTGCCGGATTCGCCGGAGATCAGCACTGTCGAATCGCTGCGCGCCACCCGCGCTGCCAGCTCCAGCAACTGCGCACTGGCCGGCTCGACGGCCACCGGACCGTCGCCGTCGCTTGTGCCAATACTGCCTAGCGCATGCCGTGCCACCAGATCCAGCAAGGCCTTGGGTTCAAACGGCTTGACCAGATAGTCGGCCGCGCCCTGGCGCATCGCATCGACCGCACGCTCGACCGCGCCGTGCGCCGTCATCAGCAACACCGGCAATTGCGGTTGGCGGGCCCGCAACAGCGAGAGCAACTGGTGACCGTCCATGCCCGGCATGTTGACGTCGCTGACCACCAGATTGAACGCCTCACGCGCCACCGCCGTCAGCGCGTCTTCAGCGCAGCCGACCGCGTGGTAATCGTGCCCGGCCAGCAACAACGTATCGGCCAGCGCCTCGCGCAATGAGCGGTCATCCTCGACCAGCAAAACCTTGATGCCCATGTCTTTTACTCAGCTCCGTGTACAGCGGAAAACAGCGGCAGGATCACCTGCGCGCACGTGCCGCGCCCGACCCGCGAACGCAGCAGCAATTCTCCCTGATGCGCGCGGGCCACAGCCTTGACCACGGTCAGGCCGAGGCCGGTGCCGGTGACTTTGGTGGTAAAAAATGGCTCGCCAAGCCGCGCCAGAACCGCAGGCTCGATGCCGCTGCCACTGTCGCTGATACTCAGATGCAGGTTGTTGTCACGGGTGTAGCAATGCACTTTCAGGCGGACGTCGCCGACACTGGCCTGAATGGCGTTTTCGATCAGGTTCAGCAGCGCTCCGACCAGCGTGTCGCGGTTGCACAGCAGCTCACCGGCATGACTGTCGCACTGCCAGCGGATGGGCAGATCCTGGACATGCGTCAGCGCCGCCGCTTGCAGTGCCTGCATTAAGGTATTCGGGGTCAAGCGATCGGTCAGCGGCAACTCGCCGCGAGCGAAGACCAGCATGTCGCGCACCTGGTGCTCGAGCTCGTGCAGGCGCTCTTTCAGGCGCCCGGCGAAACGCTGCTGGGTAGCGACCGGCAATTGCTGCTCAGTCAAATGACTGGCGTAGAGCAAAGCAGCGGATAGCGGCGTGCGGATCTGATGGGCCAGCGAGGCGACCATGCGCCCCAGCGAGGACAAGCGCTCGTGGCGTGCCAGTTGATCTTGCAGATGACGGGTTTCTGTCAGGTCATTGAGCAGCACCAGTTGCCCCGGCTCGGCATCCAGCGAACGGGTTGCGATCGACAGGCGTCGACCATTTTTCAAGGAAACTTCATGACCGTCGTCTTCACGCGGGGCAAAGCAACGCGCAATCACATGGCGCCACAGCTCGCCCTCAAGCGGCAAGCCGAGCAGTTCGATAGCGGCAGGATTAGATTCGCGCACCATGCCGTGACCGTCGATGACGATGACGCCACCGGGCAACAGATCAAGGAGGTTTTGCAGGCGGTTGGCCAAGCGTTCTTTTTCCGCCAGCTCCTGCATGCGCTGGGCACTGACGACTGCGAGCTCACCCTTGAGCTCGGTTACCCGTGCCTCAAGCATGCTGTAGGAGTCCGTCAGTTGGCTGGACATCTGGCTGAACAGCTCGAATGCCTGCTCCAGGCCCTGTCGGCTTGCCTGCTCTACGGAGGACGGCTGCCCCTCGGGACTGGAGGCAGTAGACATCTGGGCGTGGGGCATTGTGCTTTCTCGCTTGGCTGACCGTCAGTTAAACGGAACGTTGCGAGGGCTGTAGCAATACCCGTGCCTAAAAAAAACTGCTTATAAATGAAGCAGTTGAAAAACAGGCGTCAATCCTCCGCCTGTTCATCTCCATCGCGCCGGCTCATGCCGTACTTGCGCATCTTCTCCACCAGGGTGGTGCGACGGATACGCAGGCGTTCAGCCGCACGCGCCACAATGCCATTGGCATCGTCCAGCGCCTGCTGAATCAGGCCTTGCTCCAGACCACCGAGGTAGTCTTTCAGGTCCAGGCCTTCCGGCGGCAGCATGGCGTTGGCGGTGAAGTCCGGCGTATGGCCGTTGATCGCCACGCGCTCTTCGAGATCGCTGCGCAGGCTGTCGACCATTTGCTCGTCTTCGTCGTCGACATAGCGGAATTTCTTCGGCAGCTCGACCACGCCGATCACCCCGTACGGATGCATGATCGCCATGCGCTCCACCAGGTTGGCCAGCTCGCGGACGTTGCCCGGCCAGCCGTGACGGCACAGCGACATGATCGCTGCCGAGTTGAAGCGGATCGAACCGCGCTTCTCGTGCTCCATGCGCGAGATCAGTTCGTTCATCAGCAACGGAATGTCTTCGACGCGCTCACGCAGCGGCGCCATCTCGATCGGGAACACGTTCAGGCGATAGTAAAGGTCTTCGCGGAAGGTGCCGATCTCGATCATGCTTTCGAGATTCTTGTGGGTCGCGGCGATGATGCGCACATCGACGCTCTGGGTCTTGTTGCTGCCCACGCGCTCGAAGGTGCGCTCCTGCAGGACGCGCAGCAGCTTGACCTGCATCGGCAGCGGCATGTCGCCGATTTCGTCGAGGAACAGGGTCCCGCCATTGGCCAGTTCGAAGCGGCCGGCACGGCTGGTGATCGCGCCGGTAAAGGCGCCCTTCTCGTGACCGAACAATTCGCTTTCGAGCAGCTCTGCCGGGATCGCCCCGCAGTTGACCGGCACGAATGGTGCGTCGCGGCGCTTGGAATGGTAATGCAGGTTGCGCGCAACCACTTCCTTGCCAGTGCCGGACTCACCGAGGATCAGTACGCTGGCATCGGTGTCGGCGACTTGCTGCATCATCTGGCGCACGTGCTGAATCGCACGGCTGGTGCCGACAAGGCTGCGGAACAGATTGGGTTCGCGATGACGACCGCGCTCGCGTGCCTGGTCGTACATCTCGCGATAGACCTGGGCACGGTGCAGGGAGTCGAGCAATTTGCTGTAGCTGGGAGGCATTTCGAGGGTCGAAAGCACTCGGCGACGCTGGTCTTCAGGCAAGTCAACGGAAGAATTATCGCCCATCAACAAAACCGGAAGGAACTCATCCCAGGTTGAGAGTGTCTTTAGCAAGCCCAAAAGCGCACCAGGAGCATTAACCGTCCCGATCAGTACGCAAATGACCTCACGACTAGACGACAAAGAGCCGACTGCCTGCTGCCAGTCATGGCTGCCGCAGGGTAAATTTTCTTCGCCAAGAAAATTTAGAATCACCGCCAGGTCGCGGCGGCGGACGCTATCGTCATCGATCAGCAGAATTTTGGTTTCACGCCACATGCAATAGCAACTTCCCTAGTCAACTCAATGCCCAAAATAAGGGGCAAGCGAGACGCTTGCAGGACACCATGTGCCTGTAGACGCCTGAAATCTGAAAACAGCCACTAGTTAAGTCAAAAAACCGTGCACAGTCAAATTTATGGCGCACATGTCTGGATTAACTGGGGGTTAATTAACCAAACAGATGGTAAACCTTTGCCGCCTTTTGCGCTTGCGTGATCTGCGACATCTCGTTGGCTATCGCCTGCCGCTCACCCATGGCCACCTCGAGAAGCTCCTTGTAGACGTGGAGCAACTCCTCAAGGTTGTCGCGCAACGCGACCTCGTCCAGCGCAGCCTCAGCCATGACGTCTTCCATGCAGGAACGGCAAGCCAGATCCAGTTCACCAATGGCTTCCCAATTGCGTTCAGCGAGTGCAGTAACCAACGCTTCTCGGGTATCGGCGATTCGCTGCAATACAAGACTCATGACGATCTCCTTTAAAACTGCGGAGCAGGCACAGGGGCAATAGCATCCCAGCCTTCCTTGACCGTGCTCAGCAAGCCGGCAACCTCATCAAGAATGCGCAGGTCGCTGCTGATGTTCGCCTCGGCGAGGCGCTTCATCATGTAGATATACAGCCCGTCCAGATCAGCCAGAGTATCTGCGCTGTTCTCCAGATCAAGACCTTCACGCAGACCGCTGACAATGCCAATCGCCTTGCTGATCGAAGTGCATTTGCCAGGAATGTCCTTGCGCTCGATGGCGCCTTTGGCCTGAGCGATACGGGCCAGACCACCTTCCATCAACATTTGCACCAGACGGTGCGGGCTCGCTTCGGATGTCTGAGCGTGTGCGCCGACTTTCTGATACTGCCGAAGGGCTAACATCGGATTCATGTTCTACCTCATTGCCACAATGACTCGTATAACCAGTGTATCGCCAACGAATCACAGAACTTTAGATCAAAAGACAAAAACCCGGCGCACGCCGATGAAGCGTAGCCGGGTTTTTGTCGTGCCCGCCTTTTACTTCGCGGACTGCTGAGCGTTCAGCGAGCTGAAGAACGACGTAATGTTGCTCGCCGTAGCCTTCATCTGCCCTACCAGCAAGTCCATGGCGTTGTACTTGGCCGTCAGCGTTGCCGTCAGGCTGGTGACGCGAAGATCCAGGGCTGTCTGCTGCTTTTGCAGAGCAGTGGTTCGACTCGTCAGGTTGGTACTGCGCTGATCAAGCAGACCGCCCGTTTTCGAATACGGATCAAGCGCGGTATTCATGCGCGACAACAAGCCGTTTTTGGCGTCGGTACCGCTGAACAACTGCTGAACCTGACCGGCCATGCCCGGGGTTTCCATGCGCGTTTTGAACACCGCGGTGTCGAGCGTCAGCAAACCGGTTTTGCTGTCAGTCAGAACACCCATCTGCGACAGCACGGTCAATTGCCCTGGCCCGCCCGCCCCTGGAGCGGTCAGTTGAGCACGCACATCCGCCATCAGCGAACGCGGCAATGCATCACCAGTGAACGCCGCAGACACCGTCAGATTGCCATCCTCGTCCGCCGTAGCCTTGGACAGCGTGTCAACGGTTTTCTTCAGGGTGTTGTAGGAATCGATGAACGACTGCAGAGACGTCTGGATGCCTGTTGTGTTGGTCGCTACCGAGACGGTCGCAGCGGTTTGCTTACCACTCGCGTCCACAGGACTGGCGGTAACAAGATTCAGCGTCATGCCGCTGATTGCACCGGTCACCGTATTGGACTTGCTGGTGACAGTCAGCCCGTCGATGGTCAGGATTGCATCCTTGGCCACATCTTCGACCGCACCCGATGCACCCGCCGCAGGCGAACTGCCCATTGGCTGAGTCCCATCGATTTCCAGACCCGCGATACCGCTGACCTTGAGGTCCATGCCCGCGCCGGTCTTGTTCGAACTGAGCACCAGGCGCGAGGCACCTGTGCTGTCAGTCACGATGTTGGCAGAGATACCATTGGCCGACTGCGCGGTGTTGATCGCGTCTCGCGTCGACTGCAAGGTGGCATTGGCCGGAATCGTGACAGGGTAATCAGTGCCATTCTGAGTGATTTTCAGAGTACCACTCGGAATGGCACTGGTGGCACCGCCGGCAAAGGCGGCGCTGGCTACTTTCGAGCCGGTGGCCAGGTTCTTCACGACAACACTGTAGGTACCAGGCACGGCAGTCTTGTCCGACGTTGCACCGAGCACAGCCGGGGTGTCCGACGTCGCGGTGAAACCGGCGAACGCAGGGCTCGACGCACTGTTCAGGTCAGTCATCGACTTCTGGAACGCGGC
Organism: Pseudomonas sp. ok266; assembly: GCF_900110195.1. NCBI lineage: Bacteria > Pseudomonadati > Pseudomonadota > Gammaproteobacteria > Pseudomonadales > Pseudomonadaceae > Pseudomonas > Pseudomonas sp. ok266. The sequence goes on along the minus strand of NZ_FOCU01000015.1, from coordinate 57,802 downwards.
CAGCGCACTTTTCAGCGAACCAACACCGGAAATCTTCAGCGAGTTGGTTTTCGTCTGCGTGTCGATCTGGGTCTGCTTGGCAGACTTGTCGGCGTTTACCAGCGCGGTCACGATCGCGCCGATGTCCAGGCCGGAACCCAGTCCGGAACCCGGTAGAATTGGACTTGCCATGTGCATCTCCCTTCAGATTGTTGCCATTCTTTTGACCGTTACACGCATCTTGAGAACGGACAAACATAATTCATGCCAGCTATCAGACTTTGGCGTCAAACAATACGTGACTCGCATTGGCGAGGCTGTCTGCCAGCTTGAGGGCTTCTGCGGAGGGAATCTGTCGTACGACCTCACCCGTCTCGCTTGCGATCACCTTGACGATGACCTTTCCGGAATGCTCATCGATCGAGAACTCCAGATTGCGCTTGATCGATTGGACGAACTTCTCGATCTCCTGCACTGCCAGTTTCAGCTTGGCGTCATCCGTGCCCTGACTTTTCCTGTCAGCGACCGGCGCTTCGACCTTGGCAACTTTTGGCGTCTCTGACGGCTTGTCAGCAACAGGTGTCGCTGGCTTGGGAGCCGGATAAGACACGTTAAGCTTTACGCTCATGTCCATGCCCATCACCTCCTAACGAAAAAAGCGAGAGAGCGCGACCAGCGCACTCCCCCGCTCAAACTCATTCCGAAATTACTGAAGCAGCTTCAGTACAGCGGAAGGCAGTTGGTTGGCTTGAGCCAGAACAGAGGTCGAAGCCTGTTGCAGGGTTTGCTGCTTGGTCAGGTTAGCAGTCTCTGCGGCGAAGTCGGTATCTTGTACGCGACCTTGTGCAGCAGTGGTGTTCTCGGTGATGTTCTGCAAGTTCTGGATGGTGCTGGTCAGACGGTTTTGCGAAGCACCCAGGCTGGCACGAGTTGCACCGATGGCAGCGATTGCAGCGTCGATCGCGGTGATCGCGTTGTCGATGTTCTGCGAAGCGCCAGTTACGTTAGCACCGGTCAGGGACAGAGTACCGCTACCTACCGACAGGCTTACTGCGTCGAACTTGGAGCTCAGTACCAGGTCGATGTGGTTAGCCGAACCGGTGTTTGCGCCCACTTGCAGGGTCACAGTACCAGCCGAACCGTCCAGCAGGTTTTTGCCGTTCAGGTTGGTCGAAGCCGAGATACGGGTGATCTCGTCGGACATCTGAGCGAATTCAGCGTTGGTAGCGGTCTGGTCAGCAGTGCCGTTGGTACCGTTACGTGCTTTAACAGCCAGTTCACGCATACGCTGCAGGATGTCGGTAGTAGCTTGCAGAGCGCCTTCAGCGGTCTGGGCAACGGAGATACCGTCGTTGGCGTTCTGGATGGCTTGGGTGTTACCACGGATCTGCGAGGACATACGGTTCGAGATCTGCAGGCCAGCGGCGTCGTCTTTAGCGCTGTTGATTTTCAGGCCGGAAGACAGGCGCTGCATCGAAGTTGACAGAGCGTCGGAAGCGCGGTTCAGGTTTTTCTGAACGTTCAACGACGTGGTGTTGGTGTTTACTGTTAAAGCCATGACGAATTCCTCGTTGGTTGGGTACTGCGGCTTCCGGCCCTGGCAACCGCCGGGTATGGCCTAGAGAACCTTCGTAATAGTTATCGTCGGGTTTGCAGGTTGCTTGAGGGCTTTTTGAAAAAAATTTGCCATCACCCTGCCACCCCCGAGAAAACAAAGACTTAGCAGTACGTCAGCCGCAAAAAAATGACGTCATAAAACCGACTGCCGCGCAAAGCTGCGGGCCAGTGCTGTCGGCGTGTTCAGACCGAAATACTTTCCAGCAACTCGATCAATTCGTACTCCATATAATCAGCCAGCCCCAACCAGTCCTGGCGCTCCTGACATTCGAGCATTTGCGCGAGCACCTGCACCCACATTTGCTGGACATCCGCAGACCCCGAGAGCAGCAACTGCTGTGCATCTTCGAAAATATCAACCATGCCCAGCGCTGCCTCGACATCCCGCCCCAGCCGAAACAGACCGGCACACTGACGGCATTCACCGATGCACTTTTTCATCGCCGTCATTGCACAAACTCCTGATTGAATTGCGTCCCGGCGATCAGCGCACCCGCCCTGCTGCTGTTGAAGAACTCAACGTGCGGATGCGCAGCGATGTAACGTTCCAGCACACACAGGTAACCGCGAAAGTTGAGCTGGGTACTGACTCGCTGTCCCTGCCCATCGCGCACCCAGTGCCGCGCCTGATTCACACCCGGCCCCAGATCGCCATCGCTCCAGCCCGCGTGAGTCTTGTTCATCGGGAAGGCGAAATCGGCGCCAAATAGCGTGATGCGAGACGCGCCCATTTGCACCGCCAGATCGACCGCCGGATGGATCACGCTGCCGCCGACGTGCAGCAGCGCGCGCGGATGCTGTTCACGCAACCCGGCGTAGACCGGACTGGCCGAGTAACCGCCATAGCGCTTGCCCTTCCAGGCCCGCAGAACTTCGGGATCGCTCATGGGCAAATACACCAGCGGGATACCGTCAGACGCCTCGAACGGCAAATGACGGAAGCTGATGCGCTGATCAATGGTCACCACCAGATCCGGAACGATCCCGTGCTCAATCAACGGCCGATACGCCGTGTCGACACAGATGAACAGCGGGCGCTGAGCCTGAGTCCGGAGCGCTGCCAATCGTTCAAAGTGCCCTTCCAGAGTCGGCCCGGTAGCGATCACATAGATCTCGCGATCGGTGCAGGTACCAAACAACTGCGCCACATCGTCATCACCCAGCAGCACCGGCAAGCAGTCCTGCAAGCGCTGTTGAATGAACGGCGACTGCGCGTCGAATTCGCGATTGTTAAAACTCAGATGGACTTCATTGACCAGCCGATCGCGAATCTTCGCGTTGTAGTCATCAGCCAGCAACATCTCGGCAGGCAGGGCAAAAAACGGCGTGAACAAGTCCGGATGATCGGCAGCGTAAAACAACTCGACCCGCGGGTCTTCCAGCCACTGACGCTGATCGAGCAGTTGCACCACTAGCGCAAACAGCGCGCCATTGAGGATGTGCACGTACAAGCGTTGCAATCCCGTCCGCTCAAGCAGCACACCGGGCAAATCACCGAGACCGGTGCCATAGACGTGCAGTTGCGCCTTGTCCGGCAGGCTGGCCGCCTGAATCTGCGCTTCATGGAGGCGATCGTGACGACTGGTGAGCTGGATGCCGTTGATGCTCAGCGTCGAGCCTAGCCCCTCAACCAATTGAGCCGCAATGGCCGTACTGTCTTGCGCCATCAGTCGTTCGAACAGCGCCGGCCAGCGCCGTTGCAACACCTCGGCATTGGCTTGAAAAAACTCGCTCATGGCGCCTCGCGCTCCCTTCCAGGCAAAAAAATAGCGTTCAAGGTTAACCTTGAACGCTATTTTTGTATCCGCCGTTTTTGCTCGGACTCAAGGGCGATAGATGATCGCCGAGCCCCATGACAGACCGACACCAAAACCGCTCAAGGCAATACGCTGCCAGTCGGAATCGATGACGTGTTTCTCCAGCAGCAACGGAATGCTCGACGACACGGTATTCCCGGTCTCGACCATGTCCTTGATGAACTTCTCCGGCTCGCCTTCGAAGCGCCGCGCCACGGCATCGACAATCGCCGCACTGCCCTGGTGAATGCAGAAGGCATCGATGTCATCGGCCTTCAGACCGGAATCGTCGAGCAGTTCGTGCAAGTGTGCCGGGACTTTGAGCAGCGCAAAGTTGAAGACCTGACGACCGTTCATGAAGAACACGCCATCGGTCACTTTCAAGTGCGGTGCACCGGAGCCGTCGGTGCCGAACTTGGCCTTGCCCAGCGCCCAGGTCGGATCTTCACCCATCCACGTAGCGGTTGCGGCATCGCCAAACAGCATGGTGGTGTTGCGGTCTTCCGGGTCAACGATTTTCGAATACGGGTCGGCGGTGATCAGCAGGCCGTTCTTCAGGCCGGCGGCTTCCATGAAGCCCTTGATCGCGTAGATGCCGTAGACATAACCGGAGCAGCCCAGGGAAATGTCGAAGGCCGCCACGTTGGTCGGCAGACCGAGTTTGTCCTGCACGATTGCAGCCGTGTGCGGCAGGCCTTCTTCGTCACCGTTCTGGGTGACGACGATCAATGCGTCGATCGATTCACGTTTCAGATCCGGGTTGCTGGCAAACAGCGCATTGGCCGCTTCCACGCACAGGTCGGAGGTTTCTTGTTCAGCGTCTTTGCGCGGCAGGAATGCCGAACCGATCTTGCCAAGGATGAATTCTTCATCCTTCTCGAATTTTGCACCTTGTGCGTAATTGTCCACGCCGGCTACAGGAACGTAGCTCGCAATGCTTTTTATGCCAATCATTACGGCTTCCCAATAAAAAACAGCCCAAGACCACCGCTCGCAAGGATTTCGAGGGGCGCCGACAAACAGAAAACGGCCGCCACAACGGGCAGCCACGGGGAGCGCAAAGGGCTATCACTGGAATCGAAAACGAGCCAGGCGCCATCTCCCCGATCAATACAATACAGTGAAGATGCGCGTTATGACTCGCAGGTCACGCTATTTTGCCGAATCGGTGCAGATCGGGTTATTCGACCAACGACCAGTCCAGCGGCGTGCCGCGCTTGATTGGCGCGCGCGCGCGGCGGCCGAGGACGGCTTCGGCGTGCTTGGGCGGCAAGCCGAGACCGGGGCGAATGGCGCGCAGATTGTCCCCGCTAAAGGTGTCACCGGCGGCCATGTCGGCAGTGACGTACAGCGAGCGGCGATAGACCAGCGACTTGCGCTCGGCCTCGGTAACGCCGTAATGCACCTGGCCCATGGCTTGCCAGGCGCGCTCGGTTTCCACCACCAGGCTGGCCATTTCCGCCGGTTCCAGCGAGAAACTCGCATCGACGCCACCTGCTGAACGGTCGAGGGTGAAGTGTTTTTCCACCACCGTCGCCCCCAGCGCCACCGCAGCCACCGACACGCCTACGCCCATCGAGTGGTCGGACAGCCCCACCTCGCAACCGAACAGTTCCCGCAGATGCGGGATCGTGCGCACGTTGCTGTTGAGCGGTGTCGCCGGGTAGGTGCTGGTGCATTTGAGCAAGACCAGATCCTTGCAGCCGGCTTCACGCGCGGCGCGCACGGTTTCATCCAGTTCAGCGATGCTGGCCATGCCCGTGGAGATGATCAGCGGTTTGCCGGTGGCGGCCACGCGGCGGATCAACGGCAAGTCAGTGTTTTCGAAACTGGCGATCTTGTAGGCCGGCACATCAAGGCTTTCGAGAAAGTCCACGGCGCTGTCATCGAACGGTGTCGAGAACGCGAGCATCCCCAGTTCCTTGGCACGAGCAAAAATCGGCGCGTGCCATTCCCACGGCGTATGGGCCTTTTCATACAAATCGTAGAGCGAAGTACCCGCCCACAGACTGCCCGGATCCTTGATGAAGAACTCACCTTCAGACAAATCCAGGGTCATGGTTTCGGCGGTGTAGGTTTGCAGTTTCAAGGCATGTGCCCCGGCCTTGGCCGCCGCGTCGACGATTTGCAGGGCCACGTCCAGCGACTGGTTATGGTTGCCGCTCATCTCGGCGATGATGAAGGGCGGCGCATCGGCACCGATCAAGCGGTTACCAATCTTGAAACTAGTCATCGGGGTGATCCTTCAAAACACGGGTGAACGTACAGGCACTCTGAGTGAACCCGGCGTCATGAAACACATTCAACGAGGCACGATTGCCCGGCAGTACCTGAGCAGTAATGCCGGTCACTTGCGGCCAGTGGCGGGTGACGAACGCTTCGCCCCGCGCCAGCAGCGCCTTGCCCCAACCCAGGCCGAAACGTCCCTCAAGCAGATAGATCGATACTTCGGCAGCAAACCCGCGCAGGTCGTAACGCAACACACCGACCGGGCCGTCATCGGCTTCGGCGATCAACAGTAAACGCTGCGGATTACGCAGACTGGCGGTCAGCCAGTTGACGTGCTGCGACCAGTCGATTTCAGCGCTCGCCAGCGACCAACGCCGCACCGGTTCGGCATTGCGACCATCGAACAACAGCCGTGCATCCTCTAACGTGACGGGACGGATGGCCAGCACTGCGCCGGCCAGAGCGGCAGCAACGCGCAGCGCTCCGCGTCCATCGACCAGTTGCCGCGAGCGTTCGGCCAGGCCCTGTCGCAAATAATAATTGTCGGCGACGAAGCCGATGGCGTCGCGCAACTGCTCGACACTGACCTGCTCACGGGCGCCCATGAAAACATGTGCCCCCGTTACGGCCATGACTTCGCCGTTGGCCTGCTGGTTGTTCGACACGGCAATGCAAATTGTCGGCAAGCCCAACGCCGCGCGCTCCCAACTGGTGCCGCCACCGGCGCCGACAAACAGGTCGGCTTCGCTCATGCGCTGGTAGAAATCGCTGACAAAACTGTGCAGACGCCAGTTCGGCCGTGTCTCGGCCAATGCCTGCATCTGCGCCCACGCCGGATTATCGGCGCCAGCGACGAAGTCCACCTGCAGCTCGGTGAAATCCGCCAGGGCCAGCATCGCGTGGTGGGTTTGCATTGCGGCATCGAATCCGCCGAAGTTCACCAGTACCCGGCGCGCCTTGGGCTTGATCTCGATGGCAGGGCAGTTGAATTCTTCGCGCAACAGCGCATAACGCGGCCCGAGCAACGTGCGACAACCTTCGGGCAGCAACGGCGCATAGTTTTCACTGAGGCCGGAAAGATTCTGATTGAGCAACAAATCGACGCTGTAGCGCCGGGTGGCAAGATCATCCACCGCTGCAATTCGATGCGCCCAGCGCCGTGCAGCGGTTTGCCAATGATGATCGAGACCGTAGTGGTCGACGATGATCCAGTCAAACTCGGCCTGACCTTCAAGCTGCGAGCCCAGCGCATCAATGTCGGCCTGCCACGGCAGCATCGATTCGATGGCTTGCTGTGGATCTTCATTGGCGTAGCGCTCAGGCAGCGCGAACGTTTCGAAACCCTCGGCGCGCAATGCCTCCAGACGATGTCCCGGCAACCGTCGACAGGCGAAGGCGACATGACTGCCCTGCGCGCGCAGCACTCGCGCCAGCGGCAGGCAGCGGGCGATGTGCCCGCTGCCGATGGTCGGCGAGGCGTCGGCGCGAATCAGCACTCTCATTGCAGTTCTCCACCAGCCTTGAGCGCGGCGTAAAGGTACTCGGCACGTTTCCAGTCTTCGGCGGTATCGATGTCCTGGACCAGATGCCGGGGCAGAATCACCGGCAGGCTGGCTGGCGAATAGAGCACCTCGCCGCGTAACCACGCCTCACGACGGCCCCAATAAAACTGACCGGCATCCTGAAAAGCTTTGGGCAGGTCCTGCGAGCGGCTGTTGCGGAACTCGGGATACAACGCGCGCAAGGCGCCCTGCTCGTCCAGCGTCAATGCCCGTTGCACCGGAAAGCCGAAATCGCAAACGGAGAACGCAAACGACTTGTCTGCATACCGTTCCAGCAACTCCAGGCCTTCACGTAGATAACGCACCTGCAACAGCGGTGCCGTAGCGTAAATGCAGCAAGCGAAATCGAAGGATGGCAGTTGCTCCAGCGCATGCACGATAACCGCAGCAGTGCCGGTGAAATCATCGGCCAACGCCGCCGGACGCATGAACGGCACCTGTGCACCGTGCGCTCGCGCCACCTCGGCAATCTCGGCATCGTCCGTGCTGACCACCACCAGGTCGAACAAGCCGGAATCGACCGCGGTGCGGATCGAACGGACAATCATCGGCACGCCGTCGAACGGCAAAAGGTTCTTGCGCGGGATGCGTTTGCTACCGCCACGGGCCGGGATGATTGCGACGTTGCTCAAGGACGTTTTTCCAACAGGAACCAGGTGATGTCGTCCACAGGAAACTGCGGATCGCGGTGATAGACGAAACCATAATCCAGCAAGTGCAAATCGGCATAGCGATCGAGCATTTCACCGGCAAAATCGCGCTTGAACAGTTTGCCGCTGTTGCCACGATAAGACACTTCTACCGGCGCCGGATTGTAATACTCGGCGATCAGGATGTAGCGCTGGCTCAACGCGTACAACTGCGCATAAGCGGTCGGCAACAGCTCCGGGGCCAAGTGAATCAGCACGCCTTTACTCAGGGTCAGGTCGTAGCGGCGCTCGCGCGGGAAATCGAACAGCGAGCCATGCCAGATCTGCGCAATGTCCAACGCCCGTGCCTGAGCACAGGCGCTGTCGTTGATCTCGACGCCGAACAGTTCACAACGCGGCAACAGTTGATGCAACGCCTGCAAATTGTTGCCGGCATTGGTGCCCAGCTCAACCAGACTCTCGATACCTGCAGCCCGGCTCAGCGCTTTGGCAAACAACGCCAGGTTCGCCGCCACTAGCGGCTGACCGACATTGCGCGCGACGTACTGGTTGCCGAAGTCGCCCTGCCAGAACTTTTCCTGCTCACTCAAATGACGCATTGCAGATACTCATCCATTGCCTCAGCGGCAATTATTCGGTCAGCCGACGCAATTGCTCGACCACGTAATCCTGTTGCGCATCGCTCAACAGCGGAAACAGCGGCAGGCTGATCGCCTCGGCGTAATAACGCTCGGCCTCGGGGAAATCGCCCTCGGCGAAACCCAGGTCGCGATAGTACGGCTGCAGGTGCACAGGAATGTAGTGCAGATTCACGCCAACACCGGCAGCACGCAAGCCTTCAAACACCTGACGATGACTGAGGCCGATGCGGTCGGTCTGCAGCCGAATCACATACAGGTGCCAAGCCGATTCCGCCTCGGGCTGAGAGCTGGGCAACGTCACCGGCAGATACGCCAGCAAGCGATCGTATCGCGCCGCGAGTTCACGACGTCGGGCGATGAAGTCGTCGAGTTTGCTCAGTTGCGACAAACCCAGCGCGGCTTGCAGATCGGTCATGCGGTAATTGAAACCCAGCTCGATCTGCTGGTAATACCACGGGCCGTGGCTCGGTTCGCTCATCTGCTGCGCATCGCGGGTCATGCCGTGGCTGCGCAAACGCTGCAGGCGCTCGGCCAGTTGCGGCCGATTGGTCAGCACCATGCCGCCCTCGGCGCTGGTAATGATTTTCACCGGATGAAAGCTGAACACCGTCATCGCTGCGAACTCACCGCAGCCGACCGGCCGCCCGGCGTAGGAGGCACCGACCGCGTGAGACGCATCTTCGATCACGGTGAAGTTGTAGCGCTCGGCCAGTTCGGCAATCTTGCGCATGTCACAGCTCTGCCCGGAGAACGCCACCGCTACTAGCACTTTGGGCAAAGTGCCGCCCTGCTCAGCCTGATCGAGTTTCGCTTCGAGAGCGAACGCATCAAGGTTCCAGGTCAGCGGATCAATGTCGACGAAATCAACCTCGGCACCGCAATACCGTCCACAGTTGGCCGAGGCAAGAAAGGTGTTTGGCGTTGTCCACAAACGATCACCCGGCCCCAGGCCTGCGGCCAGACAGGCAATGTGCAGCGCCGCTGTGGCGTTGCACACCGCGACGGCGAAGTCAGCCTGGCAACGCTCGGCCATTGCCTGCTCGAAACGCTCGATGCTCGGCCCTTGGGTCAGCCAGTCCGACTGCAGCACTTGGACGACGGCATCGATGTCTGCCTGATCGAGGCTCTGCCGACCGTAGGGAATCATGCCGAGAGCTTCGCGTGCAGATCAGCGATCTGCCCGACCGAAAGGAAATGCGGATTGGTGTCGGAGCGGTACTCGAAATCCTCGCTCACGGCACGCCCCTGCTCGCCGAGTTTGTCGACGGCAAAATCAACATCGACGCTGGTAAAGCGAATCGACGGCTGGATGGTGTAGTGATCCGCAAACTCCAGGGTCATCCGCGCATCGTCCAGCGGCACCATCAATTCATGGAGCTTCTCGCCGGGACGAATGCCGACGTTCTTGTGCGGCAGGTGTTCAGCCATGCCGCGCGCCAGATCGACAATGCGGATCGATGGAATCTTCGGCACAAACACTTCACCGCCGTGCATCCGCGCAAAGCTGTCGAGGACGAATTGCACGCCGTGGTCGAGGGTGATCCAGAACCGCGTCATGCGCTCGTCAGTGATCGGCAGTTCCTGTGCGCCATCGGCGATCAGTTTGCTGAAGAACGGCACCACCGAACCACGGGAACCGGCCACGTTGCCGTAGCGCACCACGGCAAACCGCGTTTCCTGCTCGCCGGCAATATTGTTGGCAGCGACGAACAATTTGTCCGAGAGCAACTTGGTCGCGCCGTACAGGTTGATCGGGCTGGCGGCTTTGTCGGTGGACAGCGCGACAACTTTTTTCACCCCGTTGTCGATGGCGGCGGCAATGATGTTTTCCGCGCCATTGACGTTGGTGCGGATGCATTCGGTGGGGTTGTATTCCGCCGCCGGCACTTGCTTCAACGCCGCGGCATGCACCACGTAATCGATGCCGCGCATGGCCTGACGCAGACGATCGGCGTCGCGCACGTCACCAATGAAATAACGCATGCACGGCGCGTTGAACGTCTGCTGCATTTCATACTGCTTCAGCTCGTCACGGGAGAACACCACCACGCGCTTGGGCTGGTATTGCTCGAGCAGGCGCGTGATGAATTTGCGCCCGAACGAACCTGTGCCGCCGGAGATGAAAATCGATTTACCGTTGAACATATGCTGATTCCTGTCCGGCGCGCTTAAGCGAGCAACTGTGCCCAGTTGACCGAGGCATTTTCACCCAGGGTGAAACCTTTTCCGCTCAGCGCCAGGTTGGCGTTGTAAGCCGGATCCTGCGCGAAGACGGCGCTCCATTTCTCACGCAGTGCCGCCAGTGCTTCTGGCGCCTGCGGCAACTCGCCGGTATGCAGCACCTGCACCAACGGCGTCCACACGGTGAGGTAGCCGGCCTGACTCGCCTTGAGGCACAGATCGACATCGGCATAACCCTCGACGAACGTCACTTCATCCAGCCCGCCAAGCGCGTTGAACAGCTCTTTGCGCACCATCAGGCAGACCTTCGACACGGCCGAGTAATTCTGCTCGACGGCCAAGCGATGCATGTAGCCGTCTGCTGCGTGACTTTCGCCGATGAAGGCCGAACCCACGCCGTCGTTCAGGCCAAGAATCAAGCCGGCCTGGGCCACCTTGCCGTCACGGTCGACCAATTTCGCACCGACGATGCCCACTTCCGGACGCTGGGCGTGGTTGAGCAGCGAATCGATCCAGTTCGGGTTGACGACTTCACTGTCTGCGGCCAACAGCACCAGATACTCACCTTGAGCCTGCTCGCTGGCGGCGTTGTACAGCGCGACTTCGCTCAGCGGGTGATCGGCACGCAACACATTGACTTTGGCGTGGCGCAGCGTGCCCAGCCAGTCGTTGACCGCTGCCGACTGATTGGCGTTTGCCGCCAGCAACACTTCATAACGACTGTAACGGGTTCTGAGCAGCACGCCTTCCAGGCAGCGGCGCAGCACTGGCAGATCATCGATGACCGGCACAATGATCGAAACCAGCGGCTGTTCCGTGTGACGGTAATCGATTTGCCAGGTGCCCGGCGCCGTCGACGTGACCTTGGCCTTGTAGCCGCGATTGCCCAGATGACGCAGCAACGCCTGACGTTCGTGGGCGTTTTCTTCAAGCTCTGCCGCCTGAGTGATCAGCAACGGCTCGTCGAGATGCGCCAGACCGTCGAGGCCACCCTGCTCGATGATGCGCAACAGCAGGTCGAATTCCAGCGCTTTGCTGAAGTCAGCCTGATATCCGCCGGCTTCAAGCAACACTTCGCGGCGGATCAACCAATGGCGCGCCATCAGTGCCGGCACGCTTTGCAGCAGATCCAGGTTGAAACCCGGACGGAACACGTCAACCAGCGCGCCATTGTCCTTGCGCTGGATTTCATCGGTGGCCACCGCACGCACACCTTCGGCCGACATCAGCTCCAGACTGGCGCGCAACAGGCCGCTGGCGGTGAACTGGTCACCCGCCTCACCCAGCAGCAACCAATCGCTTGGCGACTGCTGAGCGCTCTGGTTGAGCTTGTCGACAAAGTTGCTTTGGGTGACACGAACAAAGTGCAGGGTGTTTTGTGCCGTCGTCGCCGCCGGTGCTTCGCCGGTGGTGAACACGACAATCCTGAACGCTTTGCAGTGACCTTCCAGCAGGCTGTCGAGCGACACCTGCAACTTGTCGATGTCGTTGTCCAGATCAAGCAGGAAAATGCCGAATTGCGGGCCACCGCCCTCAGTCGCCAGATGTTGGCCTATCGACTCGAGTTGTTCGATCGCCGGCGCGCGAGCCGCCAGCCACTGCAACAGGCGACCGGACTTCATTTTGCCGAACACTGGCTGATGATCTTCGACCAATAGCGCTTCGAGACGGGCGATCCACTCGCGCATGGCTTGCGCAGCGCTTTCGTCGCCGACGATGTCCAGTTGGGTCGCCAGACGTTTGACCACGGTCAGGTTGAACGCATTCAGATCATGGGCCTGCCATAACCGGTCAACCACACTTTCCGCCGTGTCGTTATTGCGCGCCTGCAACAGGTGCGCTTGCCGGGCCCACACGCCTTCCAGTCCTTCCAGTTGCATGCGACCGGCCGGCAGGGTGTGCAACATGAATTCGAACTGCTCCAGACGCTCAAAGAATGCCTGGTTGTAGAACGGCATTTCAACGTACTGCAGCGGGCCAAAACGACGATCCGGCGCCTTCAGTTCCTGGTTCCAGGTCGATTCGATAATCAGCTCGGCAGTCAGCGCCCGCCCGGACTTCAGGCTGTCGGCCATTGCCTCGAAACTCTCCAGGGCAAAGGCCTTGGCCTGCCCGGCATCCAGCCCTTCGATAGCGGTAGGCAGCGAGACGAGAAACTCGGCAAACGCCTCTCGTTCGGCGACCGATTTGGCGTCGACGTAGGTCAGCGAGTGATACACATCGGTATTGTGCTCGGAGACACCGTAGTTGATCTCGCGCACTACGTACGGAATCGGCAGGATGCGGGCCTTGGCACTGGCCAGCAGGTAGTAGACGTGGCCGATTTCCTGCCACTGGAAATTGGTCCCCGGCGGCAACGCCGAGTGCCAGTTTTTCATCAGATCAGTACGGGTCACCGCGTAGAACGGCGGGATGTACTGGTTCATGTAATCGAGGACGCGCTCCTGCGCCCGCTCGGACGCATAGTCTTCCTGGACTTTCTTGTCGCGGCGGTAGTAGTTCACGCCATGAGCCAATGACAGGTACATCAGGCAATAGCCGTGGCACATCCCGTAATCAGGGTTGGCATGCAGGAAACCGACGGACTCCGCCAGCGAATCATGCAGGATGAAATCGTCGTCGGCCGCCAGCACCATGTATGGCGTGGTCAGTTTCTCCACGCCATACGCCAGTTTGGCCTGCATGCCCCAGTAGGCGAACTGCGGCACATGGTGGTAATCGACGGCGTCAAAGTCGCCTTCAGGTCGTTCGAGTGTCGAATCGAGCACCATGATTCTGCAGGGCAAGCTGCTGTAATACTTCACCGCCCGGCGCAAAAACGCCGGCCGATTGTGAGTAATCAGGACGACGGTCAATAGCTCTTCGAGCGGTACCGCCAGTTCAGAACTGTACTTGCCTTGCATAACTTCTCTCCACAACCGGCGACTCGCCGAAACAACGCTTGGTGATGTTGCGAATTAACGGACGCGACGCAGATAGCCGTCCGGCGCCACGGTGATCAACAGCTTGTTCTGCAACTGCTGGTCGATCTCGAAATCCTGGTTCTCTTCCAGGTATTTCCACACGGCGGTTTTCGGGTTGTCGCCCGGGCCCCACGGACGATCCGGGAAGAAATCGGCCGGCATGTCTTCAACCACGGTGTCCATGACCACGCAGTAGCTGTCGACCGACACCAGCGGTGCGTACAGACGCAGCTCCTCCAGTACGTGATCGTGGGTGTGGTTGGAGTCCAGAACCAGAATGACTTTCTTGCCTTTGGCCGCCGCCTGCACCTGGGCAGCAATGCCGGCGTCGATGCTCGAGCCTTCGATCATCTTGATGCGCTTGGCCATCGGGTGGCTTTCGATCGCTTCGCGGTTGTGCGGGCGAATGTCGAGGTCGATGCCCAGCACTTCGCCGTGGCCCTGCAACTCCAGCAACGAGGCGTAGTAGATAATCGAACCGCCGTGGGCGATGCCGCACTCGATGACCAGATCCGGTTTGACCTGCCAGATGATCTCCTGCATGGCCATCATGTCTTGTGGCAACTGGATGATCGGACGGCCCATCCACGAGAAGTGGTAGCTGTATTTGTGCTTGGCCGATTCGTTGAAGAAATCGCGGGCCAGACCCGTCAGTTTCTGGTCGTCACCCTGCTGGGCAATCTGTTCCCGGCACTCGGCTTCGAAGGCTTGGTTGATGCTGTTGTCGGTCATTTTAATAATCTCAAGGGTCACTGAAACGAAGCGCTGTCGACGGCGTGATAGACGTAGCGTCCACCGGTCATCCGCTTGATCTCTTCGAGGTAATTGGAATTCATCACAAACAGGTTGGCGCCCTCGGGCAGCGCGTCCATGGCCTCTTGCGGCGAGGACACCCGCGCGCCGCTCAACGGCAGATAACGCCCCTGCTTGGCCGGATTGATATCCACCACACGATCCACCGCCACACCGGCACGTTGCAGGAACAGCGAATAAATCACGCCTTTGGACGAAGCGCCCCAGATCGCCGAACCCTGCTCGGGGGCGGACTGAATGATCTGCACGGCGCGATCGAGGCTGGCGGTGAAACCGTCAGGCAGGCTCAGGCGCGGCACCGGTTGATCCGGAGTCAGGCGCAAGGTCGACAGGTCGGCGACGATGTACAGGTATTGGCCACCGAACAGGTGACCGGCCTCGTGCACAGTGCCGAACATCCGGCGCAGGTCATCGAGACGGAAATAATTGACGTGTTCGTAGAACAGGTCGAACCAGGCTTTGTGCTCGAGGATCCAGTCAAAGCACGGCACTTCGATGTAGATCTGTCCGCCCTGATTGGCGTTGGCCATTTCCGCGAGGAAACTGACCGGATCCTGAATGTGCTCCAGCACATGGCGCAGGACGATGGCGTCCGCTGCCAGACCCAGGCCCCGTGTGAAAGGTGCCTTGATCACGTCGGCATTCTCGCCTTCGTACGCCGGATCAATGCCGGTGATCGAATAGCCGAGGCCCTTGAGCAATTCCAGGAAATAGCCTTTGCCACAGCCGACTTCGATCAGCTCCTGGCCCTTGAAGTGCTTGGCGATGATGCCTTCGACGTCACTCAAGTGCTTCTGGAACTGGCCGGAATGCGCCTGCTCGTTCTGGTAATCGGCGTCGTAGCTGAGCTTGTCGGCGTCGAACGCCGCGTTGAAGATCAGACCGCTGCGCTCGTCCTGCACCAACAGCATGTCGGCACTGGCCGAGGCCTGCGCCGACGCGGGATCGGCAAAGGTGCGATTCTGCAGCACCGGCAGGTCGGTGACCCGGTACAACTCGTGCCTCATTGCGGCTCTCCCAATAACTGTTGCAAGCGCTCGGTCACCGCCCAGAACGCCAAGGGCTCGTGGGTCGGATATGGGTAGTGGCCGAGGTTCAGATTCAGTGTCGCGCCACGTCCGCGCAGGCGCTGTTCAACCAATGAACGCACCGACACCGGTTGGCCGCTGGCGCAATTGATCACGCCGTCGAAGTCGTGTCGTTGCAGGATCGCGGCGAGGTAACCGGCAGCGTTTTCAATCGGCAGAAAATCACGCAGCTGCTCACCGGCCGACATGTTGAACGACGCCTCACCGGTATCGATCGCCCGGTCCAGAGCCGCCAACAGGCTGTTGGGGTTCTGCCCTTCGCCATGCAGATAGAACAAGCGCGCCCACTGCAACGTGAACGGCAGTTCCTGCTGCAGGTTTTGCAAAAACAGGTGCAGCGTATGCTTGGCCAGACCGTAAGGGTTGCTCGGCTGCGGCGCGGAGCTTTCGCTGAGCGGACCGCTTTGCATGCCGTATTCGAAACAGGTGCCGGTGACCAGCACCTGCTGCACGCCCGCCTCGACCGCGCTTTTGATAAAGCGGTAATCGGCCATCAGGTTGTGCTCGAAATGGAACAGCGCCCGATAGTTCGGCAAGCCCGGCCAGGCCAGATGCGCCAGCGCATCGATACCAACGGTCAACGCAGCGACATCGAGATCGGCGGCGTGAATATCCGCGCTCACAAACTCGACGTCGTTGATCCACGGCATGCCTTGCGCGGTTTCTGCGTTGCGCGCCACGGCGCGGATCTCGCAGCCACGGGCCAGCAACGCCGCAACCAGATGGCGGCCGACAAAACCGGTAGCGCCGGTAACCAGTACCTTCACAGCACTTTCAACTCGGGCACGGCGATCACAAAGCGGCCGTCCCACTGACGCACTTGCGCCAGTTGCTGACTGACTTCGTGCAGCAGGTTCCACGGCAGCACCAGCACGTAGTCCGGTTTTTCGATGTCGATCTGTGCCGGCGCGACGATCGGGATGCGGCTGCCCGGCAGGAACTTGCCTTGCTTGTGCGGGTTGGCATCAGCCACCCAGGCGAGCAGGTCCGGTTTGACCCCGGCGTAGTTGAGCAAGGTGTTGCCCTTGGCCGCCGCGCCGTAACCGACTACCCGCTTGCCGTCGGCCTTGGCCTGCAACAGAAAGCGCAGCAAGTCATGCTTGATGCGTTCAGCGGCAGGCGCGAGGGTTGCGTAGTACTCGACGGTTTTTACCCCGGCCTCGAACTCGGCCTGCAACTGTTGTTGCACCGCTGGTTGAACCGCGCGGCGTTCACCGTCCTTGCGCTGGACGAACACCCGCAGCGAACCGCCGTGGGTGGTCAGTTGGCTGACGTCGAAGACTTCCAGACCATTGCGCTCGCACAGGGTCTGCACGGCGGTCAGCGACAGGTAGGAATAGTGTTCGTGATACAGCGTGTCGAACTGCGCGCCAGCCATCAGCGTCAGCAGTTGCGGGAATTCGAAGGTGGCGACGCCGGTCGGCTTGAGCAGCGTCGCGAAGCCACCGAGGAAATCGTTGATGTCCGGCACATGGGCGAGCACGTTGTTGGCCGCCATCAGGTCAGCGCCCCAACCTTCGCTTTTCAGTTGCGCAGCAGTGTCGCAACCGAAGAACAGTTCGCGGATCTCCAGGCCTTTTTCGCGTGCCGCTTGTGCAGTGCTGCGCGTCGGTTCAACGCCCAGGCAGGCAATGCCGCGAGCGGCGACGTATTGCAGCAGGTAACCGTCGTTGGCGGCGACTTCAACCACACGGCTGTCGGCGGTCAGGCCGAAACGCTCGACCATCTCGGCGACATAGCGCTCGGCATGGGCCAGCCAGGTGCTGGAGAACGAACTGAAATAGGCGTACTCGGCGTCGAACAAGCTGTCGGCGCTGGTGTAATCCTCGGTCTGTACCAGCCAGCATTGCTGGCACACCGCGACCTTCAGCGGCACCCACTGCTCAGCCTGTTCAAGACGATCAGCGTGCACATAGGCGTTGGACGGTGGCGAGGTGCCGAGGTCGATCAGCGGCAGGCTCAGCGGTGCGGCGCACCCACGGCAGTTCATAGACGCACTCCAGCAAAGTGTTGATCGAGCGCGGGATGGCTGGAATCACGCGCTGACAAATTATTGACAGGCAACGGCCAGGCAATCGCCAGCCGTGGATCATTCACCGACAGCCCGCCCTCGTGCTCCGGCGCGTAATCGGCGCTGTGCAGGTAAAGCAGTTCGGCGTCTTCGGTGAGGGTCTGGAAACCATGGGCGAACCCGGCCGGAATCAACAGACTGCGGCCGTCGCCAGCCTTCAGATGCTCGGCGTGCCAGTGCAGAAAAGTCTCGGAGTCAGGGCGCAGATCCACCGCCACGTCCCACACTTCACCGCGCAGGCAAGTGATCAGTTTGGCTTCCGGGGCATTGGCATTCTGATAATGCAGACCACGCACACTGCCCTTTTCACGGGTGCAGGAATGGTTGATCTGACGGATATGGAACTCACTGCCAAACGCACTCAGGCTGCCTTCGCAGAACAGCCGGGCAAAGTGTCCGCGCTGATCTTCGAAACGTTTGTGCTGGACGCTGAACAGTCCGGCCAGCGGCAATGCCTTCAGGGAGAATTCGCTCACAACGCGCCTCGGTACAGGTTCAGTTGGCCGAGAGTGACGTTGCGTATGTCATCGCCGTTCTGCCACGCCAGGTGCCAGTCGAGGGTCTGGGCCAGGCATTGCTGCAAGGTCCAGCGCGGATGCCAGCCAAGTACTTGGCGTGCACGGCTGCTGTCCAGACGCAGCAGGCCGGCCTCGTGCAGTTCGCTTTTTTCGATGCGCAAACCGCACGCCTGCGGCCAGCGGCTGGCGAGCAATTCGACCACTTCGCCGACACTGCACATGTCCGCTTCACCCGGGCCGAAGTTCCACGCCCCGGCGTATTCCGGGCCTTGTTCGTAGAGCCCGGCGGCCAGTTGCAGGTAACCGGCCAGCGGCTCCAGCGCGTGCTGCCACGGGCGCACGGCTTGCGGATAACGCAGGGTCACCGGTTCGTCGGCGCTCCACGCTTTGAGCACGTCGGGAATCAGGCGCTCCGGGGCAAAATCGCCGCCGCCCAGGACGTTGCCAGCGCGCGCGGTGGCCAGGGCCAGACCGTGCTCGGCGTACTTGTCCGCCGGGAAAAACGACGCGGCATACGACTGTGCGAGCAATTCACAGCAGGCCTTGCTGCTGCTGTAAGGATCGTGGCCACCAAGGGCTTCGTCTTCGCGGTACGGCCACAGCCATTCCTTGTTGGCGTAGACCTTGTCGGTGGTCACCAGCACGCAGGCGCGCACGCAACCGACCTGACGAATCGCTTCGAGCAGGTTCAGCGTGCCCATGACGTTACTGGAGTACGTGCCGAGCGGATCGCGATAGCCTTCGCGCACCAACGGCTGAGCCGCCAGGTGCAGAACGATCTCAGGCTCGGTGTCGGCGATGATTTCCAGCAAGGCACCGAGATCCCGCAGATCACCGCGCTGATCGTTGATGCCCTCATGCACCCGCGCCAGTTCGAACAAGCTCGGCTCAGTCGACGGATCCAGGGAAAAGCCGCTGACTTGCGCGCCGAGGCTTTGCAGCCACAGGGTCAGCCAGCTGCCTTTGAAACCGGTGTGTCCGGTGACGAGGACGCGTTTGCCGCGCCAGAAATCCGCACTCAGGCCCATTGCTTCCATGGGGCCTCCCCGCTCTGCCACAGCGCTTCGAGATGGTTCTTGTCGCGCAGGGTGTCCATCGGATGCCAGAAGCCTTCGTGCTCGAAGGCTTTCAACTGTTCGTCCGCGGCCAGACGCGCCAGCGGTTCGGCTTCCCAAGTGGTGGCGTCATCGGCGATGTACGGCAGCACTTTCGGCGAGAGCACGAAGAAGCCGCCATTGATCCAGCCACCGTCACCGCGAGGCTTTTCGGTGAAGCCCAGCACTTGATCACCCTGACGCTCAAGCGCGCCGTAGCGGCCCGGCGGTTGCACGGCAGTGACGGTCGCGAGACGGCCGTGGCCTTTATGGAAATCCACGAGTTGAGCAATGTTGATATCGGAAACGCCGTCGCCGTAAGTGAAGCAGAACGCCTCTTCATCCTTGAGGTAACGGCCGGCACGCAGCAGACGACCACCGGTCATGGTTTCCTCACCGGTGTCGATGAGCGTGACGCTCCACGGCTCGCTGTAATTCTGGTGCACGTCCATGCGGTTTTCACGCATGTTGAAGGTGACGTCAGAGGTGTGCAGGAAGTAGTTGGCGAAGAAGTCCTTGATCGCATAGCCCTTGTAGCCGAGGCAGATCACGAAGTCGTGAATTCCGTGGGCGGAATACTGCTTCATGATGTGCCAGAGAATTGGCTTGCCGCCGATCTCGATCATTGGCTTGGGCTTGAGGTGCGACTCTTCACTGATGCGCGTGCCGAGGCCACCCGCCAAAATAACTGCCTTCATCGTCTCCCCTCTTGTTCTTCACCGGGCTGCGCATGGCTTTGTTGAGCGCTGCGGGCCGTCTGGCTAAACCTTTTGCCGCTCCGGGCGCCGCTGGAGTGACCGCGAGCGCTCGTTTTATGGCGATTTACAGGGGACTTGCAGGAAACGCGCCAGCTCCACAAGCCCCCTCACCCTAACCCTCTCCCAAAGGGAGAGGGGACTGACCGAGGTGTTTGGGAGAGCTACGCCGACGTGAAAGACCGAGTCGAGCTCAGATTC
>NZ_FOCU01000015.1:0-37184 GCF_900110195.1 Pseudomonas sp. ok266 | reverse complement strand
AGGAGCAAGCGTTTTTGGTTACTTTTTAGGCGTTTGTAAAAAGTGACCCGCCGTAAGGGCGGAACCCTAATCAGCAACCCCCGCAGCAACGGATACACCCCCAAAACCCCAAGAGCCTGGTCGGCCCAAAGGCCGCCAAGCCCGGCTCGATCAATCCGCCAGCCAGCCGTATTCCCAGTAGCGCAAGTTATCGCCGCGCAACACGTAATCGCGCAACACCACCTCACGCAATTCATCGCCCATGCGATAACTGGCATCCGGATCGGCCAAGTGCATACGGATCGCTTGCAGCCATTCATCCGTACTGTTGGTCTTGATCCGCGTGCACGGCAAATAACCGCGATAGGCCTCGGTATCCGTACAGATCACCGGGTAACCGCAGGCGCCGTATTCCAGTAGCCGCAAGTTGCTCTTGCAGTCGTTGAAGATATGGAACTCCAGCGGCGCCAACGCGAGATCGAGGTTGAGACTGGCCAGTTTTGCCGGGTACACGTCCAGACCGATGACACCGTGGAACTCATGCATGTAGGGACGCAAATCATCCGGGCACATGCCGAAAAACACCCAGTCGACTTCATTGGCCAGTTCACGAACGACCTCGGCGATCACCGCCAGATCACCGTGGTGACTGGTGCCGCCGCCCCAGCCGACCCGCGGTTTCTTCGAGGTCCGACGCTGGCTGCGCAGGTGGCCCCACAAGTCCTTGGCCAACATGTTAGGGACGACACGAATGTCGTGGTGCATGTCCGACAGCACATTAGCCAGCGGCGCGGTGGATACGACCGCACGATCACACAGCCCGATCGCACGGCGCACCATGCGCTCCATGTCCTGCTTGCTCGGCATGTTGCGTATGTGCGCGTTGCGGTGGGGAACGTCGATGACGTAGTCGTCGAGTTCGAAGATCCGTCGAGCGTTGAAGTACTTTTTCAGCGGTGGGATTTCATCGATGGCGTACTCCGAGTAGCGCCCTTGCAGAACGATCACATCAGGCGACTGACGTTCGATGTCGATGATCGACGGCAAGCCGTAGCAAATGCGCCCTTCAGCCCGATTGGCCGCTTCCAGCTCGATCATCGGCTGGCTCATGCGGTAATGGCCGATGGCCGAAGCGTTGATCGGCACCACCAGCAGATTGGGCAACTGCGCCTTGGAGAATGCACTCCACCCCGTGCGCAGTCCCGGCTCCAGACTGAAGTTGGTGGCGCCCACGCCCTGCAACGTCAGGTTGACGTTGTAGGCCGGGTCTCGCGCCACCAGCGGCAACCAGCGCTGGTAAAACGTGTCCCGCTCCTCGGTGTGCAGCGCTTCTTCCTCCGGTGTCGCCATCGCATTTGGCCGCGCACCCACAGCCAGGATCGCATTGGGGTTCAACACCACCAGATAACCGTCGCGGCCAACGCGCAGACACAGGTCCACGACATTGAGCGTTTGTTTGAGGTCCTGCTCGTCCAGCCCGCCGGCGGCTGCGAACACCGACTTGCGAATCATCAGGCAATCACCGCCGACGGCACTCAGGTCATGCACCGCCTGCAGGCGATGCATGTACCCTTCCGACTGCATCGGCTGGCCATAGAACGGCAACCCGACCGGCCCGTTCAAGCCAAGAATCAGCCCGGCGTGCAGCACGCCGCCGTCCGGATTGAACAACTTGGCGCCAACCACCCCGACTTCCGGGCGTTGCGCATGATTGAGCAGTTCGTCGAGCCAGTCGTTCCGGGTGATCACCGCAAAGGCGTTGAGCATCAACACATACTCACCGCGCGCCTGGCTGACGGCATAGTTGTGCACCGCTGCTGCGTTACCCTTTTGCGGGTAGCTCAGCACGCGAATCCGCTCGCTGCCCAGTTGTGCCATACCGTCCAGCCAAGCCAACGCTTCAGCGCTTTCGCTGCCGTTATCGACCAAGAGCAATTCGTACTCGGTGTAGTCGGTCTTTTCCAGCAATGTCTCGACGCAGCGTTGCAAGGCAGCCGTCTGGTCCTGCGTGACAATGACCACCGACACCAATGGGCGCCGGGCATGCTGATAGTCGACACGATTGAGCAGCCCGCCGTTACGGTCGCGAATGTCGTGAGCAATGCCAAGGCGTTGCAGATGCGCTTCGAGGATTCGCGGACTTTGCTGCGCAACGCCAGGATCAGTGAGCCATTGCGACAGATCGAATTTCGACTCCAGCAACACTTCAGCAATGTGCCCGACGACTTGCAGGCCATCGCTTTCAACCATGCGCCACAGCACATCGTGGGGCGCGAGTTCGGCGAACGTCGAGGTAAAACCACCAAGCGCCAGGAACCGTTCGCGCTGGAACGCCAGCGCACGTCCGACGTAAGGGTAGCTGCGCATAAGGTCGAGGTTGAAATCCGGCTTGAACGCAGGCTCGGCCGACTCACCATCGCGCAGACTGCCTTCGTCGCTGTACAGGCATGTCAATGAGCTTGCGTGCGCAATGCGATCGGCCATCACCAACAATGCTGGCGCCACCGGGCAGTCACCTGGCTGCAACAGATAAAACCAGTCGGCGCCTTCCAGTTGCGGCAGCAGAGCGTTGATCTGCTCCAGGCCGTCACCCTGCAACGGCATGTGGAACACCCGATCGTCCAGCTTCGCCTCGCTGCAAGCCGTGGACAGCAGCAGAACCAGCTCCGGCGGGTAATCCTGAGCGGCGAGTGCCGCAAGGGTGCGCTTCAGGCCATCGCGACTGCCTTGGGGATCAATGATGATCGGTACGATGCGCGGTCGGTACGGCCAGCCAGCGAGGGTTTCCGGCAGCCATTGGCGCTGCGCCTCGGTCAACACCCGAACCGCCAGCCATTGTGCATAGAGTTCGCCAAAACTGAAGCTGTCGACTCCGACCCCTAGCTCCTGACGGCTCTGCTTGGTGCCGAGGGTACGGCTCAGCGGCAGTTCTTCCCAGACCCGAGGTGTCTCATCGGCCTTGGTCAACGGCACATAACGCACCCAGCCCGGCGCCGGTGCCGACTCGCCGCTGCGGACCTTGAGCATTTGCGAGATCCACTCGCGCTCGATCTCCGCCGCGTCTTTCATCGGTTGCTGCGCGCTCAGACGCTCGGGGTAGAGACGCTCGGCACTCAGTACGTTGTTGGAGACCACCAGATTGCCGCGCCGCAACAGACAGACGTACAAGGCAAAATCCAGCGTCGCAACGAAGCAGGCACCCTCCTCGGTCAAGGCTGGCAAAAGCTCCACAACATCGCTACGGCGAAACAGCGCACTACTGAATCCACCCAGTACGTTGACCGGGAATTTTTCAAAGATGCTCAGTACATCGTCGCCTTTGAGCAAGCCACTGGCCGGCGACAATGAGCTGTTTTCCAGACGTGCGGGCAGGATGATGTCGTTGGCATCCCACAACAACCGTTGCGCTACCACCAGACTGACTTCGTCACGCCGCAGCTCGTGGGCTTGCTGTTCGATACAGGCCGAATACAGCAGGTCATCGTCACACAGGAATTTGATGAACTCGCCCCGGGCTTGCTCAAGGCAGGCCTTCAGGTTACCGACCAGTCCCAGCGTTCGTGGGTTGCGCACGTAACGCACGGCAAAGCCGGTCTGTTCCGTCACCCGCGTAACGATGTCTTCAATCTCGTCGCCACGATTGTCATCGCACACGATGATTTCAAGATTGGCGTAATTCTGGCTGACAGCGCTGTTCAGCGTCCGCTCGAAGAAGCGCGGATTGAAGGCGGGAATGACAAGACTGACAAGAGGGAGTGAATTCACGGCGGGCTCACAGGCGGTGCGAGCCCGCTCGGAAAAGCGAGCCCTTGATACCGCTAAAAAACATGACTGAGTGGCAGGGTAAACGGGCGCTTACGCGCCCGTTGAGGATCAGATCTTGTTGAACAGACCCAACTGGCTGATCTTGCTGAACGCAAGCTGCGAAGCTTGCAGCATGGTCTGCTGCAGGGTCAGTCGCGTCATCACTTCAGCCGGATCCGAATCGCGAATGGAACCTTGCGTGGTGGTATTCGCGGTGCTCAGACTGTCATTGGTGGTGGCTTGCATTTCCAGCGCCTGACCACGAGCACCAATCTCGGTCACCGCAGCGCCGATTTGATTGTTGGCCGCGTCGATGTTGCCGAGGCCCGCCTCCATGGCGCCCTGGAATTTCTGCTTGGCCACCGGATCACCATCGATCGGTGTATTCAGAGCAGTAATCATCTGACCGAGGGTGTCGAGCACGTTCTGGGTCTGGTGATCATTTGGGCGGATCGAGAACTGATCACCCGTGGCCGGTGCGCTGCCCAGAGCAAAGGTCACGCCTGCCGCCGTGGCGTTGCTACCGGCCACAGTGCCCGAGGACACCGGTTTGCTGTCCGCAGTCACCGGCGCGGCATACAGATCGAATGCGGTGGCGCTGGTGAACTTGAGAACGGCGCCGCCCTGCGGGAATGCCGCGGTGTACGCTGCCTGGTCAGTGATGCTCGAACCGGTAATCACGGCGGTCGACGGGTTACCCGGGCTGCGCGTGGTAGTGAACGAGTCAGGCGCGGTGGACAACTGGAAGCTGTGGCCGGCAATGACCGCGTCCGGGTTGGTATCACCAGCCTTCAGGTTGATGTTCAGCTTCATGTCGACGCCACGGAAGCTGACCGTCTGGTTGGCACCGCTGCTGTTGCTGACCAAACCGTTCTGGCTCGCCTCAGCCGTCACGTCGTTGCCAAGGGCATCGGTGATTTTCAGCTGGGTGCTGCTGAGGAAGCTGACGGTATACGGCTGGCCAGCGGTGAACTTGGAGTTGTAAGTGGCTACGGTACCGATCGTGCCGTTGGACAGTACGACGCGACCGTCATCCACTGCCGGTGCGGTCATGGCGACGTTGGTACGCGCGGTATTGATGGTCTGCTGGAAAGCAGCCCAACCGGTGGTGTTGGTGCCGATCGTCATGCCATCGCCGATGCCCAGATTGATCGTGGTCTGGTCACCGTTGTAGCTGTAGGTGCCGTCGGCATTCTGCGAATACGGCGCGGTGTCGGTCTTCGAACCAGAGAACAGGTAGTTGCCGCTGGCATCCTTGGCGTTCATCAGACCCAGCACTTGTTGCTGGATCTGGCCCATTTCCGAAGCGTAAGCCTGGCGGTCCTTGTCGGTGGCCGTGCCATTGTTGGCGGCCAGGGCGAGTTCCTTGGCGCGGGCCAACGCGGTGGTGATCGAATCCAGCGTGGATTCTTGCACGGTCAATGCACTTTTGGTGCTGTCGACGTTGGTCTTGTACTGATCGAGCATCGCGGCCTGCTGGCCCAGTTGCAGCAAGCGCCCGGCACCGATCGGATCATCGGCGGCGGTATTGATGCGCTGCAGGCTGCTCGCCTCGCTGGCGGTGGCGACGGCCTTGTTGAAGTTACGCTGATAGTCCGACGCTTGCGTGCCGTAATACTGGGCGGTGGAAATGCGCATGAATTACGACTCCTTAAAGGCTGTTGATCAGCGTGGCGAAAGTTTCCTGCGCAGCTTTGATGATCTGCGAAGACGCTGTGTAGTACTGCTGATATTTGACCAGGTTGCCGGTTTCTTCATCCAGGTTGACCCCGGACAGCGAATCGCGCGCGCCTTTGGCGTTATCCAGAATCGCCGAGGTCGCGGCGCTGTCGGACTTGCCTTGGGCGGTTTTGGTACCGACGTTGGTCACCAGCTTGTTGTAGGCGTCAGTCAGGCTGATGCCCTTGCTCGCCGAACCGGTATCGACGGTCTGCGCCGTTTGCAGGGCGACCAGCGATTGCGCGTTGCGGTTGTCCGAAGACGCCGCACCGGTGAGATTCATGGTGAAGGTTTCGCCGGACTTCGGCGTGCCGCCAACGGTGGTCTGTACGGAGAATGTCTTCTGCACGTTCGGCGTAACACTGGTGTCCATCACCGGGTTGCCGCTGGCATCGACGATGCCGACTTTCAGGTCTAGCGTGTTCGATTGACCGGGAACGATAGTGCCGCTGCTGATGAGGCCGCCCTTGGCATCCACAAAGGTGTAGGACTGGCTGCCCCCGGTGACCGCACCAAACACCAGTTTGACCGGCGTCGAGTTCTTCAGCGCCGCTTGCATGTCAGCCTGGGCAGTCGGGTTGTAGATATCGATTTTGCTGTTGAGCGTCGGCTGGGTGAAAGTGCCCAGACCGTTGGCGCTCGCCACACCGGTCAACGGACCGGCCGCAGCGATTTTCTTCGGATCGGTGAGCACTGTCTGGATGCTCGCCGCCGCATTGCGGGTCGGCGTGACTTTGAAGCTGTCACCAGCGCTCAACGCACCACCTTTGAGCGCGAGGGTGAAACCGTCGATCACTGGAGGTGGATTGGTCGTCGTGCTGAACGCACCCAGATCGGTGCCGTCGGAGCGCTTGACCGTGTAGTCAGTGGCACTGGTGAACGTCACCTGATAATCGCTGGTGGTCAGCTTGCCGGTGTCCTTGATGGTGACATCGAGGTTACCCGAACCGGTGCTGTTACCCGACTGCGCGATGCTGCGCGAACTGATCAGCGCGGCACTGTTGATGTTGTTGAAAATCGCCGCGCCGAAGTCACCGTTCTTGTCGATGCCCTGGGCTTGCTGACTGTTGACCTGATCAGCGATCACCAGCGCCACGCGGCCCAGCTCGTTGAGCGACGGGTCGAGGACTTCTTTGCGGTAAGTCAGCAGGCCGCCGATTTCACCGCCGCTCATCGCCGAGGTGATGTCGATGGTGCTCGAACCGCGATCCATCTGGATGGCCATGCGCGACGGGTCGTCTTTGCTCGCGACCATGCTCAGCGTGTTGGTGGTGTTGCCGATCACCAGCGGCTGGCCGCTGCCGATGTAGACGTCGAAACTGGTGCCACGCTCGACGATTTGTGCACCCGTCAGTTCGGAGAGCTGGCGCACGGCTTCGTTACGGCTGTCGAGCAGATCGTTCGGCGCACCGCCACTGGTGGAGATCTCGCCGATTTTCTGGTTCAGGTTGGCAATCGAAGTGGCCAGTTTGTTCACCTGGGCCGTCATGTCGCCAAGGCTGCCGTTGATGGTGGTGTTCTGGTCGTTGAGCTGTTTGGCGATGGTATTGAAGCGACTGGTCAGCGCCTGCGCACCGGTCAGCACCGATTGGCGGGAGGTGTCATCGGTCGCCGACGTCGAAACGCCCTGCATCGTGGTGAAGAACTTCTGCAGCACACCGGTCAGGCCGGTGTTGGTGTCCGACAGCATCGAGTCCAGCGGTGTGGCCTGCGCCAGGTAAGCAGCCGATTCGCTGTCGAGCGAAGTAGCGGTGTGCAGCTGGCTTTCCAGGTAAGAGTTATACACCCGGCGCACGTCGGCCAGGGTCGTGCCCGTACCGATGAACACGGTGCCGAACTGCTGCGAGGATTTGGTGCCCTGCACGGTTTGCTGACGTGAATAACCGGCGGTGTCGACGTTGGCAATGTTGTTGCCTGTCGTAGCCAAAGAGGACTGGCTGGCCGACAGTCCCGACATCCCGATATTGAGCAAACTCATGGTTCAGACCTTATACCTTGTGCCTTATAAAGGCGTGGTGGATACACCCGCCGCAGCGTAGTTTTGGAAACTGTTCATCTGCTTGGCAATCTGCGAAATCTTGCTTGCGTAGTTCGGGTCGGTGGCGTAACCGGCCTTCTGCAACTCGCGTACAAACTGTTCTGGGTTATCGGCAGACTTCAGCACATCTTGATAGCGATTATTGCTCTGCAGCAAAGTCACCAGATCGTGGAAGCTGTCCTTGTACGAGGCGTAGGAACGGAACTCGGCCGTCTCCTTGACCATCTCGCCATTGCGAAACTCGCTGGTGATCGCCCGGGCCGAATCACCCTTCCAGTTGCTGCTCGCCTTGATGCCGAACAGGTTGTGGCTGCTACTGCCATCCTGGGCACGCATGACCGACTTGCCCCAACCGGTTTCCAGCGCCGCCTGTGCCACCAGATAACGCGGATCGACGCCGATGCGGTCGGCCGCTTCCTTGGCCATCGGCAGCATGGTGTTGACGAATTCGTCGGCGGAACTGAAAGCTTTCTTCGCCGGCGCCAGTGGAATCTGCGCCATGGCGCGACCGTAGACCTGCATCTGTCCGCCCGAGGCCTTCTCGGTCTCGGCGCGGGCCAGCCAGTCGCCGTTGTACAACGGGCCGGCGCCAGTGGTGGCAGCGGTTGTCGCACGCTGCGGCAATTGATTGGCGGCCGCCGGCGTCGCCGACGGCACCAGACCTGCGAGCAAACGATCGGCCAGTTTCGGCGGCAAGGCCAGCCGACGCTGATTGATCAACGCCATGTCATTGCGGTGGGAAATATCGGTGTTCGGTGCATTTACCGAACGCGAGGCCCACAGCGGACGCTCACCATTGAGGCGCGACAACGGGCCATTGGTGGCGACAGTGCCCGCGGCAATCGGCGTCACCACGGCAGCGGCCTTGGCCTTGGCTTCTTCCTGCTTGGCCGCGGACGCGGCAGCAGCCTCGCCCGGCGCCATCGGTTTGTTCTTCGACATCTGGCGCATCAGCACGTCAGCCAGACCGATACCACCCCCCTCGCGAGACATGGAAACGGCCAACTGCTGGTCGTACATTTCCTGATACTGCTTGGCCGCTGGCGTGTTGAGCGGATTGTCCTGGCCGAGCGCTTCAGTGGCCGAGCGCATCGACTTGAGCATTTCGCCAAGGAACAGCGATTCGAACTCCTGCGCCACTTTGCGCATGTTCGCATCGCTGTTCTTGTCGCCGACCTTGAGTTGGTTCAGACGATTGAGGTCCGAGTAGGAACCCGAATCGCTGCTGCTGACCATACCGCTCTTGCGCATATCCATGATGGTCGGCCTCAGATCACGATCAGGTCGGCTTGCAACGCGCCGGCCTGCTTCAGTGCTTCAAGGATCGCCATCAAGTCACCCGGTGCCGCGCCGACCTGGTTCACCGCACGGACGATTTCGTCGAGGGTGGTGCCCGGGCCGAACTTGAACATCGGTTTGGCTTCCTGCTCGGCATTCACCCGCGAGCGCGGCACGACAGCGGTCTGGCCATTGGACAGCGGGCCGGGCTGGCTGACAATCGGGTCTTCGGTGATGGTCACGGTCAGGCTGCCGTGGGTCACGGCGGCTGGCGACACTTTCACGTTCTGGCCGATGACGATGGTGCCGGTACGCGAGTTGATAATGACTTTCGCCACCGCCTGACCCGGATCGACTTCGAGGTTTTCCAGGATCGACAGGTAGTCGACGCGCTGGCTCGGATCGAGCGGCGCAGTGACACGGATCGAACCGCCGTCGATGGCTTGCGCAACGCCAGGGCCAAGCATGTCGTTGATCTTGTCGACGATACGCTTGGCGGTGGTGAAGTCGGAACGGTTGAGGTTCAGCGTCAGGCTGTTGCCCTGGTTGAAACCGCTCGGCACCGAACGTTCTACCGACGCACCGCCCGGGATACGGCCGGCCGACGGAACGTTGACGGTGATCTTCGAACCGTCACGCCCTTCGGCATCAAAACCGCCGACCACCAGGTTGCCCTGAGCGATGGCGTAGACGTTGCCGTCGATACCCTTGAGCGGGGTCAGCAACAAGGTGCCGCCGCGCAGGCTCTTGGAGTTACCGATCGAGGACACGGTGATGTCGACCTGCTGACCCGGCTTGGCGAACGCAGGCAGATCGGCACTGATCGACACCGCCGCAACGTTTTTCAACTGCACGTTGCCCGATCCCGGCGGCACCTTGATGCCGAACTGCGAGAGCATGTTGTTGAAGGTTTGCAGGGTGAACGGGGTTTGCGTCGTCTGGTCACCGGTGCCGTTAAGCCCGACCACCAGGCCGTAACCGATCAACTGGTTGGAACGCACGCCGGAAATGCTGGCGATATCTTTCAGCCGCTCGGCGTGGGCACCACAGGCTGCGGACATCAGCGCCGCAGCGAGCATGAGGCTCTTGAAATTCAAAGTCGCCACCTAGAAAGGGAACAGCGGGCTGAGGAAGAAACGGTCGAACCAGCCTGGCTGACTCGCATCGGCAAACGAGCCGGTGCCCGAGTAGGTGATGCGCGCATCGGCGACACGAGTCGACGACACGGTGTTGTCAGTGGCGATGTCATCGGCACGCACCAGACCGGCAATCCGCACCAGCTCATCACCGGTGTTGAGGGTCATCCACTTCTCACCGCGCACAGCAATGATGCCGTTGGGCAAGACGTCGGCCACAGTCACGGTGACCGAACCGGTCAGGGTGTTGCCCTGCGCGGCCTTGCTGTCGCCCTTGGTGGCGCGGTCGCCGCTGTAGCCAACGTCCAGACTCAGATCGTTACCGCCCAACGGGTTGTTGGTGGTACCGCTGCCGCCGAACAACGAGGTCAGACCGATACCGGTCTTGCTGTTCTTGGCCACTTGCGAGTTGGCGTTCTTGCTCGCCTGGGTCTTCTCGTTCAGGGTGATGGTGATGATGTCACCGACCCGGAAGGCCTTGCGGTCGCTGTACAGGTTCTGCTCGAAGCCGGCCTGATAGATCGAGCCGTTATTGGCGGCAGCCGGCAGCGGCGTGCGCGGCAACACCGGGGCGTAGTAAGGGTCATTGGGCTTGGGCGTCGGAGCGACGCAGCCCGCGAGCGAGACGACCCCACTCAATGCCAGAACAGATACAAAGCGATTCATGACCCTACCTCACGGTGTTGCAGGCGACCTCATGGCCGCCTCATAGACTTGATTACAGATTCTGCGTTACGAACGAGAGCATCTGGTCGGCGGTGGAGATCACCTTGGAGTTCATCTCGTAAGCGCGCTGAGTGGTGATCATGTTGACCATCTCTTCAACGGTGCTGACGTTGGACGTTTCCAGGGTGTTCTGCAGCATGGTGCCAAAACCGTTCAGGCCCGGCGTGCCGACTTGCGGGGCACCCGATGCAGCGGTTTCGAGGAACAGGTTGTTGCCCACCGCTTGCAGACCGGCCGGGTTGATGAAGTCGGCGGTTTGCAGGTTGCCGATCACTTGCGCTGCCGGGTTGCCGGCGATGGTTACCGACACAGTGCCGTCACGGCCGACGGTGAAGGTCTGGGCATCGTTCGGAATGACGATGGCCGGCTCCAGAGCGAAACCGCTGGCGTTGACGATCTGGCCGTTGGAATCGAGGTGGAAGGTACCGTCACGGGTGTAGGACGTGGTGCCGTCCGGCTGCAGGATCTGGAAGAAACCGCGACCGTCGATGGCCATGTCCAGCGGCTGCTCGGTGGTTTGCAGGCTGCCGGCGGTGAAGTTTTTCTGGGTGCCGACGATACGCACACCGGTACCCACTTGCAGACCCGACGGCAGTTCGCTGTCCTGAGTCGACTGGGCACCAGGCTGACGCTTGATCTGATAGAGCAGGTCCTGGAACTCGGCACGATCACGTTTGAAACCCGTGGTCGACACGTTCGCCAGGTTGTTGGAAATGGTGGTCAGGTTGGTGTCCTGGGCGGACAGACCGGTTTTGGCAACCCATAGAGCCGGAAGCATTCGATTCTCCTCGTGCGCCTGTTTTTCGGCGCGACGTTCTGATAATTAGCTGATCTGCAAGACCCGAGCCATGGCCTGGTCGTCGTCTTTGGCGGTGTTCATCATCTTGACGTGCAACTCGAACTGCTTGGCCAGAGCCAGCACCGAGGTCATCTCTTCAACGGCGTTGACGTTGCTCGACTCGAGGAAACCCGACACCAGTTTGACGTTGGCATCGGCCGGCGCAGGCTGGCCGTCCTTGGTGTAGATCGAGCCGTCGAGGCCCTTGTTCATGTTCTTAATGTCCGGGTTGACCAGCTTGATCCGGTCGACCTCCGCCATGACACGAGGGCCTTCGCCCATCGCACGAATACTGATGGTGCCGTCTTCACCGACTTCGATCTGCTGCTCGGGCGGCACGGCGATCGGACCGCCATTGCCCATCACCGGCATACCGTTGCCGGCGCGCAATACGCCGAGGGCGTCGACGTTGAGGCTGCCGGTGCGCACGTAGCTTTCGCCGCCGTTCGGGTTCTGCACCGCGATCCAGCCATTGCCGGTGACGGCGACGTCGAGGTCACGACCGGTCTGCACCAGCGAGCCCGGGGTGAAGTCGGTGGCGGGCCGTTCGCTCATGGCAAACGCACGCGCCGGAAAGCTGTCACCGAACACCGGCATCGAACGCGCCTGCTCCAGGTCGCGCTGAAAGCCGTTGGTGGAGATGTTCGCCAGGTTGTTGGCATGAGCCTTCTGCGCCAGTGCGTTCTGGCTGGCGCCGGTCATTGCCACATAAAGGTACTTGTCCACACTCTTTCCTCTGCATGCCGGACGTTTGCCGCCCACCGCTGTACTGCTGAGCCATAAGCAATTTGCAGACCAACTTTTTTCTGGCGGGCAAAGGCCCGGTAAACAAAGGACTTGGGGGATGGCGAGGGGATATTTGAAATGTATCGAAGTCGAAAAACCGGCGGTGTTATGCCGCTTGGCGGCAATCCCTCGAATGATCGTTCCCACGCTCCGCGTGGGAATACCTCAATGGACGCTCTGCGTCCGCTTTGGGACGCGGAGCGTCCCGGGCTGCATTCCCACGCAGAGCGTGGGAACGATCACGTGCTGCCCGACTCTTTGCCGACTTCGTATTCACGCAGCTTGTTGGCAATGGTGGTATGCGAAACCCCCAAACGCTTACCCAATTGCCGACTGCTCGGATGCTCGGAATACAACCGCTCCAGCACCGCTTTTTCGAATCGCCCGACAATCTCGTCCAACCCGCCTTCCAGCGAGAAATCGCCAAGCGGCTGACGCACGCCGTAATCCGGCAGGCGAATATGCTCGGCCTTCACCGTGCCGCCATCGCACAGCGAAACTGCCTGAAACAAAACGTTCTCCAGTTGCCGCACGTTGCCCGGCCAGTGGTAATGACTGAGGCGATCCATCGCCGCCGGCGCCAGTTTCGGCAGTGTGCAACCGATCTGCCGACTGGCCTGATCGAGGAAGTGCTCGACCAGCGGCGTCAACCCGTCGAGGCATTCGCGCAGCGGCGGGATGTGCAGAGAGAGCACGTTCAAGCGGTGATACAAGTCCTGGCGAAACTCGCCGCGCGCGCACAACTCCGACAAGTCGACCTGCGTCGCACAGATGACTCGCACATCCAGATAAACCTCTTCATCACTGCCGACCCGGCGAAAGCAACCGTCCTGCAAAAAGCGCAGCAACTTCACTTGAAGACGCGGGCTCATCTCACCGACACCGTCAAGAAACAGCGTGCCGCCCGCCGTCAATTCCAGCAGCCCGAGCTTGCCTTCGGCGCGCGCACCTTCGAACGCGCCCGGGCCGTAACCGAACAACTCAGTCTCGGCCATCGACTCCGGCAGGCCTGCGCAGTTGAGCGCCATCAACGGCGACTGCCCACGCGGACTGGCGAGGTGACAGGCGCGCGCAAGCAATTCCTTGCCGGTACCGGTTTCGCCCTCAATTAATAGCGGAGCGTCGAGCGGCGCCATACGCCGTGCTTCGCGCACCACGGCGGCCATCACTTTCGAGCTCTGGAAGATGCTGTCGAAACCACGCAGCTCCTGCTTGCGCACGTTATAGATACGCTCGCCAACGCGGTCAGCGCGATGCAAGGTCAACACCGCACCGGCCATGGCCTCGCTGTCGTCGTGCTCCGATTGCAGCGGCGCGATGTCGGCCAGAAAGATGTCGCCCTTGACCTTGACCCGCATGCCGTTGATTCGCGATTTGTTGGCGCGCACCAGCTCTGGCAAATCGAAATCCTCGGCGTAACGCGACAGCGGAATCCCCGGCACTTCATCGACGCGCACGCCGAGCAACTGCGCCGCCGCGCGGTTGGCCGCCACGATCGAGCCGCCCATGTCGATCGACAGCACCGGAAACTCCAGCGCGCCGAGCAGCGCATTCAACTCCATGTGCCGACGTTCGCTGGGCATCAGCCCAACCCGCTTGACGCCAAACACCCCGGCGATCGCCTCGAATTTCGGGCGCAACGCCTGGAACTGGATGTTGATCAGGTTCGGGCAATGCAGATAGATCGCGTTGCCATGCTCACCGCCGACCTCACCGCGCGCGACGTTGATCCCGTAGGCAACCAGCAGGTTGAGAATGTCGCGCAGGATGCCGATGCGGTTCTGGCAGTGGACTTTGATGCGCATATATAAGGCCCGACAAGATTGGGAGTTGAATACCGACCCTGTGGGAGCGAGCTTGCTCGCGAAGGCGTCAGCACATCCAGCATTGATGTGTCAGACCCAGCGCTTTCGCGAGCAAGCTCACTCCCACAGGTATTGCGGTGCGCCCGGAGCCCATTTTTCTGCCGAGGCACGCAGATAGTTGTCAAGATTATGTGACAGCCATCGGCCTTTTCAAACCCATGAATAGCCGCAAACGCGATATATCCGTCAAAGCGTAACGATTATTTTACAAATTCAGACGAATTTTCCTACGCGCATCGCGATCAACCTACTGCAAACCACATCGCTCTCAGGTAATTCTGAATCCATCGCTGGACATAACAAGAACGAATTCCCCTAGCAGGAGAGCAGTATGAAGCAGACGCAATACGTGGCCCGCGAGCCCGATGCGCAAGGTTTTATCGACTACCCCGCCGAAGAACATGCGGTGTGGAATACGCTGATCACTCGCCAACTGAAAGTGATTGAAGGGCGTGCCTGCCAGGAGTACCTGGACGGTATCGAAAAACTCGGTCTGCCCCACGACCGCATTCCGCAACTCGGCGAAATCAACAAAGTGCTTGGCGAGACCACCGGTTGGCAGGTCGCCCGCGTGCCGGCACTGATCCCCTTCCAGACCTTTTTTGAACTGCTGGCCAGCAAGCAATTTCCGGTGGCTACGTTCATTCGTACCCGCGAAGAGCTGGACTACCTGCAAGAGCCGGACATTTTCCACGAGATCTTTGGTCACTGCCCGCTGCTGACCAACCCGTGGTTCGCCGAATTCACCCACACCTACGGCAAACTCGGTTTGCAGGCGACCAAGGAAGAACGCGTGTACCTGGCGCGCCTGTACTGGATGACCATCGAGTTCGGCCTGGTCGACACCCCGCAAGGCAAACGCATTTACGGTGGAGGCATCCTGTCTTCGCCAAAAGAAACCGTTTATTCGCTGTCGGACGAACCTGAGCATCAGGCGTTCGATCCGCTCGAAGCCATGCGCACGCCGTATCGCATCGACATCCTGCAACCGCTGTACTTTGTCCTGCCGAACCTCAAGCGTCTGTTCGACGTGGCCCATGAAGACATCATGGCCATGGTTCGCCAAGGCATGCAGCTGGGTCTGCACGCACCGAAGTTTCCGCCGAAACCGAAAGCCGCGTGAACCGCGACTTTTGCTGACAATTGAGCCTGTCCGTCGCCGCCACTTTGGTTTAGCGTGACGGCATT
This sequence comes from Pseudomonas sp. ok266, assembly GCF_900110195.1. Classification (NCBI taxonomy): domain Bacteria; kingdom Pseudomonadati; phylum Pseudomonadota; class Gammaproteobacteria; order Pseudomonadales; family Pseudomonadaceae; genus Pseudomonas; species Pseudomonas sp. ok266. The sequence goes on along the minus strand of NZ_FOCU01000015.1, from coordinate 21,827 downwards.
GACAGCTCAAACGTTTTAATAAAAAAAACACACTCGATTCAGGAATACACCATGTCCACTTTGAACCAAGCCCACTGCGAAGCCTGCCGCGCCGATGCGCCACAAGTCAGCGACGAAGAACTGCCGATCCTGATCAAGCAGATCCCTGACTGGAACATCGAAGTCCGCGACAGCATCATGCAGCTGGAGAAAGTTTTCCTGTTCAAGAATTTCAAGCACGCCCTGGCGTTCACCAACGCGGTCGGCGAGATTTCCGAGGCCGAAGGTCATCACCCGGGCCTGCTGACCGAATGGGGCAAAGTCACCGTGACCTGGTGGAGCCATTCGATCAAAGGCCTGCACCGCAACGACTTCATCATGGCTGCGCGCACTGACGAAGTGGCCAAGACCGCAGAAGGACGCAAGTAATGCACTTCGACGCCATCGGCCGGGTACCCGGCGACCCGATCCTCGGTTTGATGGAGGCGTATGCGCAGGACACCAACCCGCGCAAATTCGACCTGGGCGTTGGCGTCTACAAGGACGCTCAAGGCCTGACGCCAATCCCGGAGGCGGTGAAAATCGCCGAAGCGCGGCTGGTCGAAAGCCAGGACACCAAAACCTACATCGGCGGCCACGGCAACCCGCTGTTCGGCAAAGTCATCAATCAGTTGGTGCTCGGTGCCGACTCGAAGCTGATCGCCGCACAACGTGCCGGCGCCACCCAGACGCCGGGCGGCACTGGCGCCCTGCGCCTGGCTGCCGACTTCATCGCCCAGTGCCTGCCGGGCAAGGGCGTGTGGCTGAGCAACCCGACCTGGCCGATCCACGAAACCATTTTCGCCACGGCCGGGGTCAAGGTCAGTCACTACCCGTACGTGGGCAGTGACAACCGTCTCGACGTCGATGCCATGCTTGCCGTGCTCAACCAAGTGCCGAACGGTGATGTGGTGCTGCTGCACGCGTGCTGCCACAACCCGACCGGTTTTGACTTGAGCCATGACGACTGGCAGCGCGTGCTCGATGTGGTGCGCAGCCGCAATCTGCTGCCGCTGATCGACTTTGCCTACCAGGGCTTTGGCGACGGTCTGGAACAGGATGCGTGGTCGACCCGCTTGTTCGCGGCAGAAGTGCCAGAGTTGCTGATTACCAGCTCCTGCTCGAAGAACTTCGGTCTGTACCGCGACCGCACCGGTGCGCTGATCGTCTGCGCGAAAACCGCCGACAAGCTCATCGACATCCGCAGCCAACTGGCCAACATCGCCCGCAATTTGTGGTCGACACCGCCAGATCATGGTGCTGCGGTGGTCGCAACCATCCTCGCTGATCCCGAGCTGAAAGCCCGCTGGGCCGATGAAGTGGAAGCCATGCGTTTGCGTATCGCGCAGTTGCGCAGCGGCCTGGTTGAAGCGCTGGAGCCGCATGGCCTGCGCGAGCGTTTTGCACACATTGGCGTGCAGCGCGGGATGTTCTCTTACACCGGGCTGTCGCCGGAGCAAGTGAAACAACTGCGTGAGCATCACAGCGTGTACATGGTCAACTCGGGCCGGGCGAACGTCGCCGGCATCGACGCTACGCGCCTCGCCTTGCTGGCAGAAGCCATCGCCAGCGTCTGCAAATAGTCTAAACACCGCAATACCCTGTAGGAGTGAGCCTGCTCGCGATAGCGGTGTATCAGCCAGCATTTTAGTTGACTGATACACCGCTATCGCGAGCAGGCTCACTCCTACATTTGTTCTGTGGTGACCTTTCGTTTTTGCCTCCCCTGCGGCCATCTGTCGCATTAATTTGAATTAAAAGTCTGATTGTCATTTTTCCTGCTGTATCCTGCGCAGGCTTTCAAGAAGCGCGGATCTACCAGATCTATCAACAGACTTAGCGAGGAGCGCAACCATGCACGAGATTCCTAATCTCCCCTTCCCAAGCCTGCACGTACCTGAGCAGACGACCACGCAGCAAGCCGGAGCCCAACAGCCCGAGCAGAAAGAAGCCGTTGAGAGCCGCCCGGCCGACAACGAAGAGTAAGACCCCGTCGTACAGACCGTGTGGAAAGCGCTAACATGCGCTTTCCACACTGCCTGAACCCCGAGCCTGCCATGACCGACGAATTCTCCGAAAGCCAAGCTGCCGTCCTGATCGGCACCACCGAGAAAATGATCGAGATCTGGAACCGCCTCTCTCCCGAGAAACAGGCCGCCCTGCTCGCCCGCTTCGGCAGCGAAGAAAATGCCCTCGCGGCGCTGGTCACCACACAACTGGTTGCCCCGGCCAAACCCTGAAGCGGCCTCCCGGCAAATAGTTTTACTTTTCCCGCCTCAGAAGCCTCTACGCCGGTATCATAAGCAGCCTATCTAATCTGCCGTTCCCGTGGATCGTTACCCATGTCGCCCTCTATGTCCGAGCCCCAGCGCCCCCTGGCGGTCACGCTGCAAGTCGTTTCCATCGTCCTCTTCACCTTTATCGGTTACCTGAACATCGGCATTCCGCTCGCGGTGCTGCCGGGCTATGTGCACAGCGATCTGGGCTTTGGCGCGGTGATTGCCGGTCTGGTGATCAGCGTGCAATACCTCGCGACCCTGCTCAGCCGTCCGTATGCCGGCAAGATCATCGACAACCAAGGCAGCAAACGCGCTGTGATGATTGGCCTGGCCGGGTGCGGCTTGAGCGGTGTGTTCATGTTGATTTCGGCGTGGACACCGAACCTGCCGATGCTCAGTTTGATCAGTCTGTTGATCGGTCGCCTGGTGCTGGGCAGCGCTGAAAGCCTTGTCGGTTCTGGTTCGATCGGCTGGGGCATTGGCCGGGTTGGCGCGGCAAACACCGCCAAAGTAATTTCCTGGAACGGCATCGCCAGTTATGGCGCACTGGCAGTTGGCGCACCGTTCGGCGTGTGGCTGGTCGGCCAGTTGGGATTGTGGAGCATGGGCGTCAGCATCATCTTGCTGGCGATTCTTGGTCTGGCGTTGGCCTGGCCGAAAACCGCCGCACCGATTGTGGCGGGTGAACGCCTGCCGTTCATGCATGTGCTCGGTAAAGTGTTTCCCCACGGTTGCGGCCTGGCGCTGGGCTCGATCGGCTTCGGCACTATTGCCACCTTCATCACCCTGTATTACGCGACCCAGCATTGGGACAACGCGGTGCTGTGCCTGAGCCTGTTCGGTGCCAGCTTCATCGGTGCGCGCCTGCTGTTCGGCAATCTGATCAACCGCCTCGGCGGCTTTCGCGTGGCGATTGCCTGCCTGTCGGTGGAGACACTGGGCCTGCTGCTGTTGTGGCTGGCACCGGACGCACATTGGGCGCTGGCCGGTGCGGCGCTGAGCGGGTTTGGTTTCTCGCTGGTGTTCCCGGCGCTGGGTGTGGAGGCAGTGAATCTGGTGCCGGCTTCAAGCCGTGGCGCAGCGGTCGGTGCTTATTCACTGTTCATTGATTTGTCGCTGGGGATCACCGGGCCATTGGCCGGGGCGATTGCGGCAGGCTTCGGCTTTGCTTCGATCTTCCTGTTCGCCGCTCTCGCTGCATTGAGCGGATTGGCCTTGAGCGTCTATCTGTACAAGCACACGGCCAAGTACCGCGAAGACTAGAAGTCCACTTTGCCGCGCCCGGCCTTGATGCTGCCGCGCTTGGTTTTCGATTCAAGCCGGCGCTTCTTCGAGCCGAGGGTCGGCTTGGTGGGGCGGCGTTTCTTTTCGACTTTGGTGGCGCTGAGGATCAGCTCGACCAGACGCTCAAGCGCATCGGCGCGGTTGGCTTCCTGCGTGCGGTATTGCTGGGCCTTGATGATCAACACGCCATCGCTGGTGATGCGACTGTCGCGCAACGCCAGTAGTCGCTCCTTGTAAAACTCGGGCAAGGACGAGGCCGGAATGTCGAAGCGCAGGTGCATCGCACTGGAAACCTTGTTGACGTTCTGCCCACCGGCGCCTTGCGCGCGGATGGCGGTCAGTTCGATCTCGGCATCGGGAAGATGCACGTTGTTGGAAATCACCAGCATGGAAAAGCGTCCGTAATCAGAGTGCACAGGATACCGCGATTAGCTGCAAAGCGACCTGCGGCCTGCGGGCGCAACTTCCAGCGCACTTATATCGAGCATCATTTCGAGTTACCATTGCGACCTTTAAATTTACCCGTTTATGCAGGAAGCAAACTTATGAGCAACAAGGCAGTTATCGTTTTCAGTGGTGGCCAGGACTCTACGACCTGCCTGATCCATGCGCTGACCCACTATGATGAAGTCCACTGCATTACCTTTGATTATGGTCAGCGTCACCACGCGGAAATTGAAGTTGCCCAGCAACTTTGCAAACAGCTTGGCGTGACCGTTCACAAGGTAATGGATGTCTCTCTGCTGAATGAACTGGCGATCAGCAGCCTGACCCGCGACAACATTCCCGTGCCGACCGTCAACAGCTCCGGAGAAAGTCTGCCGAGCACTTTCGTACCGGGAAGAAACATTCTGTTTTTGACCCTCGCGTCTATCTATGCGTATCAGGTTCAAGCCCGAACAGTCATTACCGGTGTTTGCGAAACCGACTTCTCGGGTTACCCGGATTGCCGCGATGAGTTCGTCAAGGCGTTGAACAACGCGCTTGAACTGGGCATGGATTACAAGTTACGTCTGGAAACGCCACTGATGTGGCTGAACAAAGCCGAAACCTGGGCACTGGCTGATTACCACAATCAACTGGACCTGATTCGTCATCAGACGCTGACCTGCTACAACGGTATAGCTGGAAGCGGATGCGGCGACTGTGACGCGTGCAATCTTCGCGCGAAAGGCCTCAACGAGTTCCTGGAGAACAAAGAGCAGGTAACCAACAGTTTGAAATTGAAACTCAAACTAAAATAAGACACAAAAAAACGCTCGCCTGGGACAGTCCAAGCGAGCGCTTCTGCTATTCGATCAAACCTGGCTTCCCGTCAGATACTTCTTGAACAGCGACCGCGCCCCATAAGCGGGCATGATATTAAAGAAAGCAAAACCCACTTTGATCGCGATCTGCACATAGATCATGCTCAAGATCGCACTGTTCTCCATCGTTCCATAGAATGCGATGTAACAGAACAGAAAGCTGTCGATGATCACTGCAAACAATGTACTCAAGAATACTCGCAAAAACAGGAATCTGGAGTTGGTCAGTTCCTTGATCTTGCACAACAGATACGAGTTTATGTTTTCGGACACCAGAAACGATATCGAAGACGCTACCAGAACAGAAGACAATTGACTGATCACGTCATTGTAAGGTCCATCGAGCTTCCACCCCGGCAACCCCGGCAAATGGGTGGTGATCGCCAATAGAATGATAATCGCCGCATTGCTGATGAACGCAAAGAGAATTGCCCGGCGCGCCAGCCGCAGACCAAAGGTCTCGTTCAACAAGTCAACGATCAGAAAGGTCAGCGGGTAAAGAAAGGTTCCCGGGGTTACGACAATGTCAAAGTAATCCAGGTAGATCGGCTTGGTCGCCGCAATGCTGGTGAAAATATAAAGCGTGAACAGCATCAGGTTCAGGATGATGTAAATCATCCACGAACTTTCATGACGATCATTGATTTCGTATGCCGTCAGCGCCCCACCCTGGGAGTAGAACTTCTTGTAGAGGTTTTTCACTTCGATTTTATTCAGATTATCCATAATCTCACTATTCAACACTTCACTCAGTTTTATTTTAATTATCTTGCCTGTCGCGATGACCATGATAACGGCCAGGCTTTTTCCATTTTCGAACCCCAGCAATTTGTACTTGCTGTTTTCCATTTCAACACTGCAATCCATTAAATCGTTCCTCGATTACATCTCCGATCACGCATACACGATCCGCATCAAAGCTGCCTTCATGGCTTATAGATAACTTCGCTGTGATTTTGTCATACACCAGTTTTTCCCTGTCGCTGGTAGATGCTCCTTTCTGCACGATCAACAGTTCACCGGGTTCATGCAGACCGCTGATTTCGTTTTCCAGCAGCACACCAATCAGATTAAAAGAAGCGCCAAAATAGTAAGTCAATGGATAAATCGTCGCCAACTCACCAATTCTCTTATCCAGGCTTTGCAGCAGCAGACTTTCTTTAATCACCGGAACCGCCGCCGGATTCATATTCCCCTGTGGCGAAATACTGCTTTCGATTATTTCCTTCTCTTCAAAATCAATCGTTTCTATTTCCTCGTAAGACACGCCGAAAAAATCAGAAATCTTACGTACAGTGGACTGCTGTACATTGACCACTTTGCCTTCAAGGATGTTGTAGATGGTGGTACGCGTCAAACCACTGGAGTGACACAAGGACAACTGCGTCTCCCCGCGACTCTTTATCAGGTATTTGATGTTGTTCTTCAGATTCTCCGATCTTTCTCTTCTGTGCATCACATGCTTATCATCCATTTTTAACTGCAATCAATGTCACGTCCCGAATGATCATTCCGGACATACACAAGTGAGGTAGGAAATTGCAGTTATATCCCTGTCAGTGCCGCGCAGGATCATAGCATTCTCCCTCCCTGGGTTCGGTATAAAAAGTCAGCTTTCACAGGCTGCTTCCGCCAACGTGCGGGGTCATTTCAGCCTCGGTAATGAATGGTCAGTTCCTTTCGACTTCCACCCAAGGCCTGAAAATCGGCTCCGGGCAATGCCTGTTTTACACCCGACACGACTACAAAAAGAATCATTTTCTTTGAAGAATGTTCATTTTTTTGATTAATTCTGTGGCGTTCCTCACTGAAAAATTTATGATGCGTCAATCCGGCGTCCCATTCTCGAGAGTGAAAGGACGAAAAAAACGGGGGCCTGTACAGGGTTTAGTTTTGCGCGCACAGCGGTCAAAACACGGATTCGCCTGTACAGATCCGGCAAGCAAGGACATGCGCAAATCTCGCAAAACCAGGGAAGGAATCAAGCAATGGCAGTCATTACTGAACCGCTCAAGAACCAGGCTGACATGTTGCGTCGTGGCCTGACGGATCTTCGCGCAGAAGATGCCGAACTGGCGGCCATTCTCGACGCGGAAATCACGCGTCAACAGCACACGCTTTCACTGGTCTCCTCCTCCTGCGCAGTTCAGCCGCGAACCTTGGCGGCCTGCGCTTCCGTGCTGGTCAACGTGACGGCAGAGGGCATGTCCGGCAAGCGCCACAGTGCAGGGTGCGAGAACGTCGAACTGGTCGAGTCGCTGGCCATCCGCCGAGCGCGGCAACTGTTCGGCGCGCAATACGCCAACGTGCAACCACACTCAGCGTCGAACGCCATATACCAAGTCCTTACGGCCTTGATGGAGCCTGGCGATACCCTGTTGGGTATGGCGGTGGAGCACGGTGGTCATCTCACCCATGGCAGCCTCGCGGCGTTTTCGGGCGCCTACTACAAGGCGATCCAGTACGGCACGACATCCGACGGTCTTATTGATTACGACAAAGTGCGCCTGCTGGCGCTCGCCCATCGCCCACGCGTCATCCTCTGCGGCGCCACCGCCTATTCACGCGTAGTCGACTTCACGCGGTTTCGCGAAATTGCCGATGAAGCCGGGGCCATCCTGCTCGCCGACATTTCGCATATCGCCGGGCTTGTGGCCACCGGTCGGCATCCAGGTCCGATCGACGCCGCACATGTCACCGTCACCTGCACGCACAAGCAACTCGCCGGGCCTCGGGGTGGCGTGATCCTCAGCGGTGCTGATGCGAACACCAAGATTCCCGGCTTGAGAACCACCTTCAGTCGCCTGCTGGATGAAGCCGTTTACCCGCGAATGCAGGGTGCGCTCGCTGCCAACATGATCGCTGCGAAGGCTGCCGCGCTGGGTTACGCCATGTCGGCAGAATTCGACGTCTGCATGGCGCAGATCCGCAGTACTGCGGATGAAATGGCCCGCGCCTTCCAGGCACAGGATTACGAAGTGGTTGGCGGCTGCAGTGAAAACCATACGGTACTGGTTCGCTTGCGTGGCGACATCACGGGCGCTATCGCGGAGGCGGCACTGGGTCACTGCGGGATCATCGTCAATCGCCATCGCGTTCCCGGCGATCACCGCTCGACACTGGTGACGAGCGGACTGCGCATCGGCACGGGCGCTCTGGCGCAACGCCGGGTCGATGTCCACGGCAGCCGCCAGATCGTCGATTTGATAGTGCGGGTTCTGAATACGGTAGCGCCGCTCGGCGAACAGGATTACACACTGGAACCCCTGCTCCTCGCGCAGTTTCGCTCAGAGGTCGAAACCCTGTGCAGGGACTATCCTCTCGCCGACTACCAATAGCGCTCCAACATTTTCAGCCATAAAAAAACCCGGCACTCAGGCCGGGTTTTGTTTTTCTGCATCAGCGCTTACTTGGCAGCACCTGCCGCGTGCACGGCCTGCTGCGCGCCGCGCTTGTTCTTGATCACGTAGCAGACCCACATGAACACGACCCACACCGGAATCGCATACACCGAGATCTGAATGCCCGGGATCAACAGCATCACGCCGAGGATGAAGGCGACGAATGCCAGGCAGATGTAGTTACCGTACGGATACCACAACGCCTTGAACAGCGGCGTCTGTTTGGTCTTGTTCATGTGCTGGCGGAACTTGAAGTGCGAGAAGCTGATCATCGCCCAGTTGATCACCAGCGTCGCAACCACCAGCGACATCAGCAGTTCCAGCGCGTGTTGTGGAATCAGGTAGTTGAGCAGCACAGCCACCAGCGTCACTGCCGCCGAAGCCAGAATCGAACGCACCGGCACACCGCGCTTGTCGATTTTCGCCAGCGCTTTCGGCGCATCACCCTGCTCGGCCATGCCCAGCAGCATACGGCTGTTGCAATAGGTGCCGCTGTTATACACCGACAACGCAGCGGTCAGGACCACGAAGTTGAGGATGTGCGCGGCGGTGTTGCTGCCGAGCATCGAGAACACTTGCACGAACGGGCTGCCGCTGTACGAATCGCCAGACGCGTTAAGGGTTTCCAACAAGCTGTCCCATGGCGTCAGCGACAGCAGGATCACCAGTGCACCGATGTAGAAAATCAGGATTCGGTAGATCACCTGATTGATCGCTTTCGGGATCACGGTTTTCGGCTTGTCCGCTTCAGCGGCGGTGAAACCGAGCATTTCCAGACCGCCGAAGGAGAACATGATGATCGCCATGGCCATCACCAGACCGCTCACACCGTTCGGGAAGAAACCACCGTGCGACCACAGATTGCTCACCGAGGCTTGCGGGCCGCCGTTGCCGCTGACCAGCAGGTAGCTACCCAGCGCAATCATGCCGACGATCGCGACGACCTTGATGATCGCGAACCAGAACTCCGCCTCACCGAAGACTTTGACGTTGGCCAGGTTGATCGCGTTGATCAGCACGAAGAAAGCCGCTGCAGAAACCCAGGTCGGGATATCCGGCGCCCAATAGTGAATGTATTTGCCGACCGCGGTCAGCTCCGACATGCCCACCAGAATGTACAGGATCCAGCAGTTCCAACCGGACAGGAACCCGGCAAAGCCGCCCCAATACTTGTGCGCGAAATGGCTGAAGGAACCGGCCACCGGCTCTTCGACAATCATCTCGCCCAACTGGCGCATGATCATGAAGGCGATGAAGCCGCAAATGGCGTAGCCGAGGATCATCGACGGGCCGGCGGATTTCAGTACCCCGGCCGAGCCGAGGAACAATCCGGTACCGATCGCGCCACCGAGGGCGATCAGTTGAATATGGCGATTTTTCAGGCCGCGTTTCAGCTCGCCTGATTGCGAGGGTTGTCCACTCATGAAAAAGGTCTCACGCAAGGTTTGATGGTGTTCAGTAGACGTTGCTGCAAGGTTGCGATTTCAGGCAGCCCCGATCAAACCCCAGCGCAGGCACCAGGAGTTCAGCTTATTTACAACGGTCATGCGTCACCTGTTTGTTTTTATCTGTGACGAAATCGAACCCGAAACGCTTGTGGCGCCACGGAGTGAACAAGGCGGATAGCCTTGAGATTTGCGCGATTACGCAGAGGGTCACAGTTAAAACGCGGCGCATTGTACACCGCTAACCCCCTGCTGCCAGACCCCGCTGGATCAGCGTGGCGGTTGCCGGGATTGCGTGTGTCCGCCTCGAGTCACTCGAGCGGCTGCAAAAATTGAGTCAGGCCTTTGCAGGCCATCGGCGTGGACGAGGAAAAAATCGTCCCACGGAGAGAGATGGAGATCAGTCACGGCGTTCATTGCGCCTCCTTCTTGTTATGCACCTGCACGACAGGCATGAGGCGCATCTCACCCTGCAAACGGCGCTGAAACAAGCGCGCCAGAGCCTTGTCCGGCCCGCGGCGGAGCAGGCTTCGGCAGCTTTTCCTTACAGCGATCATGACGGGTTGGTTTCCCTCGGTTTTACCGGCTTTTTTGTAAACATTTCTTTACGATGCGTAACGCAGAGTTTCCATTTCAGAAATATCTGTCAGACGTCTGCAAATTGACGGTAGCTAGCTTGCTAATGAAACGTGCCGTTTAGTTTTTTGTTTTCAAATAAGAAAACTGCCGCCGAAAAACAGAATAAAAAGTCTATTTAAAAATTAAATGAATAATTTTTTGCATTACAAAAAACCCTGAACTAGGTTCTTCACGTCTTGCCGGCCACCTCGACCGGCCAGTCACAACCGTGAATGTCATCTAGGAGATCGACCATGCAAGCACTGGAAAAAGACTTGGATACCGAACTGCAACTGGACGAATGGTTTGAAGCACCGACCCACGAGGCGGCTGTAGAAATGATGCAAGCCGACGCGGTAGTTCCGTTCGGCACGGCGATGTGGCCTCTGTAAGACATCTCCGGGCAGGCACGATCCGGCCGGTCGTGCCTGCCGCTTTCTACACGGTCAGTCAGGGAGGATTCATGGAAAAGCCCCGCGCGATCTCGCATTTCCTTTACTACCTCGAACACCACCCCGCCCTTGCCGGCCTCGACTCGGCGAAGGTATTGCTCGGCCACACGGCTGATTACGAAGCGCTGACCGGCGCGATCGCCGAACAGGCAGGCGATCATCCTCGTTTCCAGTTCAGCAGCCGACGTCTGGACCTGGACAGCACTGCAACGCTGACCTCGGCAATCACCGACAGCGATCTGTACATTTTCTTCTACGACTCTTCCACCTTGCCCAACCCACGCCCCGACGGCCCGGAATTCGTCCGCGCGCTGCAAGCGGTGATGGCGGAGAACTGGAAGAAGTCGCTGCTGTTCAAGGATTATGGCGATTATTTCTATGACACCTTCAGCGTCACGCCGCAGCGGATTGCTGGCCTGAACAGTCACCTGATCCAGCGTATGTCCCAGGCGACCACGCTGAGTTTCAAAGACGATGACGGCTCATGGTTTGAAACGCCGCTGAGCAGCATCAAGAAGTGGACCGATATCAACGGCATCGGCAACTTCGACCTGGCCCCCGGCGAAATCGCCACGCACAGCGAAGCCATCAATGGCCATGTGAAATTCAAGGGCACGTTCCTCAGCACCATCCCGTTTGCGCGCAAATACGGCGTACTGGAATCGCCGTTGGAACTATGGATCGAGAATTCGACTATCAGCCGCATCGCCACGGAGGTGCCGGGGCTGGAGCATGATTTCAACAAGTATCTGGACGCCAATCCGTCGAACAGGCGGATTGAGGAGTTGGGGATTGGCACCAATGAAGGCGTGAAGGATTTGTATGCGCGTAATGCCGGGTTTGAGGAGCGGCATTGTGGCTTGCATCTCGGATTGGGCGGCGGGGCCAAGGGCAGCCATCACCTGGACCTGATCTTCTCGGGCGGTGTTTTGGCGCTGGATGATAAACCTGTGTTTGATGGACGCTTTGTGTTCTAGCCCCAAGATTTCTTTATTGAAGCTACCGGCCCTTTCGCGAGCAAGCTCGCTCCCACAGGGGATTTGTGTACGACACAGGTCCAATGTGGGAGCGAGCTTGCTCGCGAAGAGGCCCTGCCAGGCGCTACATACCTTTCATCAGACGAAAAAAAACGCCAACCCTGAGGTTGGCGTTTTTGCTTTAGCCTGAAGCTTGCCGCTAGAAGCTCGCAGCTGCCTTATTCCGGCTTCTTGCGACCAAACCCCGGACGCTGACCGGAACCGGCCGGTGCGCCACGACGCTTGCCCGACGGTTTGTCACCGTCAACCAGCTTGATCCCCGGACGCTTCGGCGCAGGTTTGGCCGGGCGCTTGTTGGTGGTGTCCGCTGGACGATCCGCCACAGGCGTGCCACGACCGCTCGGAGCACCACGCTCGCCACGTTCAGTGCGACCGTTGGCCGGACGCGGAGCGCGCTCGCCGTCACGGGCGACAACTGGCTTGCGACCTGGGCGCTCGCCTTCGATCTGCGGCTCACGGCTCGGGCGTGGGCCGGTCGGCGCGCCAGCGGCTGGACGCAGGGTGCGTACGCGCTCGGTCTTGCCCATCGGGCGCGACGATTTGCGCTGCATACGCTCAAGCTTGTCTTTGCTCTTGGCGTTCAGTTGCGGCATCGCTACCGGCGTCAGGCCGACTTCAGCACTGAGGATGTCGACTTCGTACTGGCTCATTTCGCGCCAGCGCCCCATCGGCAGGTCGGAGTTGAGGAACACCGGACCGAAACGCACGCGCTTCAGACGGCTGACCACCAGACCCTGCGATTCCCACAGACGACGAACCTCACGGTTACGGCCTTCCATCACCACGCAGTGATACCAGTGGTTGAAGCCTTCACCGCCCGGTGCCTGCTTGATGTCGGTGAACTTCGCCGGGCCGTCTTCCAGCACGACGCCGGCCTTCAGGCGCTCGATCATCTCGTCGTCGACTTCACCGCGTACGCGCACGGCGTACTCGCGGTCCATCTCGTAGGACGGGTGCATCAGACGGTTGGCCAGCTCACCGTCGGTGGTGAACATCAGCAGACCGGTGGTGTTGATGTCGAGACGACCGATGTTGATCCAGCGACCTTCCTTCGGACGCGGCAGCTTGTCGAACACGGTCGGACGGCCTTCAGGGTCGTCACGGGTGCAGATCTCGCCATCGGGTTTGTTGTACATGATCACGCGGCGGACCGATTCGGCCGCTTCTTCGCGCTTGATCACCTTGCCATCAATGGTGATGGCGTCGTGCATGTCGACGCGCAGACCGAGGGTGGCGTCTTTGCCATTGACCTTGATCCGGCCCTGGCTGATCCAGGATTCCACGTCACGGCGCGAGCCGACGCCGATACGGGCGAGGACTTTCTGCAGCTTTTCGCCTGCTGGGCCGATTTCCTGGTCGTCTTTCTGAATGATGTCGCTCATCTGGGCACCTCCCGGTGTGGTCTGTTCAGGCGGCGCCTGAAGCATTGAAATCTGGGTTCTCGGCCGAAGGGATCGGCGGAGGGTCGCGAATCATACGCGGATGTGCGCCATCGCGCATCAGAGACTAGCTGATCGATCGACAGTTATTTCTTTTTCCGCCGACCGGCGCCACCGAGTTTGATCAGGCGTAGCGCGGCTTCGGCCAGTACGCTGCGCTTGTCGTCCTTGTCGAGTTTCTTCCAGGCTTTGATTTCGCGCTTGCTGCGACCGCAGCCGAGACAGATGTCGTCGGTGAATTTGCAGAGGCTGATGCACGGGTCTTTGGTGGAACTCATCAGCATCTCCTGGCTTACGCTAAACCCTGTGGGAGCGACGGTGCGACGATTCGACTTGCTCGCGAAGGCGGCATGTCAGATACATCTTCTTTGAATGACACTCCGCTTTCGCGAGCAAGCTCGCTCCCACAGGGGCCGTCATTGTTCTCCGGATTTCACTCAGTCTTCGAACTCGCGGCGTTCGGCTTCGATGGCTTCGGCCAAGGCGCGGGCTTCGGCTTCTTCTTCGCTCAGCTCGGGTTCTGGCGCGGGTTGTTCGAGCGCGGCGACGGCGGCCAACAGCTTTTCGCGGGCTTCGGCGACGCCAAGAATGTCCTCTTCCGGTTCGGCTTCTGGCTCGGCTTCAAGTTCAACTTCAATCGCTGGCTCAGCGACTTCGGTTTCAGGCTCGGTCGTCGGCGCGTCACTGTCGCCCGCCTCACCATCCGCCGCATCTCGCAGCAAATCGTCGAAGTCGGTCTTGATCCCCTCCTCCATGCTGTCCAGCTCCAGCAGCAAGGTATGGAAACTGGTCTCTTCCTTCTCCTCTTCCGGCTCGGCGCTGGCGTCGGCCAACTCCTGCAAACCCTGCGGCACCGGAGCGTCGTCGAAATCGAGCACCGGGTCGGTTTCCATTTCGCGCAATTCGGCCAGCGGCGGCAGGTCTTCGAGGTTCTTCAGGTTGAAGTGATCGAGAAACATCTTGGTGGTGGCAAACATCGCCGGTTTGCCCGGCACATCGCGGTAACCAACAACACGAATCCACTCGCGCTCCAGCAAGGTCTTGACGATATTGCTGTTCACCGCCACGCCACGCACGTCTTCGATCTCGCCACGGGTGATCGGCTGACGGTAGGCAATCAGCGCGATGGTTTCGAGCAAGGCGCGGGAGTAACGCTGCGGGCGCTCTTCCCACAAGCGGCCGACCCACGGCGAAAACTTTTCGCGGATCTGCAAGCGATAGCCCGATGAGACTTCCTTGAGCTCGAAAGCACGGCCCTCGCAGGACTTGCCCAACAGGGTCAGGGCTTTCTTGAAGACCGCAGGCTCGGGCCGTTCGCCTTCTTCAAACAGTTCAAACAGGCGCTCAAGGGATTGCGGCTTTCCCGAGGCCAACAGAAAGGCTTCAAGCAGGGGGGCCAGCTCGCGGGGTTCAGTCAGGTTCATGTTTCGACTCGTTATTCGGCTCGGGCTCGCACGTGGATCGCGGCGAACGGCTCATTCTGCACCAGCTCGACCAAGGATTCCTTGACCAGTTCAAGGATCGCCATAAAGGTCACCACCACACCCAGCCGCCCTTCTTCGGCGGTGAACAGCTCGACGAACGGCACAAAACCGCCGCCCTTGAGCCGTTCCAGCACATCGCTCATGCGCTCGCGGGTGGACAGTGCTTCGCGGCTGACCTGGTGGCTTTCAAACATATCGCCACGGCGCAGCACTTCGGCCATGCACATCAAAATCTCTTCCAGCGCAACGTCCGGCAACAGCTTGCGTGCACGGGCTTCCGGGGCGTCGAGCTTGGGCACGATCACATCGCGGCCAACGCGGCTCAAGCCGTCGATGCCTTCGGCGGCCGCCTTGAAACGCTCGTACTCCTGCAAGCGGCGGATCAGTTCGGCACGCGGGTCGTCTTCTTCGTCTTCGACGGTTTCAGCGCGCGGCAGAAGCATGCGCGACTTGATCTCGGCGAGCATCGCGGCCATCACCAGATACTCGGCGGCCAGCTCCAGACGCACCGACTGCATCAACTCGACATAACCCATGTACTGGCGGGTGATTTCCGCCACCGGGATATCGAGGATGTTGATGTTCTGTTTGCGGATCAGGTACAGCAGCAGGTCGAGCGGGCCTTCGAAGGCCTCAAGGAAGACTTCCAGCGCATCCGGCGGGATGTACAGGTCCAGCGGCATTTCCATGACCGCCTGGCCATAGACCATGGCGAACGGCAGTTCCTGCTGAGCGCCGGCCTGGGGATCGACAACGGTTTCCACTGCGGACATTCAGGCCTCGACCATGAACGGCGCGGGGTCGCCGCAACCAACGCGGATCACTTCCGGGTCGTCGCCGGTCAGGTCGATCACGGTGGAGGCTTTGATGCCGCCGAAACCGCCGTCGATGATCAAGTCCACTTGGTGTTCAAGCAGTTGGCGCATTTCGTAAGGATCGCTGAGCGGGTCTTCGTCGCCGGGCATGATCAGGGTCACGCTCATCAGCGGCTCGCCGAGTTCGGCCAGCAGCGCCAGCGCGATCGGATGGCTGGGCACACGCAGACCGATGGTGCGCTTCTTCGGATGCAGCAACAGACGCGGCACTTCGCGGGTGGCGTTGAGAATAAAGGTGTAAGGCCCCGGCAGATGCGCCTTGAGAATGCGGAAGGTGCCGGTGTCGATCTTCGCGTAGTTGCCCAGTTGCGACAGGTCGCTGCAGATCAGCGCGAAGTTGTGCTTTTCATCGAGTTGACGCAAACGGCGCACGCGCTCGATGGCGGTCTTGTCGCCGATCTGGCAGCCGATGGCGTAGGAAGAATCCGTGGGATAAACCACCACCCCGCCTTTGCGGATGATTTCGACCGCCTGTTTTATCAGGCGCGCTTGTGGGTTTTCCGGATGTATCTGGAAAAATTGACTCACATTTTCTACCTGTTCAGACGGCGGCAATATCTGTGTCATGTTTGAACCGACACCACAGGGGTGGAAGGTCCTCGGGAACCGGCCGGTACTGGCCGATCTCTGACCAGCCGCCAGGGCCATGGAAGTCACTGCCGGCGCTGACCAGCAGACCGAACTCACGGGCAAGGATTGCCAGGCTGCCGACCTGTTCCGCAGGCTGATGGCCATTGACCACCTCGATCGCATGCCCGCCTGCTTGAATATAGTCGGCAATCAGCTTCCGGCGCTTGCTGCGGGTGAAATCGTAGTGCCACGGATGCGCGAGGCTGACCCAGGCCCCGGCGGCACGCAGTGTGCCAACGGTGTCTTCCAGCGTCGGCCAGTGCAACTTGACATCACCCAGCTTGCCGGCGCCGAGCCATTTGCGGAATGCCTCGGCGCGATCCTTTACAAAACCTTCACGCACCATCCAGTCGGCGAAATGCGGACGGGCCGGGGCGTTGCCACTGTCACCCAGTTCCTGCTGGACCTGCCGGGCACCTTCGAGGGCACCGGGCATGCCCTTGAGGGCGAGCTTGCGGCTTATTTCTTCCGACCGCAGCCAGCGGCCATCGTGCAATCTGGCAATCGCTTCGACCAACGGTGTGGCATTGACATCAAAACCGTAGCCCAACACATGAATCGTCGCGCCGCCCCAGGTGCAGGACAATTCGACGCCGTTGACCAGTTGCATGCCCAATTCGTTGGCGGCCGTGCGCGCTTCGGCGAGGCCTTCGAGGGTGTCGTGGTCAGTCAACGCCAGGACTCGCACGCCGTTCTCGAACGCACGCGCAACCAGAACCGCAGGCGCGAGGGCGCCATCGGAGGCCGTGCTATGGCAGTGCAAATCAACATTCACGGGGAGTTGTAACCTCAAATCAGCTGGCGCTATCGCGCGCCCATATGTTTGTTATTATGCCGCCACATCCAGCTTCTGGCTCTCACTGTGAAACAATTCATCGATTTCATCCCGCTTCTGCTGTTCTTCATCGTTTACAAACTTGATCCACGGGTCGTCGACATCGCTGGCCATGAAGTGACTGTAGGCGGTATTTACAGCGCCACGGCGATGCTGATCATCAGTTCCCTGGTGGTGTACGGCGCGTTGTTCATCAAACAGCGCAAGCTGGAAAAGAGCCAATGGCTGACCCTGATTGCCTGCCTGGTGTTCGGCAGCCTGACGCTGGCCTTCCACAGCGAGACCTTCCTCAAGTGGAAAGCCCCGGTGGTCAACTGGCTGTTCGCCGTCGCCTTCATCGGCAGCCACTTCATCGGTGACCGCCTGCTGATCAAACGCATCATGGGCCACGCACTGACCCTTCCGGATCCGGTCTGGACCCGCCTGAACATCGCCTGGATCGGCTTTTTCCTGTTCTGCGGCGCTGCCAACCTGTTCGTCGCCTTCACCTTCCAGAGCTACTGGGTGGACTTCAAGGTGTTCGGCAGCCTGGGCATGACCTTGGTATTCCTGGTCGCACAGGGCATTTACCTGTCGCGTCATCTGCACGATGCCGATACCACAACAACACCAAAAACCGAGGACTGACATGCTCTACGCCATCATTGCCACCGACGTCGCCAACTCGCTGGAAGCACGCCTGGCCGCGCGCCCTGCGCATCTGGAACGCCTGCAAGCGCTCAAGGGCGAAGGCCGCATCGTACTGGCCGGCCCGCACCCGGCCGTCGACAGCAATGATCCGGGCGCTGCGGGTTTCACCGGCAGCCTGATCGTCGCCGAATTCGACTCGCTGAGCGCTGCGCAGGCATGGGCCGATGCTGATCCGTACATCGCCGCGGGTGTCTACGCCAACGTGGTCGTCAAGCCGTTCAAGCAAGTCCTGCCTTAAACGTCCGGTGATGAGGGGATTTACCCCTCATCACTCGCGACACTGCCTCATGCAATGAACCTTCCTGGTTCTTGCTGCTCTCAATCGCTCATTATTCTCGTTTGCCTGCCGACAACCTGCCCAATATCCATTTGGAAACAGGTGTCGCGATGCGCAAGGGTCCGTTGTGTCTGATGTTGGTCACGTTGTCGATCATGGCACCCGCCCATGGTGAGGAAACCACCGAAGGCGGCAGTTCCACGCCATTGTCGTTAAGCGCCGGCAGCCAGATCACCGAGTTGCAGCAGCGCCTCAAGGCCAGCGAGCAGCAACGGGAAGAACTGAGCAAACAACTGCAAAATGCCGACAATACCCGCGAAAGCGCCCAGCTCGCCCGGTTGCGCCAGGAGAACCAGCGTCTCAAGCTGCAACTCAAGGAAGCCCAGGCCAGCCCGCTGCCGCGTCTGCTGACTGATCAGCAGCAATGGTTCGTCACGGGCGCCGGAGTAGCGCTATTGGCGCTGCTCTGCGGTATCTTTGCCAGTGGAGCAAGCCGAAAACGTCGGCAATGGCTAAATTGAGTGAGTCATGAGCGAGCTGTTACTGATTGATGATGACCAGGAGTTATGCGAACTCCTGAGTAGCTGGCTGAGCCAGGAAGGCTTCCATGTGCGCGCCTGCCACGATGGCCAGAGTGCGCGCAAGGCGTTGGCCGAAACGGCCCCGGCGGCGGTGGTGCTGGATGTGATGCTGCCCGATGGCAGCGGTCTGGAACTGCTCAAGCAACTGCGCAACGACCACGCCGATCTGCCGGTGCTGATGCTTTCGGCCCGGGGTGAGCCGCTGGATCGCATCCTCGGTCTGGAACTGGGCGCCGACGATTATCTGGCCAAACCCTGCGACCCACGAGAACTGACCGCTCGCCTGCGCGCCGTACTGCGCCGCAGCCACCCGGCGGCAGTCTCGACGCAGCTTGAGCTGGGCGATCTGAGTTTCAGTCCGGTGCGCGGCGTGGTCAGCATCGACGAGAAAGAACTGACCCTCACCGTTTCCGAAAGCCGTCTGCTCGAAGCCCTGCTCAAGCAACCCGGCGAGCCGCTGGACAAACAGGAACTGGCGCAGATCGCCCTCGGCCGCAAGCTGACCCTGTACGACCGCAGCCTCGACATGCACGTCAGCAACCTGCGCAAGAAGATAGGTCCGCATCCCGACGGCCGCCCACGCATCGTCGCGCTGCGCAGCCGCGGTTACTACTACAGCCTCTGAGGCTCCCCCTTGTAGGAGTGGGCCTGCTCGCGATAGCAGTGTGTCAGTCGACATGTTCTTGCCCGATACACCGTTATCGCGAGCAGGCTCACTCCTGCAGGGTGTGTTTGTCAGGTCAGCGCTCGAGTGTCTTTACCGAAGCTTTACGCAGTGCTGACCGCCGCTGACCTTGATCTCCGTAATCTGAACTCATCCGGAACGTACCGGGAACGAGACAAGGAGATACACCATGCGCAAGACTCTTATCGCTCTGATGTTCGCTGCCGCTCTGCCAACCGTCGCCATGGCCATGCCGCAAGACGATGGCCCGATGGGTGGCCCGCTCGACGGCCCACGCCACGGCGGTCAGATGCACGGCATGCACGGCAAAGGCCCGTACAGCCAACTCGACCTGTCCCGCGAACAGCGCGAACAGATCCGTAAGATCATGGGCGAGCAGATGCACGAGCGTAAGCAAGTGGTCGACAAGTATCTGGAAAAACTCTCGCCGGCTGACCAGAAAGCCATGAAGGACGAGATGGCCGCCAACCACAAGAAAGCCGAGACGGATGTTCGCGCCGTGTTGAAACCGGATCAACAGAAGAAATTCGACGAGATCCAGAAAAAACAGGCCGAGCGTCGCGCCGAATGGGCCGAGTTCAAGGCGTGGAAAGCGCAACAGGCGCAAAAGGCGCAATAATGCTCTAACTTCAGGCCCGACGGCTCACCCCGTCGGGTCTGTTTTCACCCGTTCAACTGTGGGAGCGAGCTTGCTCGCGAATGCGGTGTATCAGACGAAGAAATGTTGACTGACACACCGCTTTCGCGAGCAAGCTCGCTCCCACATGGGTTTTGCATTGCTTTGAGGATTTTCTGTGCGTTCATTGTTCTGGCGTATTCTCGCGAGCTTCTGGCTGGCCATCGCTCTGGTGGCCGGGCTGTCCATTCTGCTCGGGCACATGCTCAACCAGGACGCGTGGATCCTCAGTCGCCATCCGGGCCTCAACACCCTCGCCGGCGAATGGACACAAACCTACGAAGCCCAGGGCGAGGAAGCTGCCCAGGACATCCTCGAACAGCGCAAACGCCAATATCACATCGATGTTCAGGTGCTGAACGAATCCGGCGACCCGGTGGTTCGCGGCACCTTCCCGCGCCGCGCAGCCGCGTTCGAAGCCCGCCAGAACAATGATGACCGGCGTCTGCCATGGCGACGTCTGACCGATGAATTCACCAGCGAAAAAACCGGTGACACCTACCTGTTCATCTACCGCATCCCGCATCCGGAACTCGACTCTTGGCACCGCGAAAGCCTGCTTTGGCCATTGAGTGCGCTGGGGATTGCGCTGGTGGTGCTGACCCTTTTCAGTCTGCTGGTGACCTTCTCCATCACCCGCCCGCTCAGCCGTTTGCGCGGCGCGGTGCATGATCTCGGGCAGACCACTTATCAGCAGAACAGCTTGGCGAAACTGGCCAACCGCCGCGACGAATTTGGCGTGCTGGCCAACGATTTCAACCGCATGGGCGCGCGCCTGCAAAGCCTGATTGGCAGCCAGCGACAGCTGTTGCGCGACGTTTCCCACGAATTGCGCTCACCGTTGGCGCGGCTGCGTATCGCCCTGGCCCTGGCCGAACGCGCCAACCCTGAAGAACGCGAGAAACTCTGGCCACGCCTGACGCGCGAGTGTGATCGGCTGGAAGCGTTGATCAGTGAAATTCTGGTATTGGCGCGGGTCGATGCCGACAACGCCAGTGCTGAAGAGGTGGATCTGAATGCGTTGCTCGGCCTCTTGCAGAAGGACGCAAAACTGGGATCGCCCGAGCAGATCGTGCGTCTGGATGCCGAACCGCAGTTGAATCTGAAAGGCTGGCCGACCATGATCGAGCGCGCCGTCGATAACCTGCTGCGCAACGCCCAGCGCTTCAACCCGGAAGGTCAGCCGATTGAAATGCAGGCTTCACGTCAGGGTGAAAAAATCATCGTGAGCGTGCGCGACCATGGGCCGGGGGTGCAGGCTGAACATTTGAGCCAGTTGGGCGAGCCGTTTTACCGGGCGCCGGGACAGACGGCGGCGGGACACGGTTTGGGCCTGGCGATTGCGCGAAGGGCGGCGGAGCGGCATGGTGGGAGTTTGACGCTGGCCAATCATCCGCAGGGTGGGTTTATTGCCAGCCTGGAATTGCCGTTGGTGCCCGGAGCGGTGGTGCA
The DNA here is from genome assembly GCF_900110195.1 of Pseudomonas sp. ok266. Classification (NCBI taxonomy): domain Bacteria; kingdom Pseudomonadati; phylum Pseudomonadota; class Gammaproteobacteria; order Pseudomonadales; family Pseudomonadaceae; genus Pseudomonas; species Pseudomonas sp. ok266. Next base: position 362 of record NZ_FOCU01000015.1, on the reverse strand, counting down.
ACTTTAAGAGCCTAAAAGCTACCCTCACTGTAGAGACCGGTACATCCTTTACAAATTAGACCGGGGACATCGTTTACACCTTTACAGGCTTGAAACGCGTTTGGCGCCTCTTTCAAGCCTGCCTAAACAGTGGCTGCAAAGGTACAGTTCCCAAGCGTCACCAGCCACTTCCTTCAACGCGATGTCCTCTCCAATTAGAGCCTCTCCTAGAAAAATCAGCTGTCCTTTCCATTTAATTTCCCCATTTGACCGAACCTTACGTACTTCAACATCGGAACCGTATTCAAGCGCAGGCAAGTAACCGGGATAAGCGCGTATCGACGGGCGATAGACAGATGCCGGCGGTTTCATGCCCAGCGCGG
>NZ_FOCU01000017.1:127556-146917 GCF_900110195.1 Pseudomonas sp. ok266 | reverse complement strand
CCGCAGGCGTCGTAGCGGTAACGCAGGGTGCCCCAGCCCTGATGCTCGGTGATCAGCCGGTCCTGACGGTCGTACTCGAAGGCCAAAGGATGTTGCTGGCCGTCGTCGACACCCACGAGTCGGCCGAGTCGGTCGTACTGATAACTGACCTTGATCCCGTCGGGCAGGGTTTTGACCAGCAGGCGCCCGGCAGCATCGCGCTCATAAGCGGTGAGCAAACAAGAGCCGTCATCACCGAACTCGGTCTTTTCCAGCAAATGGCCGTTAAGGTCATAGGCGTACGCGGTGCGGCGGCCGTCAAAACCGCTTTCCTGACGAATCAGCCCGGTGGAGGTGTAATCCAGCCGATACTTTTCCCCGGATTCGTTTTCAATCTCGGTGAGCAGCAGTTGCGCATGGTCATAGCGGTACTGCACCCGCGTGCCGTCGGGGTTGATCCGCCGCGAAACCAGGTGCAGATCGTCGTCATACTCATAACGGGTGATGTGCCCCTGTTCATCGCGCTCGGCGGTGACCTGACCGTAGGCGCCGTAGCTGTAGGCGCGGGTGCTGCCGCCAGGAAATGTCGTCTGAATCAGTCGGCCAACGGCATCCCAGTGCTGACGGGTGACCGCACCGTGTTCGTCTGCGGTCGTGGTCCGCCGCCCCAGTGCATCGTAGGAAAAGCGCCGCACGCCACCGTCGGGCAAGGTCTCTTCGGTCAACTGGCCGAGGCTATTCCAGACCAGCCGATGCCGGCTGCTGTCCGGGTAGCGGATCGACAGCAACTGCCCACGGGTGTCGTAGTAGTAATGGGTGACATGGCCGTCGGGATCGACCGCCTCGGTGACATCGCCCTCGGCATTGCGCCGGTAGATCCACACCGCCTCGCCGCGTGAACGCCGGTACAGGAAACCGTTGCGATACTCGTAGGACGTGGGCGCCTCATCCGGTGGAATCAGCGCGATCAGCCGTCCGACTTCGTCGTAGCGGTATTCGGTGACGGCGCCTAACGCATCCTGCTCGGCAATCAAACGCCCCGAGGAGTCATAGGCCTTTAGCTGCTCGCCACCATCCGCCGAGACTTGACGCACCAGCCGCGCACGCTCGTCGTGAACGTAGGTCTCTTCGGTGCCATCGACGTAATGCACCGCGACACTGCCGTCATCGTTCCAGACGTAACGCGTGTCCATCTGCGAAAACGATGCCCAGTGCCTGACACACCGAGCGGCTTTCCCCGAACGCTCCCACTCCCAGAAGAAGCTCGCGCCGCCGGCCAGTTGCCGCTGCAGGATCACGTGAGCGTCGTCGTAGTCGTAACGCTCGCTTTCACCGACGGCGTTGGTCGCTTCGATCAGATGCCGGTAGGCGTCGTAGCGGTAGCTGACCAGCGCCTGTTCGGTACTCCAGGCACCCTCGCGAAACACCTGATAATCAACACCCAGCAACTGCGCCTGCTCATAGCGCAACAGCAGTGAGCGCCCGGCGCCATTGTCCAGGCGCTGCACCCGGTCAGAGCGATCGCGTTGCACCGTCAGACGATTGCCATAGGCATCGCTGATCGCCGTCAGCCGTCCTGCGCGAAAGTGATAAAAACGCGCCGCGTCCCCGGCCAGCGCGAGAATCAGCTCCTCCGGTTCATCACCGAGAAAAATCGCCGCCCGCGACAAACTGTTGTGAATCGCCGGCCGCTCAACGCTCGGCAGCGGGAAACGGGTACGGCGGTTCTCGTGATCGACCCAGACAACCTCGTCGCCGGCAAACTCCAGCCGATGCGCCAGCGAATGACTCCAGCCAAACCCCAACCCAACATCGATTTCGGCGGCGCTGGAGCGATACAAACGGGTGAACTCAAACGGCAACACGCCATCGAGCACCGCATCGCTCAGAGTCAGCAGTTCTTCACCGGTGACCATCGACACCGGGCAGCCGTTGGTGCAGGTACGCGGCACGCAATCGGCGCTGTCGCCGTTGGGGTTTTTCGCCTGATCCGGCGAATCGTCGTGCGGCTCATGCCGCTCGATCCGGCTCGAACCGCCAGACTTGTCCCGCACAACAGGCGCCGGGTTTGGCACGGTCAACACCAGCGAATCGGCCTGACGAATGTTCAGCGGTATCGCCGGTGTCGGTTTCAACTCAACGTCACGCACATTGAGCATCAGCGGCTTCAAAACGCTGGCATGCCGCGTCAAATCCGCCGAGGACGTCAGTTCGGCCAAGCGCAACGCCGAGGCCGCCAGCCACTCCCGCGCGCGCGGCGACTTGATCTTCGCCAGCACCTTGCTGCTCAAACGCAGCGGCACGCCCATGCCACCCGACACGCCCATCAACAGGAAGCTGATCAGCAATTCGACGCGCACCTCGGCCACTATTTCAGCCAGATACTGCGGCGGCAGCATCTTCAGCCAACTGGTAAACGCGGCCAGATGAATGAACAACAGCGGCTCGTCACTGAGGATCAGCAAGCCATTGGCGATGGCGTCGCTGGAGGCTTGCAGCAGCGCTTCAAGTTCTGCGTCGCTGAGGTACTCGAGCAGCTTTTCACTGTTGGCCTGCAAGTCGGCGAGCAGGGCGAATACCTGGTGGATGTCATCCCAAACACCATTCAGGGCTTGCTCGAATCCACGCCAATCGGCCTGTTGCAACTGACCGTAACGTTCAAGAAACCCGGCGCTGGAAAACTCCGTCCACTGGGGTTGAAACCTTGCCCACTCCGCGCGCAGCCAGCCTTCCAGGCCTGCAATGACGCCTTCATAAGAGGCATATAGAGCACGCACATGGTCGGTGGACACATCGGGAAAGAAGGTGATGCGATAACGCTGGCCCCGATCGCAGTCGGTCACTTGCAGAATGCCGCTGGGGCCGATGGTGTAACGCAGCGGCTCACCGAAAGTCAGCACGCCGCCGACATCGGCAAGCACCGGTTCGAGGGTTACCGGGGTGTTGCCAATCGGCACAAACCTCGCGGCCTCGAACATGTGTACCAGCGTCAGCGACCCGCTGGCCGAGCACATGGCCACGGATGAACTGAGCGGCTGGCGCGACTTGATCGGCGCGCTAAGGCGCACGTCGTTGCCGACGGTAAAGACCTGCTCGACATCCAGCGCCGTCCCGGTCCAGAACTGCTCGGCCCAGGCGTCGTAGTTGTTCAGGCACAGGCGGAATTCGCGGATCAGGTGTTCGAAGTCCGGCTCATCGGGATTCAAAGCAGCAACAACGAGCAGGCCGATGCTGTTGTTCAGGGCCAGAAGCCGATCGGTTGGAAGCATTCGCAGTCTCTCGCGCACGTCAAAAAGGTGCGGGGACTTTGCGGGGGATCAATCAGGAAAGAAGTCGGGCGAGTAGGTGATGTCTGTAGGATGTTTCGACATAGTTTGTGGGGCGGTATAGGTTTTCGTTTTTTCGTTCACAAAAAAGGGCTTTTACCTACCCAGGGGCCTTCAATGAAAAGGATCAAGCGTCATGTCCAACACAGCCGAGCGGGTCAATATCATCGACACTCAAGTGTTGTCCCATGACTGGTATTTGCTGAAGAAAATCACTTTCGACTATCACCGCAACAATGGCGAGTGGCAGCGTCAGACCCGTGAGGTCTACGACCGTGGTAACGGCGCAGCGATTCTGCTGTTCAACCGTGCACAGCGCACGGTGGTACTGACCCGGCAGTTCCGCTTGCCGGTGTTCGTCAATGGTCATGATGGTTTGCTGATCGAGGTGGCGGCCGGGTTGCTCGAAGGCGCGGCACCGGAGCAGCGTATCCGCGATGAAGCCGAGGAGGAAACCGGTTATCGCGTGCACGATGTGAAGAAGGTGTTCGAGGCTTACATGAGTCCGGGGTCAGTGACCGAGAAGCTGCACTTTTTCATTGCCGAATACGATTCGGCATCGAAGGTTGGCGAGGGTGGTGGACTGGAAGAAGAGACCGAAGAGCTGGAAGTGCTGGAGTGGGGGTTCGACGAGGCGTTGGCAGCGTTTCAGCGCGGTGAGATCTGCGACGCCAAGACCATCATGCTGTTGCAGTATGCGGCGATGAATAATCTGTTCGGCGCTTGATTCAGAACAGCTCGCCGGTTTTGCCAATTTGCGACCACTGCCCACCCTCCAGGCTCAGCAAGTGCTCTTTCGCCGCAAGCCCACCGGCAAACCCGGTCAGCTTCCCCGACGCGCCGATCACCCGATGACACGGCGCGACAATGGAGATCGGGTTGCGTCCGTTCGCTGCGCCCACTGCCCGTACAGCGCTGGGATTGCCAATCTGTCTGGCAATCTGGCTGTAGGTGCGCGTCTGGCCAAAAGGAATGGTCAGCAGCGCCGCCCAGACCTTTTTCTGAAAATCGGTGCCAGCGAAATCCAGTTCCAGATCAAAACAGTCACGCGTCCCGGAAAAATATTCTTCAAGTTGTCGAGCCGTTCGAATCAGGATCGGATTGTCGTGTGCCTCGCTCATCGGCCCGAGGCGCACGCGGTTCGGTTTATCGTTTTCCCAGAGGATGGCCGCCAGTCGTGAGCCGTTCGCGACCAGCTTCAGCTCGCCGACGGGCGAGGGCAGGGTGATGAACGTATAAGACATGACGACAGACTCCGGAGCAGGGTGGCAACAGCGCCCAGCATACTGCCTGATCGGGGAGGCGCAATACGCAAAGCCGACCATACTGCTTGGTGCTCTTGCAGCGTTTCCCCCTCTGTTCTGCACAGACCCTGAAAACAAAAAAGAGATCGACTCATGAAGTACGAACCTTTGGCCAAATCGCTGATAGCGACCTCACTGGCACTCAGCTGTCTCATGGCTCACGCGGCGTCGGTGGCACCGGTTGCCGCAGAAAACGGCATGGTGGTCACCGCGCAACATCTGGCCACCCATGTTGGCGTCGACGTATTGAAAAGTGGCGGTAATGCCGTCGATGCGGCGGTCGCCGTGGGTTACGCGCTGGCGGTGGTCTATCCCGCAGCAGGCAACCTGGGCGGAGGCGGCTTCATGACCATTCAACTGGCAGACGGGCGCAAGACCTTCCTCGATTTTCGTGAGAAAGCACCACTGGCGGCCACTGCCAACATGTACCTCGACAAGGAAGGCAACGTCATTCCCGACTTGAGTACCCGTGGCCACCTGGCGGTGGGCGTGCCGGGCACCGTGTCCGGCATGGAGCTGGCGCTGAGCAAATACGGGACCAAACCGCGCAAGGAAATGATTGCGCCGGCGATCAAACTGGCGGAAGACGGTTTTGCGCTGGAGCAGGGTGACGTCGAGTTGCTGGAGTACGCCACCGACGTGTTCAAGAAGGACATGCGCGACTCCGGTTCGATCTTCCTGCATAACGGCGAGCCGATGCAGGTCGGGCAGAAACTGGTGCAGAAGGATCTCGGCAAAACCCTGCGGACCATTTCCGAAAAAGGCGCCGACGGCTTCTATAAAGGCTGGGTTGCCGACGCCATCGTCACCTCCAGCCAGGCCAACAAAGGCATCATCACCCAGGCTGACCTCGATAAATACAAGACCCGCGAACTGGCTCCGGTGGAATGCGACTACCGTGGTTATCACGTGGTCTCGGCGCCACCGCCAAGCTCTGGCGGGGTAGTGATCTGCCAGATCATGAACATCCTCGAAGGCTATCCGATGAAGGATCTGGGCTTCCATTCGGCCCAAGGCATGCACTATCAGATCGAAGCCATGCGCCACGCCTATGTTGATCGCAACAGCTACCTGGGCGATCCGGATTTCGTCAAAAACCCGATCGAGCATCTGCTGGACAAGAACTACGCGACCAAACTGCGCGACGCCATCCAGCCGCAAAAGGCCGGCGTGTCGGCCGAACTCAAACCCGGCGTAGCCCCCCATGAGGGCAGCAACACCACTCACTACTCGATCGTCGACAAGTGGGGCAATGCGGTGTCGGTCACTTACACCCTCAATGACTGGTTCGGCGCGGGCGTGATGGCGAGCAAGACCGGGGTGATCCTCAACGATGAAATGGACGACTTCACCTCCAAGGTCGGCGTGCCGAACATGTACGGCTTGGTGCAGGGCGAAGCCAATGCGATTGCTCCGGGCAAGGCACCGCTGTCGTCGATGAGCCCGACCATTGTCACCAAGGATGGCAAAGTGGTGATGGTGGTCGGTACACCGGGCGGCAGCCGTATTATCACGGCGACTTTGCTGACCATGCTCAACGTCATCGACTACGGTATGGGCCTGCAGGAAGCGGTCGATGCGCCACGTTTCCACCAGCAGTGGATGCCGGAGGAAACCAACCTCGAAGACTTCGCCGCCAGCCCCGACACGAAGAAGCTCCTCGAGAGCTGGGGTCACAAGTTTGCCGGCCCGCAGGACGCCAACCACATCGCCGCGATTCTGGTGGGTGCACCTTCGCTGGGCGGTAAGCCGGTCGGCAAAAACCGTTTCTACGGCGCCAACGATCCACGCCGCAACACGGGCTTGTCACTGGGTTACTGAGGAGCGTAAAAAGGGGGCGGGCTCAGGTCCGCCCCTGTCTCAAGGACTGATCAAGGAAGGCTCATCATGACCACCGCATTACTGATCATCGACGTCCAGCGCGCCCTCTGCTCGGGCGAATATCAGTGCTACGACATTCAGCGCGTGCTCGACACCATCAACGGTCTCAGTGCTCGCGCACGCAAGGCTGGCGTGCCCGTGGTGCTGATCCAGCATGAAGAAAAGGACAGCCCGTTGGCCCATGGTGCCGAAGGCTGGCAACTGGCCGAAGGGCTTGAGACATCGCCTAAGGACCTGCGCGTACGCAAGACCACCCGGGACTCGTTTTACCAGACTGACCTGGGTAAATTTTTGCCAAGTGAAGACTTCGAAAGACTGGTTATTTGCGGTCTGCAAACCGATTACTGTGTCAATGCGACCGTACGCCGGGCCCATGAGCTGGGTTATGACGTAGTGCTTGCCGCCGACGCGCATTCCACCGTCGACAACGGCAATATGAGCGCCGAAGACATCATCGCCGAGCACAACAAGGATCTGGCGCATTTGACTGGCTCGGTGGCGCGTATCGACGTCAAACCCGCAGCCGACATTACGTTCTGACTATCCACACAAAACCTGTAGGAGTGAGCCTGCTCGCGATAGCGGTGTGGCATTTGATGCAACATCGTCTGACCGAACGCTATCGCGAGCAGGCTCACTCCTACAGTGATTGCGAAATCCTGATTGCTATGTACATCAGGGATTTCCGCTGGCAGCACTGGCATACTGCGCGCCGTCCGAAGAATGGAATCTCTCGATGTTCGCTATCTCCCGGCGTCATGCCTTGGCGCTGATGTGCCTTGCGTTTGCCTCTATCACCCACGCCAGCAGTTTCGATTGCGCCAGCGCTGCCAGCAAAACTGAAAAAGCCATTTGTGGCGACCCGCAGATCTCGCAACTCGATGAGAAGCTGGGCAAGCTCTGGCACTCGACATCGGCTGATGTCCCCGATGCCAAAGCCCTCAAGGCAGACCAGCGGCGGTGGCTGAAAAACCGCAACGCCTGTGGCGATCAGACAGCCTGTTTGCGTCGGCAGTATTTAATGCGCCTGACCGAACTTGAACACGCCACCCAGCCCTTCAGTTGGGACGCGACCTGGCAGCTCATTCCGCCAGGGACCTCAACCTCGGCGACAGTCATAACCCAGCGCCGCGACCCCACGCACATCAGCATCGACATCACGGCGGCTGAGGGCGCCAACTCCGGTGATCTGGATGGCGTTGCCACACTCAAGGACGGTAAAGCCGTTTACTCGGAAGACCAGTGCACCCTGTTGTTCACCCCCATCAATGGTGTGCTGGATATTTCTCTCGTGGGTGCAGGCGGATATTGCAGTGCCGGGTTGGGCGTCTACTACACCGGTCGTTTTGTCGCTTCGCAGCAACCGCTGACGCTGGATTACGACATGCTCAGCCTGGGCCTGGCGCAAACACCGGGAGAAAACCAGGCACTGCACACGTTGCTCAAGACTGATTATCAGACGCTGGTGGAAAAGTCCGGCTCGTTGATGACCGCTGAATCTTCCGCTGATGTACCGGGTAGTCAGGTCTGGGAGATGTGGATGCGCGGCCTGGGTGGCACCGGCATCGTGATGCGGTCAGCCGATGGCCATTTCTGGGTCTTGTTGGTTACCTACGACAACGCCGGACACTCGCGCCTGCGCTATTACACCGATGTTGCGAAATGGAAAAAACGTCTACCCGGCGCTTTGCACGACTGGAACGAGCGCATGAAAGATCATCTGGAACTCCCCGTAGACTTCATGCCCTGATCTGCGCAGCATTGCGCCATCACGTCGCAAACAACACCCCACGAATCTCGCCCACCCGCGGCGCTACGACCACGCCCTCCAGCACCATGCGCGTGATCGTCTGTGCCGCCGTTTGATAATCCTCATCCTGCGGCACTTCGCGCCCCATGATCCGGCCCATCTGCCAGCCGATATTGGTGTACGTGCGCGTTGCCGACCAGATGAACAGCATCAAATGCTCCGGATCCACCGGCGCGAGCAAACCGCGCTCGATCCAGCTGCGCAGACATTCAACGTTGCGCCGCGCTTCGGCCTGCAACAGATCGCGGCACTCATCCGGCAACTGGCGACCGCCCAATAACAATTCGCCACTGAACACCTTGGCAATCGCCGGATGTTCGCGGGCGATGCGAATGCGTGCGGCCACGTAGGCGCGCAGTCCCGTCAGCGGATCATCACTTTCACGCAGCACCGCCGAGGCTTCCAGCAGCGGCTCGACAAACCCCAGCAGCACTTTGCTGTAGAGGTTTTCCTTGCTCTGGAAGTAGTAATACAGATTGGCTTTGGGCACCCCGGCACGCGCCGCGATATCGCGGGTCTGGGTGGCGTTGAAGCCGTTGGCGGCGAATTCCTCGCTGGCAGCGGCGAGGATCAACTGCTCGTTGCGTACGCGGATGGCACTCATGGCAATACAGGTTGGCTGGACGGCATGGAAAGATTCTGGCGATTTCGGTTTCGCAATATACAAAACTATATAACGATGAAGCCAGCACACTCGAAGGGCGACGCTATGCTGGTTCGATCATTGACTGGAAACGGAGCAGGCACATGACCCTTCAGACACTGCGGGCCGACGCGACACACCTGGATGCGGTGGCGCAGTTGTTCGACGCTTACCGAGTCTTTTACCAGCAGCCGTCGAACCTTGAGCAATCACGAACCTTCATCGCCGCGCGCATGGCCAGCGATGAATCCGCGATTTCTCTGGTTCAGGATGAAAAGGGCGAGGCGCTGGGGTTCGTGCAGTTGTATCCGACGTTCTCGTCCATCGATGCCCACCGCACCTGGCTGCTCAGCGACCTGTTCACCACGCCCGCCGCCCGTGGGCGTGGGGTTGGCCGATTGTTGATGAACACTGCACGCGACTTTGCCTTGGCGACCGGTGCCAAAGGGCTGGTACTGGAAACCGCAACCGACAACTTCACTGCGCAGGGGCTGTATGAATCATTGGGTTATGTCCGCGATACGGGTTACTACACCTATTTGCTCGACTTGCGTCAGGGCTGAACGGCCGCCATCAGCATTAGCTCGATCTGCGCCAATTCCCAGGTACTGAGCAAACTCACCGGATCGGTGCCGTAACGCTGCCAGCTCTCCAGCGCACCTTCTTGCCCATCGTCGCTGCGGGCAAATTCACAGTGGTGTAACCGCCCACCTTCAACATCCAGCAGCAGGCGCCAGCCCTCGATATCGACCGCAACCAGTCCGGCTGCGGTGGGCACATCGCAGATGTTGAAAGCGAGCACACCCAGCGCCGCTTCACGCAGACGCTGACACACCTCGCGGGCGCTCAGAAATGCAGACATGTCGAACTCAATGACCAGAGAAGCGGGCCAGCATAAAGGTCGGGCCGACAAGTGTCAGCGTTCACTGGCCCGATCCGCGACAATTCCGTAACATCCGCAACCCTCTTTTTCCCGAACACCTGCAGCCGCGCTCGGTGGCTGCTCGATAGGTAAGCCATGAAACCGATTCGTCTGCGCGCCGATGTCCTGGCCGGACTCACCACCTCGTTTGCCCTGTTGCCCGAATGCATTGCGTTCGCACTGGTGGCGCACCTCAATCCGCTGATGGGCCTGTACGGCGCGTTCATCATTTGCACGCTGACGGCGTTGTTCGGCGGCCGGCCGGGCATGGTCTCCGGCGCGGCCGGTTCGATGGCCGTGGTCATCGTTGCGCTGGTGGTGCAACACGGTGTGCAGTATTTGCTGGCGACGGTGTTGCTTGGCGGTTTGATCATGATGGCGTTCGGCTTGCTGCGCCTGGGCAAACTGGTGCGCATGGTGCCGCACCCGGTGATGCTCGGCTTCGTCAACGGCCTGGCGATCATCATTGCGCTGGCGCAACTGGAACATTTCAAGAACGGTGAGGACTGGCTCAGCGGTACGCCGTTGTACCTGATGGCCGGGCTGGTGGCGCTGACCATGGCCATCGTCTATATCCTGCCGCGTCTGACGAAAGCGGTGCCGCCGGCACTGGTGGCGATCCTCGGCGTCGGTCTGCTGGTCTATCTGTTCGGCCTGCCGACCCGCACCCTCGGCGACATGGCGCACATTGCCGGCGGCTTGCCGACGTTCGCTTTGCCGGACATCCCGTGGAATCTTGAAACCCTGCGCATCATCGCGCCTTACGCGATTCTGATGGCGCTGGTCGGTCTGCTGGAAACCCTGCTGACGTTGAACCTGACCGACGAAATCACCGAAACCCGTGGCTATCCGGATCGCGAGTGCGTGGCGCTCGGTGCGGCCAATATGGTCTCGGGCGCATTCGGTGGCATGGGCGGTTGCGCGATGATCGGCCAGACCGTGATCAATCTCAGCTCCGGTGGGCGCGGGCGCTTGTCTGGCGTGGTCGCTGGGGTGCTGATTCTGTTGTTCATTCTGTTTCTGTCGCCGCTGATCGAGCGTATTCCGCTGGCGGCGCTGGTGGGTGTGATGTTTGTGGTGTCGCAGCAGACTTTTGCCTGGGCGTCGTTGCGGGTGGTGAACAAAGTGCCGCTCAATGATGTGCTGGTGATCATTGCTGTGACTACCATCACTGTGTTCACTGATCTGGCCACCGCGGTGTTGTGCGGCATCATCATCGCTGCGCTCAACTTTGCCTGGCAGCAGGCGCGTGAGTTGTATGCCGATGAGCATCTGGAGGCTGACGGCAGCAAGCTTTATCGTTTGCATGGCACGTTGTTTTTTGCTTCGACTACGCCGTTTCTCAATCAGTTTGATCCGGCTAATGATCCGGCCCGGGTGACTTTGGATTGTCGGCATTTGAGTTTTGTTGATTATTCGGCGATTGCGGCTTTGAGGACTCTGCGCGAGCGCTATGCCAAGGCGGGTAAGCATTTGCAGGTGTTTCATTTGTCTGAGCGGTGCAAGAAATTGTTGAAGCGGGCGGGTGAGGTGCATCACTGATTGTCTGGCTGACCGGGTATATATCCGTTGCTGCGGTCACGGCCACTTAGGGTTTCGCCCTTACGGCGACTCACTTTTTTTACAAACGCCTAAAAAAAGTAAGCAAAAAAACGCTTGCTCCTACGTGCGGCCCGCTCGCTGGGGCTCGGGGTTCCTTCGCTCCGGGCTCCATCCGGGCGCATCGCCTACGGTTTGCTTCGCTGCACCTCCTCTCGATGTGTTTGGCTGCGCCAAACGGTCGCTGCGCTCCCACCCCCGGATAAATCCCTCCACTCAGCCTTCCGACGTCGCCCGTGGATCAAGATCAAGAGCTGCAGCCGAGCTAACGCTCATCCTGTTGAGTGGTTAGAAGCGATGCGGTGCGAGGTGGGAAGTGCTTTTTTTTCTGTGGGAGCGAGCTTGCTCGCGAAGGCGGCCTGGCAGCCGACCAATTTTCTATCGGATGTACTCAGTCCCAATGTAGGAGTGAGCCTGCTCGCGATGGCGTCGGGTCGGTCAAAGATGCTTTGAATGACACGCCGCTAGCGCTTGCAGATTCGCTCCCACTGGTGTTGTTGTGTGGCCAGACTTCAGATGGCCGGGAAGTCGATATCGGTCAGCGCCGCGTTGTTCAGGTAGTTGGTCAGGCTCTGCACGGCCACCAGTGCGATCACTTCGATGATCTTCACGTCGTCGATGCCGGCAGCGCGGGCGGCGGCGATTTGTTCATCACTCAAGTGGCCACGGCTTTCAGTCAATTGGCGGGCGAGGGTTGCGTAGGCGTTGAGCTCGCCCTGGCGTGCGGCGACGATGTCCTGCGCCGAGAGCCCGGCTTTGCCGGCAAACAAGGTGTGTGCCGCCAGGCAGTAGTCGCAACCGTTGACCTGTGAGGTGGCGAGGTACACGGCTTCTTTTTCCTGGGCGTTCAGCGAGGTCTTGCCGAGGATGGCCGAGGCTTGCACGTAGGTTTCGAGGGCCACCGGTGCTTTGGCCAGGGTGGTGAAGACGTTGGGCAGGAAACCGATTTTCTTCTTCACGCCTTCCAGCACAGGGCGGCTGGCGTCGGCGGCGGTTTCGAGGCTGATAGCGTGGATGCGGCTCATGGTAATTCTCCGAAAGTCCGGTGCGAAGTGCGCCGGGGATGGAGGTCATGTTATGCAGTGAGGCTGGTGGATTGGCGGCAAATCGTCGAGGATATGCGGCAGATCGTCCAGATATGCCCTCGGAGTCGTCCATGGATCGCCTTTCAACGTTGCTCAGCCATTTCGGCGTGAATGCCGGTACGTTCCACAGCGGCGCGTTTTGCGGCGTCAGCGTTCATGACAACGAGCCGGTGGGGCATGTGCATCTTTTGCAGGCCGGTGAATTGCTGCTCAAACCGGGCAACGAGCGTGAGATTCACCTGAGCGAACCGTCGCTGATCTTCTTCCCCCGACCCTTTACCCATCGCATGTTTGCCGATGAAGCCATGGACACCCGATTGGTCTGCGCCACGCTGACGTTTGATGGCGGCTCCGGCAATGCCCTGGCGGCGGCGCTGCCGGATTATCTGGTGCTGAAACTGACGGACATCCCGGAACTGGGCAACACCGTGGAGTGGCTGTTCAACGAAGCGTTCGAAGGTCATTGCGGGCGGGTGGCGGTGATGGATCGCCTGTTCGAACTGCTGGTGATTCTGTTGCTGCGGCACTTGATCAGCAGTCGGGAGCAACAACCGGGGATGATCGCCGGTCTGGCCGATCCACGCCTGTCCCGTGCCTTGAACCTGATGCACGAGCAACCGCAAAAACCTTGGAGCGTGGCGGATCTGGCCGCTGTCGCCAACCTGTCCCGCGCCGGGTTTGCCGAGCAGTTTCGCCGGGTTGTCGGGCAAACGCCGGCCGATTACCTGCTGAGCTGGCGCGTCAGTCTGGCGCAGAAACGCCTGCGCGAAGGCAGACCGATTGCGCTGATTGCCGAAGAGGTCGGTTACGAAAGTCCTTCGGCGCTGGCCCGGGCGTTTCGGCGCAAGACCGGGCTCAGCCCACGCGAGTGGAAGGCGGGTGCCTGAGGATCATTTGGCGAATTTCTTCGCCCCGGCGACACACAGGATCACGCCAAACGTCACGGCGAGCATGCCGAGGCTGACCTGTTCATGCAGCAGCGTCGCCGCCAGCGCCAGACCGAAAAACGGCTGCAGTAATTGCAGCTGACCGACCGCGGCAATCCCACCCTGAGCCAGACCGCGATACCAGAACACAAAACCGATCAGCATGCTGAACAGCGACACATAGCCCAGGCATAGCCACGCCGACAGACTGACCGTGCTGAACGAGGCGGGCGCCAGCCACACACTCAACACCGTCATGAGTGGCAGCGAAAGCACCAGCGCCCAGCAAATCACCTGCCAGCCGCCGAGAGTGCGCGACAACTTCGCGCCTTCGGCATAACCGAGACCACAGGCCAGAATCGCCGCGAGCATCAGCAGATCGCCAGTGGGCGAGGCGGTCAGACCTTGTGCCAGCGCGAAGCCGACCACCAGCGCGCTGCCGAGCATCGAGAAAATCCAGAACACCGGTCGCGGCCGCTCACCGCCGCGCAGCACAGCAAAAATCGCTGTGGCCAGTGGCAGCAAGCCGACAAACACAATCGAATGCGCCGACGTCACGTGTTGCAACGCCAGTGCGGTCAACAGTGGAAAGCCAAGCACCACGCCCAGCGCGACAATCAACAGCGACAACCACTGATTGCGCGCCGGGCGCCGCTCGCGAAACAGCCACAACAGCGCCACCGCCAACACCCAGGCGATGGCGGCGCGAACCACCGTGAGAAACACCGGATCGAACTCCAGCACCGCCATACGCGTGGCCGGCAGCGAACCGCTGAAGATCACCACGCCGATAAAACCGTTGATCCAGCCACTGGTTTTTTCCAGTGACGGGGTCGTCAGATTCGAAGTCCTTTCCATCACCGTTCACGCTCGGAAGTGGGTTGCATTGCGGTCATGCTAGAACCGAGAATCAGCACAATCAAAGAATTGTCATGGATACATCCGGCATGCCACGTTCGCGCTACAAGACACTGGTTGACGCCTACGCGGCGGACATTCGCTCGGGGATGTTGCCGCCAGGTACACGGTTGCCGACCCATCGGCAACTGGCGGCTCAGGAAGGGTTGGCGCTGGTCACGGCTTCGCGGGTGTACGCGGAGCTGGAGGCCATGGGCCTGATCAGCGGCGAGACCGGGCGCGGCACGTTTGTCCGCGAAACGTCGTTGTCGCCGGGGCAGGGCATCGATCAGAAAGACGTGGCGGTCGGCATGATCGACCTCAATTTCAATTATCCGTCGTTGCCCGGTCAGGCGGATTTGTTGCGCACAGCGCTGCGCCAATTGGCGTTGTCCGGCGATCTGGAGGCGTTGCTGCGTTATCAACCGCACGCCGGGCGCGGCCACGAGCGTGCATCGGTCGCGCGGCACCTGCTGACGCGCGGGGTGAGGGTCGAGGCCGAGCAAGTGCTGATCGTCAACGGTGCCCAGCAAGGCCTGGCCGTCACGCTGATGGCGCTGCTCAAACCCGGCGATGTGATCGCCGCCGACGCGCTGACCTATTCCGGGTTCAAGGTGCTGGCCGGAGCGCTGCATCTGGAAGTCGTAGCCATTGCGCTCGGTGATCAAGGGCCGGATCTCGCCGCGCTGGACAAACTCTGTCGCAGCCGCTCGGTGCGCGCCGTGTACAGCATGCCGACGTTGCACAACCCGTTGGGTTGGGTGATGCCGCTGGCGCAGCGCGAGCAGTTGGTGGCGATTGCACGGCGATATGATCTGACAATAATCGAAGACGCGGCCTACGCCTTTTTGGTTGAAAACCCACCGCGTACGCTGATCGATCTGGCGCCGGAGCGCACGGTTTACGTCTCGGGCCTGTCGAAAAACATCGCCACAGGCCTGCGTGTCGGTTTCATCGCCGCCCCGACCGACGTGGTGCCAGCACTGGAACGCATCATCCGCGCCACGACCTGGAACACCCCAGGCGTCATGACTGCCATCGCCTGTGGCTGGCTCGACGACGGCACGGTGACGGTGCTTGAGGAACAGAAGCGCAACGACGCCAAGGTGCGGCAGGCACTGGCCACCGAAGTGTTGAAAGGACTGCCAAGCATTGGCCATCCGGCGTCGTATTTCCTGTGGCTACCGCTGCCGGAAGACGTGCGCGCCGATCAGATTGTCGTCGAGCTGATGCACGAGCAGATTTCCGTCACCACGGCTGAACCGTTTTCGGTGGCGGGTCATGTGCCGCATGCGATTCGCCTGGCGTTGGGCTCGGTAGAGATGGACGTGTTGCGTCAGGCGTTGAGCAAAGTCAGAAAGATCATTGGCGCTTACCTGTAAAAACAAAATGCTACCCTTGCGTCGCCCGATGCAGACCGATCCGGAACCCTCGATGAAAAACACCGCTGCACTGTCACTCGCCCTGATGCTCGCCACTGGCCTGTCCAGTACGTTCACCCTCGCCGCAGGCGACCCCGAAGCCGGCGCAAAAATTTTTCCGCGTCTGTGCGGCGGCTGCCATCAGGTCGGCGAATCGGCCCGCCCCGGATTCGGTCCGCAACTCAATGGCATCATCGGTCGGCCCGCCGGTACGTCGGCGAATTACGTGTATTCAGAGGCGATGAAGAACTCGGGAGTGACCTGGGATCGCGAAACGCTGATCGCCTATCTGAAGGACCCGAAAGGCGTGGTGCCGGGTACGCGGATGATTTTCTGGGGCTTGAGCGACGAAGAAAAACTCGACAATTTGCTGGCGTACCTCCAGACCTTCACGCAATAACGGCAGCTCCTACAGGGCGTGCGTGTTTTTGAGGTGCAGCGATGTCGGTTGATGCTCTCTGTGGCAACCCCCTCCATCACGCTCGATTGATTCCGCCGCCAGGGTCATGACCGTCACCACTACGTCTTCTTCGCGACTCAAGTATTGCGATGTTCGGGCGATATGCCGGACACCCAAGTCCCTGATTGAAAAATGACATGAAAAAGCTACTCGTCGCTGTTGCTGCCCTCGTTTTGCTGACGGGTTGCGTGACCAAAGATCTCAGCGTTGAAGACCGCCAGCAGATCAAAACCGTGAAAGTGCTGCCGGTGTTTGTTGCCGTCGATAACTTTCAATACACCAGCATGACGCAGGCCTGGGGCGCCGGCCTGGGTGCTGGAGCCGGCGCAGCGGCAGGTATGGCCTCAGGTGCTTCGACTTCTGGCGCCGGTGCGTTAACGGGGGCGGGCTCTGTGGCAGGGACGAAAGCGGCGGACGTGGCCACCGGCGATATCACTCTGGCGATTCGCAACAACATGAAGGCCAATGGCATCGACCTGAGCCAGTTGATCCGGCAAAGCTTCGAAAAACGCGTACAGCAGGAACATCTGTTTACCGTGGTGGGCGAGGGTGAGCGAGCCGATGCCGAGGTCGAAATTCTGGTCTCGCAATGGGGCCTCTGCCTGAAGAACTTCAGCACCGTGTTGTATCCCGTCATCGGTGCCACGGCGCAAATCAAGCGCAACGGCTCAGCGGTATGGCGTAATTTCGACACGATCTCTGTATCCAACGATGCCAACACCATCGCCTATACACCGGAGCAGTACGCCACGGATCCCGAGGCGTTGCGCAAAGCGTTCAGCCATGTGTCCGATCTGGTGGTCAACAAGCTGGTCGATCACTTGAAACAGTAATCGGCACAAGGCGATCGTGTTCGCGGAACGCTGCGGTCGGTCACGGGTCGATAGGGTACTTGTGCGGTATTTCCCTATCGTCCGGCACACCGTTGCACTCAAGGAGCTCACCATGAAATCTCTGCTACTGGCAGCCCCGCTGTTGCTTGTCAGCGCAATCGCCCATGCCGGCATCTCTATGCTCAACGCGACGTGCCCGGGCAAGATCGAAGTGCACGCCGATGAAGGCGGGCCGATCTACATCAATGGCAATGAAGGCCAGTTAAAGAAATTCAATGAGAACTACTTCGAAGCCAAAGGCGCGGGCGTGACCATTTCCCTGAGCATCAATCCCGACGGTTCGCCTGCGGTGTCGTACACCGGGAAGAACCGGGCCAACGGGATTTGCGAAGTGAAGAAGGGCTGATCACGCCACCTGATTACGACCTGCCGCCTTGGCCTGATACAACTGCTGATCGGCGCGTTTGATCAGTGCGTTGTGGTTGTTATCGGCCGGGTCCGCCAGGCCGATGCCGATGCTGACCGTCACTTGCCCGATCACCGGGAAGTGAGCTTCGGCGACCGCCACGCGGATCTTCTCGGCGACGACTTCCGGAGTGTCGGGTTTGGCGATTTCCGGCAACAGCACAGCGAACTCTTCGCCGCCGTAACGGGCGACGAAGTCCGTGGTGCGCAAACTGCTCTGAATCAACTGCGCCAATTGTTGCAGCACATCATCACCCACTGCGTGGCCGTGGGAATCATTGATGCGCTTGAAGTGATCGGCATCGATCAGCAGCAGGGAGAACGGACGTCCGGTGCGGCGGAACAGCAGTGTGTATTCGGTGAGTTTCTCGTCGAAACGGCGACGGTTGTAAACGCCGGTCAAACTGTCGTGGGTCGCCAGGCTGAGCAATTCGGCATTGGCCTGCGTCAGCGCAGCGGTGCGTTGCGCGACGGTTGCTTCCAGCGAGGCATTGGCCTCTTGCAGCTCGCGCTCTTTGCCGAGCAGCGATTGCGTCATGGCATCAATGGACTGGCCGAGCTGGGCAATTTCCAGCACCGGGTGCTGCAGCGGGAATTGCGCACCGGGCTGTTGGTTTTGCACTTGCCGCGCCGAGCGCGCGAGCTGTTCGATCGGTCGGCTCAGGTACAGCGCCAGGTAGTAAGCCACCAAGCCGAACAGCACCGCCGCGACCACACCCAGGATCAGCAATTTGTACATCAGCAGGCGCGCCGGTTGCAGTGCGGTTTCCAATGGCTGGCGCACGGCAATCGACCATGACAGCACCGTACTCGATGGCGTCGGTACGGTGACCACGCTGGTGAGGAATCCGTTGCCCGCCGTCCAGCCTTGCCTTTTGGTGTCAATTGCCAGTTGCTGACCCATCAGCGCTTCCGGGTAGAGCACTTTGCCATCGTGATCGATGATCAACGCTTCGATATCCGGCGTTGAGTTTTTATGCGAAAGCGCCGCCGACTCAACAATGCGCGTCACCCAGCTCCAGTGTGCGTGGGCGCCAAGAACACCAATCACCTGGCCGTCTGCGTTGCGGATCGGTGCGGCGAAATCGATGAAGCGCAGCGGTTCACCGTTCGGCAGGGCCGGCAGCATTTTCGCCAGCAATACCGCCTCATGAGGATCGCCGGTGTACTCGCCGCGCAACCCGGCCTGGAACCAGGGCCGTTGCTGCACCGATTGGCCGACCAGCAAGTCGTTCACCGCCTGATGCACCTTGCCCTCGGCATCGGTGACGCCCATCCACGCATACTCGGTGCGGGCCTGGGTGCGCAGTTGCATCGATTTCAGAATCGCCGGGTTATCCAGATCACCACGCTCCAGATGCGGCGCACGGCTGAGCAGATACACCTCCAACTGGCGTTCGCGCAGTCGTTCACCCAACAACGATGCAGCCGAGCGCGCGGTGTTGAGCAACGCATTGCCGCTGGCCTGCTTCATTTGTTCCGTGGCGATATGGCCGACATAGAAGCCCACGCTCAGCAGCGTCAGCAGGGATAAACCGGCAAACCAAAGGGTGAGGTGGCTACGCAGACTGGCTTTGAGCATGGGCAGTCGAGGTCTGTTTTGGAGTTGTGGCCGCATGGTATGCGCAATGGGCGGTGGGTGGCCAGTCGGGGAATGGATGGCGCCGGACGTGAAAAAGCCCGGCTGATCAGGCCGGGCTTTCATTGTGATTGCGATGAAGCCGCAGAGTTATGCGACGCGGCGTTCGATCAGGCGATCAGCGCCACCTTCAGCAACGCGGCGTTCGATCAGGCGATCAGCGCCACCTTC
>NZ_FOCU01000017.1:0-127456 GCF_900110195.1 Pseudomonas sp. ok266 | reverse complement strand
GCGCCACCTTCAGCAACGCGGCGTTCGATCAGGCGATCAGCGCCACCTTCAGCAACGCGGCGTTCGATCAGACGATCAGAACCGCCCTCAGCAACACGACTTTCAATCAACTTGTCCGAGCCGCCTTCTGCGACTTGGGTGTGTGCCGGGGTGGCGGCAAAAGCGTTAATGGCGAAAACCGAGAAAGCGATGCTGAGAAGGGTCTGGCGTTTCATGATCGTGTGCTCCGGGGTGTTGTTGGTTGGTATGGAGCTGATGTTACGCCGTGGAATTTTTATGAGAACTTCATTGCCGTGATGGTGAACATCGACCGCAATGATGGTTCACCAATCCCCCCTGTAGGAGCTGCCGCAGGCTGCGATCTTTTGATCTGGCCGTTTCTCAGCGCGAGTTCGCCGCCCGCACACACAACTCACCGGTCGCCCGTGTCAGGGCCAGTTCATGCAGCGCGTCGTGGGCCAGACCGATGCGCGCCTTGGCCAGCCACACCGGGCAATTCGCATCATGGCGATACGGCGCGAAATCGGCGTATTGCTGCAGCAGGCGGGTTTGCAGCTCATCCAGACGCGGGCGAATCTGTTTAGCCAGGTCGGGGCGCGGGGTGTCCGGCGCAGCGCCGGACGCTTGCCATTGTGCGAGCAAGCCGTACTGCACCAGTTTATTCGCCTCCATTTGCGCGGCGATCAGTTGCGCCACGTCTTCCGCGTCGAGCTGGCGCTCGGTGGCCAGGTTGCGGGCATTGGCGATAACCTGCGCTTCACGCGGGCTGTCCTGAATCGGCTTGCCGCTGTCCCATTTGGTCAGCGCGACGAGGTCGCCGATGTTCAGGCGTTCGTTGAGTGTTTCCAGCAACGGCTTCAACGTTTCGCCAGGCGCGGCGGCGTGAGCGCTGGTGGTGAGCACGGCGAGGAGGGTGGCGGTCAGCAGATGGGCAAAGCGCGGCATGAACAGAGCCTCAATGAGAGAAGTGAAAGTGGGCAGTTGTTTACCACAGCTCTGAACTTGCACCTACAGAACCGTGTCCGTTACACAGGCGCGGCCACCGGTCATAAACACCGATTTGAAATGTTAATTGCGCCCCGCGTGCAACTCACCGAAGCTATCCTCCATCAGCCCTCCCGCCGTCGAGATGGACCTCTATTCAATGCAAGCCGTCGCCCAACGCCCACTCTGGCACACCTACCTGCTGTTCCTTGCGCCGATGGTGCTGTCGAACTTTCTGCAATCGATGTCGGGCACGGTAAACAGCATCTACATCGGCCAGATGCTCGGCACCCAGGCGTTGGCGGCGGTATCGGGGATGTTTCCCATCGTGTTCTTCTTTATCGCACTGGTGATCGGCCTCGGCGCAGGCGCCGGAGTGTTGATCGGTCAGGCGTGGGGCGCGCGTGAGCCGCACATGGTCAAGGCGATTGCCGGGGCAACGCTGTTGCTCGGGGTGTTGATCGGTCTGGTGGCGGCGGTGTTGGGCAGCGTGTTCGCGCGGCAGGCGCTGGCGGGGCTGGGGACGCCGGCGGATGTGCTTGACGATGCGGTGGCGTATGCCCATGTGATGATGTGGATCTTGCCGTCGCTGCTGGTGTTTGTGTTGTTCACCCAGCTGTTGCGCGGGGTCAGCGATACGCTGTCGCCATTGCTGGCGCTAATGGTCTCGACCTGCGTCGGGCTGGCCCTGACCCCGGCGCTGATTCGCGGCTGGTTCGGCTTGCCGCAATTGGGTATTCAGAGTGCGGCGTACGCCGGGCTTGCCGGTAACCTCGCGGCGATGGTATGGCTGGCGTGGCGCCTGATTCGCAAAGGGCACCCGTTGGCGCCGGATCGGGAGTTCTTCGCCGCGCTGCGCCTTGACGGGGCGATTCTCGGCAAGGTCTTGCGCATCGGCCTGCCGACCGGCGTGCAGATGATTGTGCTGTCGCTGTCGGAGTTGGTGATCCTGGCGCTGGTCAACCAGCACGGCTCGCAAGCGACCGCCGCGTATGGCGCGGTGACGCAGATCGTCAACTATGTGCAGTTTCCGGCGTTGTCGATTGCGATCACCGCGTCGATTCTCGGTGCGCAGGCCATCGGCGCCGGGCGGCTGGAGCGCATGGGGCCGATTCTGCGCACCGGGCTGTTGATCAACGTGTGCCTGACCGGCGGTTTGATTGTGCTCGGCTACCTGTTGTCGCACTGGCTGCTGGGGCTGTTCCTGACCGAGGACTCGACCCGGGCGATGGCTGAGCATCTGCTGCACATCATGTTGTGGAGCCTGTTGGTGTTCGGCTTCCAGGCAATCATCGGCGGGATCATGCGCGCGAGCGGCACGGTGTTGGTGCCGGTGGCGATTGCGATCATTTGCGTGGTTGGCGTGCAACTGCCAGCGGCGTACTGGCTGGACGGGCAGTACGGTTTGCAGGGTGTGTGGATGGCGTTTCCGGTGGCCTATCTGGGCATGCTGGTGTTGCAGACCCTTTATTACAAACTGGTCTGGCAGCATCAGAAGATCGAGCGTCTGGTGTAGGCGCTGGCGTAACAGTCGGATGTTTGCTTAATTCAATCGAGGCCCTCGACGGCTAGCCCCGCCCGGAGAATCCCATGTCGATCCGATTGCTGCTGGTTGCCGCGTGTTCGCTATGCGTCATCTGTACCGCGCAGGCTGTCGAATACACGCGGGTCAACACCACCGCCAGCCAGATCAGTTTTACCTACAACCAGATGGGCTCGCCGATGTACGGCACCTTTGGAAAGTTTGAGGCGACGCTGGACTTCGATACCAACAACCTCGCCAACGCCCGTACCACCTTGCACATCGACCTCAACAGCATCGATGCCGGCAGCGAAGACGCCAACACCGAACTGGTGAAACCGGCGTGGTTCGACACTGAAAAATTCCCGGTCGCGGTTTTCGAATCCAGCCACTTCACCCAAGTGGCCGAGCACCACTACCTGATTGCCGGCCAGCTCACCCTAAAAGGCATTACCCGTGAAGTGCAGGTGCCGGTGGAATTGAAACCGGACAGTGCCATCGGCATTTTCGACGGTGAACTGGTGCTCAAGCGTGACGAGTTCGGCCTCGGCGCGGGCGAGTGGGCGGACACCGTGGTGTCTAAGGACATCGCCATCAAATTCAAAGTGGTGGCGCCACAGCAGTGACGCCCGCCGTTGCAATCAATAGGCCCGCCAGTGCCCCGGCACCCAGCGCCATTGGTTGCCGCCCCAGCGATAGTGCCCGGCAACCCAGTGATAACCCGGCGCCGGCATCACCGGAACGACTTCGACCAGCGGCGGAGGCCGATGCGGACGGGCTGGCTCGACGACGCAACCGGACAACGTGACGGCCACCAGCGTGGCGGCCAGCAGTGCTTTAACGGTCTTCGACATGGTGGTGTTCTCGCAAGAAGTGACGGTCAGGCTGTCGCGCATTCATCGCACCCAATGCCCCTCGACCCAGAACCAGTTTGGTCCGCGTGCCTGCCAGTGCCCGGGTTTCCAGCGCGCGCCGTACCTCACCGGTTGCCAGTGGCCGGGTATCCACACGTAACCGCGTCCTTGCCAGCGCCAATGACCTTGATCCCAGACATAACCGGGGCGTGCGCCGGGCATCACTTCCATGCGCATCGGCGGTGGAGCTTGCTGAACAATCACCACCGGTTGCGCAAACACCGGGGCGCTGCTCAGCGCCGCCAGCGTCAACGGCACCAGCAGCAGGGTTTTTCGCCATTTGGACAGGGAACGCAAAACGCTCATGACAACTCCTCAAGGCCTGCGTTGAAAAGTGAACGCAGCTGCAGAATTGGATGCCTGATTTGCGAAAGATCCCTTCTGAGGCGGATGAAATTTTTTTCAGGGAGGGCGGTGCGAGAACGTCAGGATGGCGCCGCAGCAAGACGCCCGGCGCGCGTGAAGGTTGTTGCCTGTGAGGCTGGACTCAATAAAACCGGTCTTGTTCTTTCATTGCCTGAATCTGCCAGAACGTCCTGCCCGAGATCAGCAGAAACAGCAGTGCGAGCAACACACCGCCGGTCATGATGTAGAAGCTCGTACGGTAACTCTGCAACTGGCTGGCGATACAGCTTTTATCCGGCATCCACGGCGACACCAGCAGGGTGATGGGGCCGTCGACTTCATATTGGGTATGCTCGACGTAGCGTTCGTCGGCGTGTTGCCCTTCATGGGTCTGGCCTTGGGCATCGGTGTATTGATAGTGAATGACCTTGCCGTTGGCGTTCATTGGAATCTTTTCCAGTGCCGTGACGCTGCCGCGGGTTTCCACACCGTTGAAACTCAGCGCCCCATAAAGCATGCCCGACTTGTGCGCCATTGCAGCGAGCAGCAAAACCACGCAGCAAGCAACGGTCAGCATGACGATACGGTTGTAAAGGTGATCCTTGGCAGCTTCGCGCGGGTAGTACATGGCCGATCCCTGGTGGTGACATTTGTAGGAGACCGTTACATCGGCGCTCGGAACAGGAACTTTAGACGTCGAGCGCGTGCGTCACGGTATGATGTCGCGGCTCGTCGACCGCTGCGGCGGTCGGCAACGCTTTTTACCGTCGGAGTTCGTCATGCCACGCATCACCCACTACAAATCCCCATGCCCCGAGGCCGTCAACAGCCAGATCCTGCAGATGGTCGTCGACTACCTGACCGACATCAGTGCGGTCGGCCTCGGCCCGAGCAACCTGCTGTACAACGTCTATCAGTACGCGGTCGGTTATGAGGTGCATCTGTATCTGGAAGCGTTGAATGGCGAGAAGGGTATCGACGTGGAGTTGCTGGTGGCCACCGACGAGGATGATCCGGAGCAAGTGATCGGTTTTCTGTTGTACCTGCCGGTGCAGGGCGACTGGGAAGCCTGCAGCGTGGCCTACATGGCGGTGCGCGAAGGGCATCGGCGCCAGGGCGTGGCGCGGGCGATGATCGGTGAGATGGTCGGGCGTTATCCCCATGCGGAGCTGGCCTGCATGATCGGCAAAGTCCCGTACTTCGAAGCGTTGGGCTTTGAGGTGATTGGCCAGCGTGAAACCCAGGTGTTGATGAGCACCCGGCATTACCGCAGCAATGGCGTGCGCGGGTTTATCGACACCACGCCGATTTACCGCTCGCTGGAAGTGCAGCAGATCCACACGTACCTGCTGCAGAAAAATGGCAAACGGGCGATGCTCGATGCCGAGAAACAGCGCGACCGGCACCTCGATCAGACCACTCGCCATGTCGAGGAGTTTGTCCGCCAGCGCCTGACCGTGCACTGACCTCGCTTCGGCGAAAAAGCCCTTGCTGTGAATCGCGCAGCAAGGGCTTTTTTGTGGGCGTCATTCAGCCGAGTTTGACGTTCATGGTGATCCGCGCCGTGAGCACGTGCTTGCCCTCGGTGTCGCGAATATCCACGGTGACGATCTTGTCGCCCTCGCTTTGCCAATCCACACCTTCACCACTGGCCACTGCCGTCACATCGGTTTTCGCCTTGGCCAGGTACTCCACGGTCATGCCTTTGGGGATCCAGCGTGCGCCGGCCGGGATCGATACATCGGTCATCATCCCGGCGGCGAGTTCTGCGGCGTTGCACATGGCAATGGCATGCACGGTGCCGAGGTGATTGGTGATCTCTCGACGGAACGGCACTTGCACCGTCGCCGCATTGGCGCGCAACTCGGTCACCAGCGGGTTGATGGTGCTGAAGTACGGCGCGACCTGGCAGGCCATCTGGCTGAAGGCTTGCGGACCTGCGCTGTTGAACATGCTGAGAAACTGACTCATGGAAACGCCTCGCGAAAAGTGAATTTGCAGAATGATGTTCCGTTGCAGAATAATATTCTGTAACGGAACGGTATTCGGTCTGCGGGAAATCTGTCAACCTGTGCGTGTTTTTTTCATGGGCACGACGTGTGCCTTTCAATCCGATTTTCAGGCAGTCAGCCGCATGGACACCGCAGATCTACTGGAACGCAGTTACCCCGGCCGTCGCGCCGAACTCAAGCGCGATATCTTTCGCAAGGCGCTGAGCCTGTTCAATGAACAGGGGATCGAGGCCACCACCATCGACATGATTCGCGCCGAGTGCGACACCAGCGTCGGGGCGATCTATCACCATTTCGGTAACAAGGAGGGCTTGGTCGCCGCATTGTTTTTCACCGCGCTGGAGGATCAGGCGCGCCTGCGCGATGCCTATCTGGAGGCTGCGAAAACCACCGAGGAAGGTGTGCAGGCGCTGGTGTTCAGCTACGTCGATTGGGTCGAACGTCAACCGCAGTGGGCGCGCTTCCAGTACCACGCACGATTTGCCGTGACCAAAGGGCCGTTCAAAGACGAACTGACCGAGCGCAACAAGACCCGCAATCTGCGTCTGCGCGACTGGCTGGCCGAATCGGGACGCGCTGCCGAACTCAAGGCGCTGCCCGCCGAACTGTTGCCGTCGTTGATCATCGGCCAGGCCGACAGTTACTGCCGCGCCTGGTTGGCCGGACGAGTGAAGGGCAGCCCGGCGGACTATCGCGAGTTGCTGGCACAAGCGGCCTGGCGCTCGATTTGCGCCGACGCGCCGCCGGACTGCTGATTTACGCAGACAAAAAAAGAGCCTCAAAGCTCTTTGATGGGGAGGAAGTGGAGCCCGTGAGGCTCAAGGTGCGCATGAAGCAAGGCACGGGCTTGATTGGGGTTCAGAGCACCCGTGCCTACGCAGTGCTCGAAGAACGGAGCTACTGCGTGATTCCATCGTAGGAGTGTGCAAGTGACGGCTCAAGTACCGCCAGTCGCCCGAACTGCGGCGCGGGAGCCTTCCACAAATATTGATGTAACCCTTTGTGGGAGCGAGCCTGCTCGCGAGCGCGGTTTGTCAGTCAAATCTACTTCGACTGACAAACCGCGATCGCGAGCAGGCTCACTCCTACAGGGGAAAAGCGCTGTCAGCGGGCGCCGGGCCAGCCTGATTTTTCGAGGGCAGCGAGCAGGGTTTCGGCATCCAGTCCCGGCACCGAGTGACCGTTGCCTTCGGTGCTGTCACTGGCCAGCAAGGCATTGATGATCGCTTCCTCAACCGCCTCGGTCGCGGCCAGGAACAACTCGCTGATATGGTCGTTATTGACCATGCGCAAGCCGTCACAGGTCGGCGCGCCTTTGCCTTCGTAGGCTGCCGTTGGCACATGAGCGTTGCCGGTGGCGAAGGCGATGAAGATGTCGCCGCTGTGATCCTCGTTGCCACCGCCGGTGCGCGCCAGGCCGAGGCTCGCGCGCTGTGCCAGGCGAGTGCACTGGTGGGGCAACAGCGGCGCATCGGTCGCCAGGCAGACGACGATCGAACCCATGCCCGGATGCGGCAATGAGGCGCGCAAGAACGGCGAATCTTTCTGTTCCATATAGCGCCCGACCGGGTAGCCATCGACCCGCAGTTCGCTGCGAATGCCGTGGTTGGCCTGGACGATCGCGCCGACGGTCCAGCCGCCCTGCGCAGCGCTCAAGCGTCGCGACGAGGTGCCGATGCCACCCTTGAATTCATGGCAGATCATGCCGCTGCCACCGCCGACCGCGCCTTCCACCACCGGGCCGTCGACCGCGTTTTTCAGGGCTTCAGCCACATGCGCGGGCTGCACGTGAAAACCGTTGATATCGTTGAGCAAGCCGTCAAAGGTCTCCAGCACCACTGGCATGTTCCAGTAGAGACGGCCGTCGTCGGGTTGCTGCTGGCGATCCAGTGCAACCAAGGCGTCGCGCACCACACCGAGGCTGTGGGTGTTGGTGAAGGCAATCGGGCTGGTCAGCAGACCCGCCTCGCGAATCCATTCAAGCCCGGTGGCGTCACCATTGCCGTTGAGCACATGCACGCCAGCAAAACACGGTTGCTGATTGGTCGAACCCGGACGCGGTTCGATCAGCGTCACGCCGGTGCAGATGTCCCGTCCGGCGCTGCTGCGTCCGCGCACATTGCCGTGGCCGACGCGTACGCCGGGTACATCAGTGATGGCGTTGAGCGGGCCGGGATGCAGTTGACCGATGCGGATGTTGAGGTCACGGGCACGAGGTTTCATTGATTGTTGTCTCTCTAAAAAATGCAGGGTTATTCGCCGGCCCCTGTGGGAGCGAGCTTGCTCGCGAAGGCAATCCGACATCCAACATTGATGTCGACTGACCCACCGCATTCGCGAGCAAGCTCGCTCCCACAGGGTTTGGTGAAATGTTCAAAAGGGGTTACTGGCCGTTCTTGACCTTGCTCCACACCCGCGTGCGCACCCGTTCGGTGGCTTTGGGCAGGGGTTCAAGGGTGTACAGCGTGGCCATCGCCGTGGCCGATGGATAAACCGCCGGGTTGTCCCGCGTGGCGGCGGCCACCAGCGCTGTCGCCGCTCGGTTGCCATTGGGATACGACAGATGATCACTGACCGGCGCGATCACTTCGGGGCGCAGCAGATAGTCGATAAACGCCAGCCCTTGGGGCCGATTCGGCGCGTCCTTGAGCAGCACCAACGTGTCGAACCACACCGGCGCGCCTTCCTTGGGCAGGCTGTAGGCGATCTTCACGCCGTTGTTGGCCTGCTCGGCATTGGTCTTGGCTTCCAGCATCGCGCCCGACCAACCGACTGCCACGCAAATGTTGCCGTTGGACAGGTCGCTGATGAATTTCGACGAGTTGAAATAGGCGATGTGCGGGCGCAGTTTCAGCAGTAGCGCTTCAGCTTTTTTATAGTCTTCGGGATCGGTGCTGTTGGGTGGCAAGCCGAGATAGTGCAGGGCGACCGGCAGCATCTCCGACGGCGAATCGAGCATCGCCACGCCGCACTGGCCGAGTTTGGCGAGGTTGGCTTCGTTGAACACCAGATCCCACGAATCCACCGGCGCCTTGTCGCCTAGCGCTGCGCGTACTTTGTCGACGTTGTAGCCGATGCCGTTGGTGCCCCACAGATACGGCACGGCGTATTGATTGCCGGGATCGTTGTTGGCCAGTTTTGCCAACAAATCGGCATCAAGATTCTTCCAGCCCGCCAGTTGCTCGCGTGGCAGCGGGGCCAGGGCGCCGGCCTTGATCAGCGTCGGCAGGCTGAAGTTGCTTGCCACCACCACGTCGTAGCCGCTGCGACTGGTCATCAATTTGCCTTCGAGGACTTCGGCACTGTCGAAGGTGTCGTAGACCGGCTGGATACCGCTGTCGCGCTGGAAGTCGTGGAGGGTGTTCGGGCCGATGTAGTCGTACCAGTTGTAGACGTGCACGCTCGGCGCGTCAGCGGCCAGGGCGATCGAGCTGGCGCCAATACCGACCAGCAGGCCCAGTTGAATGCTGAGGTTGATACAGCCACGGTGACCACGCATGATGCGGCACTCCTGGCCTGTGCAGGCCGGTGATGAACAGGAGTGGTCAGCCTATCGGGCCGGTCACGCCTGACCCATTCCCATCATGGGTTACTCAAAAGGGGTAGTACGTGGACGCGTTGCTGCAGGAACTGCCAGTGCATCAGAGCCTGGCGCGGGTATTTGCCGGTGTCGGTCAGGACGGTTTCTGGCGTGCGCTGGTGGACACGTTGCGACTGCTGGTGCCGCTGGACAACGCGCTGGTGGCGCTGATGAAAGCCGGGCAGGCGCCGCAATTGCTGATCGACTTCGACAGCAAGGGCCGCCCCGACGAGCAGGAAGAACTGGCCGGTTACAGTGCCGGAATGTACCTGCTCGATCCGTTTTACCAGAGCGCCTCGACCGGCATTGCTGATGGTTTGCACAGCCTCGCCTCGGTGGCGCCGGACCAGTTTCTGCACAGCGAGTACTACCAGAGTTACTTTCGTTCGGTGGTGGGCGAGGACGAGTTGCAGTTCATGATCAACGTCGAGGGCGGCGTGCTCGGTTTGTCATTGGGCCGTTCGACGCCGTTCGACATGGCCGAGCAGGGCCGGTTGTTGTGCGTGCGCGATTGGGTGTTGGCGGCAATGCGTCGGCATGTGCAGTTGCTGCCGCCGCAGGGCGCGGTGGCGGAAACGGTGGTTGGGGATCTGGCGACGTTGCTCGACCGCTTCGACGCGCGGCTGACGGTGCGTGAGGTCGATACGGCGCGGCTGATTTTGCAGGGCTTTTCCAGCAAGGCGATGGCCCAGCAGATGGGCATTTCGCCGGAGACGGTCAAAGTGCATCGACGCAATCTGTATCACAAGCTCAATGTCACCGGGCATGGCGAGTTGTTTGCGCTGGTGCTGCGCTCTCACTAAAGATCATCGGTCGTACACATAAACCTGTGGGAGCGAGCTTGCTCGCGAATGCGGTAGATCAGTCAACCTCACTGGCGACTGACAAAACGCTTTCGCGAGCAAGCTCGCTCCCACAGGGGATGTGTGTTGTTCAGGGGATCTTCGGGGTGTCAGGTGGTGCGTTGGAAAACCAGGGCTTTGAGGCCGCTTTGCGGGTTGATGTCCGGAAACTCCGGCGGATTCTCCAGCCGCTCTACAAAGCGCAGACTCGGTGCTTCCTGAGTCACGCCATCAATCAGAAAGTCCGAACCGAATGCCGGGTCGTTCATGCACGCCAGCACTGTGCCTTGCGCCGTGAGCAATTCCGGCAAGCGGCGCAGCACGCGCTGGTAATCCTTGGTCAGCAGAAAACTGCCTTTCTGGAACGACGGCGGATCGATGATCACCAGATCATACGGGCCGCTGTTGATCACCTTGCCCCAGGACTTGAACAGGTCGTGGCCGAGGAAACTGACTTTGCTCAGATCATGGCCGTTCAAGCGATGATTGTCGCGGCCACGGCTCAGGGCCGCGCGGGACATGTCCAGGTTGACCACATGACTGGCGCCGCCCTCGATGGCCGCCACGGAAAAACCGCAGGTGTAGGCAAACAGATTGAGCACACGTTTGCCGTTGGCCTGTTCGCGCACCCAATTGCGCCCGTAACGCATGTCGAGAAACAGCCCGGCGTTCTGTTTGCGGCCCAGATCGACGCGATACTGCAAGCCACCCTCGACGATGCTCATTTCGTCGATCTCATCACCCAGCAGCCACTCGGCAGTGCTCTGCGGCAAATAGCGATGCTGGATCAGCAACGTGTGGGCGCCGGACTGTTTCCATTCGGCGGAACCGGTGAGTTTCATCAGCAACGCCTTGAGATCGTCCAGTTGCTCAGGCGCCGGCTCCTTGAACAGCGACACCAGCACCACGCCCTGCAGCCAGTCCACCGTCAACTGCTCCAGCCCGGCCCAGCAGCGTCCGCGCCCGTGGAACAGGCGACGGGTTTCGCTCGGTGCAGCCGCGAGGGCCGGCAGCAGATGGGCATGGAGGGTGGCGAGGGCTTCAGGGTTCATCGGTCAGGATCGGCAAGCAAAAGGGCCGGCATTTTAACCACAAATACGCCGTCACGAACGATTGCCGGCGACGGGCAAAAACGGCCTTTCGCAAAAGACCTGTATCAAAAATGAATTTCTGCAGAGCCCGCTGCTCATACCAGTTAAGCAGCGGATTCAAGCCGCTAAATCGTTAATGCAATTCAGGGAGTGCAGTTCCATGTGCCCAACACCTACGGCGAGCGCGCACCTTCCTGACGGATTGATTCTGGTGGTTGAGGATGATCCGTTGATTCTGGAGTTTCTCTGCGAAATTCTTCAGGAGGAAGGTTTCAAAGTCGAACCACGTACCAGCGCGGACGACGCCAAGCTGTATCTGGAAGAGCACGCGCCGGAAGTGGCCTTGCTGCTGACCGACATCACCATGCCCGGCGAAATCAATGGCGCCGGGTTGGCCAATCTGGTCGGCGAACGCTGGCCGGACAAGCCGGTCATGGTCATGTCGGGCTATGAAACCCCGGAGACATCGGGGGTCAAGCACCCGGTGGCGTTCATCAAGAAGCCGTGGGCCATCGGCCAGTTACTCGACTGCGTGGATAGCGCGTTCAAGTCCAAGGCTCCGCGCCTGCACTGAGATGCCGGGACGAATCGCCGGGCAAAAATGCTACATTGCCCGGCCAATCCGCCCAGTCTTGTCAAAGGATGCGATCTTTTGTCTGCTCACGATAACGTCTTCGATCGCGCGTTCGGCGCGTTTCTGTTCGACATGGACGGCACCGTCCTCAACTCCATTGCCGCCGCCGAGCGGATCTGGGCAGCCTGGGCCGTGCGCCATGGCGTCGATGTGGAAACGTTTTTGCCGACCATTCATGGTGTGCGCGCGATTGACACCATCACCCGGCTGAACCTGCCGGGGGTGGATGCCGAGGCGCAAGCGGCGTTCATCACCGAGGCGGAAATCGAAGACGTTGAAGGCATTGTCGAGATACCCGGCGCGGCGAAATTTCTCAATAGCCTGCCCAAAGATCGCTGGGCGATGGTGACGTCGGCGCCACGGGATCTGGCGTTGCGGCGCATGGCGGCGGCGGGGATTCCAGAGCCTGCGGTGATGATCACCGCGGAAGATGTGCAGGCGGGTAAACCTGATCCGGCCGGCTATTTACTGGCGGCCAAGCGACTGGGTCTGGAGCCTCGTGATTGCCTGATCTTCGAAGACGCCACGGTCGGCATTCAGGCTGCCGAAGCGGCTGGTGCGGCGTTGATGATCATCACCACCACGCATCAGCATCCGCTGGAAACTACCCATGCGACGTTGGCCAGTTACGCTGCGGTCAGCGTCAAGATCGATAGCGACGGTCAACTCCACCTGCAAAAAAACTGACACCCCGAAATCCCTGTGGGAGCGAGCTTGCTCGCGAAAGCGATGGGTCAGCCACCATCAATAGTGACTGTGCCGCCGTCTTCGCGAGCAAGCTCGCTCCCACAGGATCCTGAGTGAGTTCGAAAATCAATAAACCCCCGGCACCAACCGCCAACTCCGCGCACAGTAATCGTCATACTCCGCCCCAAACTGCGCCCGCAGCAGGGCTTCTTCCGAATGAATCCGGGCAATCAACGGGATCAACGTCAGCGCCGCCAGCATCAACCCGACCACCGAACGAAACGCCAATGCCCAGCCCACGGCATTGATCACCAACCCCAGATAACTCGGATTGCGCAGCCGTTGGTAAATGCCATCGGTGACCAATCGGTGCCCCGGTTGAATCGCCACCAGTCCGCTGAAACGTCGTCCCAGCACAAACACCGGCCACAACCGCAGTGTGCCGCCGACGATAAACAACAGAGCACCGAGCCAACGCACGCCTTCACCGCCCAGCGTCCAGAAATTCACCCGGTCGCAATAGGCCGGCAGAAAACCACTGACCAGACCAATTACGCCAAACGCCGGAATCACCCAGCGATTGGCGCGGTCTTCACGCTCGCCGGAACTGAGGTTGACCTCGCTGAATAGCGAAGCAATCACCATGGCCACCGTCGCCAGTGCGACGATCACCAGCGAACCGTGGGAAAAGAACATCGCCACGCCGCCAATGCCCCACACCGCCAGGCCGAGGTAGGCGAGGGTGGCGAGTACCGCGACGATGGTCATTTGTGCGGACATTCTCATGGTCAACTCACGGCTGGATGCTGATCTGATGAGTGTAGATCCACCGCAAAACCTGTGGGAGCGAGCCTGCTCGCGAAGGCGTTGGGTCAGTCACATTCGATGTTGGATGTGCCGGCCCCTTCGCGAGCAGGCTCGCTCCCACAGGTTATGGGGTAGATTTCAATTCTGTGAACGACACGAATTCCTGTGGGAGCGAGCTTGCTCGCGAAGCGGCCCTGTCAGTCAGCTGCTATCTCACCGTCAGTCAGGACTTTGCGGAAGGTCTCGACCAATGGCCGCAAGTTGATCCGGTGCCACGCCGCCCACAATGGCGTGGTCAAGGTCAGCCACGGCAGCTCCCGCAGCACTACGCCCGGCGGTGCGTTATGGCTCAGGCCTTTCTGGATCATCGCAATCCCCAACCCCGACGCCACCAGACCCAGCGCAGTAAACGGTTCGGTCGCCTGCATGCGCACATCCGGGGTGAATCCCGCGCGGATGCAGGCGCTGACGAACTCATCGTTGGCGTCCTGACGCGGCTGCACGCCGATCCATTCCTGATTGGCCAGATCCTCCGGGTTCAACGCAGTTCGCTGCGCCAGCGGATGCTGTTCCGGCAACGCCAGCAGCATCGGGTCATCGAGCACCTGGAAACCCAGCAGATCCGGATCGTCATCGGTCGGCGGCTCACTCACCAACGCGATATCGAGACTACGCTGTCGCAAGCCTTCCAATTGCTCGGCAGAACTGAGGTTGTACAACGCGACATGCACATTCGGCCGGTCCACGCGTAACACGCGCAAGGCATTGGGCAAGACGCCGGCGTGCATGGCATTTTCGATATAGCCGATGCACAAACCGCCTTCTTCGCCACGACCCAAGCGTTTGCCGAGAGATTCCAGGCGATTGGCGTGGGTGAGCAGGGCGCGGGTTTCGGCGAGGAAAGTCTGGCCATCACGGGTCAGGCGAATGCGTTGCTGGCTGCGCTCGAACAGCGTCAGGCCCAGGCGTTCTTCGAGCTGGGCGATCTGCCGGCTCAGTGGCGACTGAGAAATATGCAGCCGTTCGGCGGCGCGGCCGACGTGTTCTTCCTCGGCGACTACAACGAAGTAGCGCAATTGGCGGATGTCGATCATGTCAGACCTATAGGGACTCAAGTTCTGCAGATTATGTCTTGGACGGTCTCGGTGGCGCAATCTAGGATCTGCTCAACGGTCACACCGACCAAGAATGTATGAGGACAATCCGATGAGTTTGAAAGACAAACTGTCCGGCCAACTGGGCTTCGGCACCGCGCCGCTGGGCAACATGTTTCGCGCCATCCCCGAAGAAGAAGCGCAGGCCACCGTGCACGCCGCGTGGGATGCCGGCGTGCGCTACTTCGACACCGCGCCGTTTTACGGTTCGGGTCTGTCGGAAATCCGCCTTGGTGAGGCACTCAAGCAATACAAACGCGACGATTACGTGCTGAGCAGCAAGGTCGGCCGGGTGATTCTCGATGAGGTCGAAGACGCCGCCGCCCGCGATCTCGGCGAAAAAAGTGGTGTATTCGAACACGGTCGCCCGAACAAGATCGTCAATGAATACAGCGCCGATGCAACCCTGCGCTCCATTGAGGACAGCCTCAAACGCCTGCAAACCGATCGCCTCGACATCGTCTGGGTGCACGACATCGCTCAAGACTTCTACGGCGATCAATGGCTGGAGTACTTCAACCAGGCCCGCACCGGCGCGTTCAGAGTCCTCACCCGCTTGCGCGAAGAAGGCGTGATCAAGGCCTGGGGCCTGGGCGTGAACAAAGTCGAGCCGTGCGAACTGACCCTCGACCTCAGCGAAGCGCAACCGGATGGTTTCCTGTTGGCTGGCCGCTACACGCTGCTCGACCACGAACGCCCGTTGCAACGCCTGATGGATGCAGCGCTGGCGCAGAACGTTGAAATCGTCGTCGGTGGCCCTTATAGCTCGGGAATCCTCGCGGGCGGCTCGCACTTCGAATACCAGCAGGCCAGCCCTGAAGTCATCGCCAAGGTCGAGCAGATCAAACGCATCGCCGCCGCTTACAACGTCGATATCAAAGCCGCTGCGCTACAGTTCTCGCTGGCCAATCCCGCTGTTGCGGCGGTGATTCCCGGCGCAAGCAAACCGCAACGCATCGCCGAAGACGTCGCGGCATTGTCGGCCAGTATTCCTGCCGGTTTCTGGCAGGCGATGCGCGACGCCCAACTGGTTTCTGAACGTGCACCATTGCCAATCGATGAGGTGAAAGCATGAAGATTGATCTGAGTGGAAAACTGGCCATTGTCAGCGGCAGCACTGCTGGTATCGGCTTGGGCATCAGCCAGTCGCTGGCCGAAGCTGGCGCCACGGTGGTGGTGATCGGCCGCGACACGGGCAAAGTTGAACAGGCATTGGCGAGTATTCGCGAGAAAGTCCCGGGTGCGCAGTTGCGTGGTCTGGCTGCCGATCTGGGCACCGCGGAGGGCGCGCAGAAGCTGTTCGCCGCTGAACCGCGTGCGGACATTCTGGTGAACAATCTCGGCATCTTCGACGCCGTGGATTTCTTCGAAGCGCCGGACAGCGAGTGGACGCGTTTCTATGAGGTCAACGTGATTTCCGGCGTGCGCCTGGCGCGGCACTACGTGCCGGGGATGGTCGAGCAGGGCTGGGGCCGGGTGATCTTCCTGTCCTCGGAATCCGGCGTGGCCACGCCAGCGGACATGATCAACTACGGCGTGACCAAAAGCGCCAATCTGGCGGTGTCCCACGGTCTGGCCAAACGTCTGGCTGGCACCGGGGTGACGGTCAATGCGATCCTGCCGGGGCCGACCTTCACCGACGGCCTGCAAGACATGCTCAAAGAGGCTGCCGCCGAATCCGGGCGCAACCTGCGCGATGAGGCCGATGCCTTTGTGCTCAAGGCCCGCCCGACCTCGATCATCCAGCGCGTGGCGGATGTCGAAGAAGTCGCGCACCTGGTGACCTACATTGCTTCGCCGCTGTCCTCGGCCACCACCGGCGCCGCGTTGCGCGTCGATGGCGGCGTGGTCGACAGCCTGACGATCTGAATTCTGGAGAGACGTTTATCTATGCCAACAGCATCCGCAACCATCGACATTCCGGCCTCGGCCGATCAGGTCTGGCAATTGATCGGCGGCTTCAACACGCTGCCCGATTGGCTGCCCTTTATTCCCAACAGTGAACTGAGCGACGGTGGCCGTGTGCGCACCTTGCAAACCGCTGACGGCGCTGTGGTAATCGAGCGCCTGCAAGCGTTCGACAACGCCGCGAAGACCTACAGCTATTCGATCGAACAGGCACCGTTCCCGGCGACTGATTACCTGGCGACGATCAAGGTCGAAGCCCAGGGGCAGGGCGCCCGCGTGACGTGGTCGGGGCGTTTCAACGCCAAAGGCGTGAGTGATGAGGAAGTGGTGGCGCTGTTCAGTGGCATCTATCAGGGTGGCCTCGCGGCACTGCGAGCCAATTACCCAACCTGAGTTGATGATCGTTCCCACGCTCTGCGTGGGAATGCAGCCCGGGACGCTCCGCGTCCCTTTCGCAAGCTGGAACGCGGAGCGTCCCTTGAGGCATTCCCACGCAGAGCGTGGGAACGATCATGTCGGGAATCAGGAGTTTTCGATCAGGCTCTGCCGGCAATCGAGCGCCAGTTTCGCCCCGCCCAGATCACTGCTGCCGACTTCAAGACTGAAGCCATGCAAGCTGACAATCGCCGCCACAATCGACAATCCGAGACCAAAGCCACCCTGCGGCTGCCCACCCTCGGCGCGATAGAAGCGCTGGAACACCGCCTCACGCTCAGACTCGGGAATCCCCGGTCCGGAATCGTGCACCTCAATCCGCGTCTGCCCACCCGCGTTCACCCCACGCAGCATCACCGTGCCGCCCGGTGGTGTGAACTTGATCGAGTTACTCAGCAGATTGGCCAAGGCCTCGAACAGCAATGCCCGATCACCATTGAGCGGCGGCAGGGTCTCCGGCATGTTCAGCTCGAAACGCAGCTCGCCTTCCTCGGCCAACGGCAGGTAAAACTCGTGCAGTTCTTCCAGCAGTTGCACCGGATCGAGTTCGACAAAACCTGAACGGCGCTGGCGATCCTCAAGCTCGGAAATCCGCAACAACCCGCGAAACCGCGCCATCAGCGTGTCCGCTTCGGCGAGCACCAGATCCAGTTGCGCTGCTTCCTGCGAACCTTCGCCAGCCTGCTGCTGCATGCGATACAACTGCGCGCGCAGGCGCGTCAGTGGCGTGCGCAGATCATGGGCGATGTTGTCGCAGACGCCTTTGACTTCATTCATCAAGCGCTCGATGCGCTCCAGCATCGCGTTGACGATGGCCGCGAGCATGTCCAGTTCATCGCGGCGATTGGACAGCGGCAGGCGCCGGGTCAGGTCGCCGGCAACAATCGCCTGAGCGCTGGCCTGAATCGCCCGGATGCGCCGCAACGGCCGACGCCGCAGTAAATGCCAACCGGCAATGCCCGGCAGAATCGTTAGTGAGACGCCCCAGAACAACGCATGCAAAATGATCCGCGTGACGGCGAACAGCGAGCCGTTATCGCGCAGCAATACCAGCCAGCGCCCATCGCGGGTTTGCGTGGCCACCGCGTCGCAGCTGTCATTGGGCAGGGTCGGGTCATCGGAGTCGGCGCAGTCGGCGAGCATGTGGATCTTGCCGTCCAGCGGCAGGCCTTCGGGGATCTGCTGCAACGCGCCACTGAGGTAAACGCCGTTGGCGTCGAACAGGCCATAGGCGTCGATGCCGCGAATGTCGAAGGTCATGCTGGCGGCGAGGGCGTCTTCGAGTTGTTCGCCGCGAAAGTGCGAAAACAGGTGCTGACGTTGCATCAGCGAATGTTTGGCGAGGTTGTCGAGGTAGCCGGAGACCTCGTAATACATGACCCCCATGAGGATCGCGCTCCAGGCCACGAACAGCGAACTGTACAGCGCCAGCAAGCGGCTGCTGGAGGAGCGCCAGCCGTCAGACGGGTTCGGCAATGACATAACCCGAGCCCCGTACCGTGCGGATCAGCGGCACATGGCCGGCGGCGTCGATCTTCTTGCGCAGACGGCCGATGTGCACGTCGATCAGGTTGGTGCCGGGGTCGAAGTGATAGCCCCAGACCTCTTCGAAAATCATCATCCGCGAAAGGATCTGGCCACTGTTGCGCATGAGGAATTCGAGCAGCTTGTATTCGGTCGGCAGCAGCGTCAGCACTTGTTCGGCGCGGCGCGCTTCATGGCTGATCAAATCAAGTTCGAGGTCGGCCACCTGCAACGTCGTTGCCTGAGTGGCGCCGCTGTTCTGCCGACGCAGCAACACTTCCACCCGCGCGGCCATTTCATCGGTGGCGAACGGTTTGGTCAGGTAATCATCGCCGCCGGCGCGCAAGCCGCGTACGCGTTCGTCGACATCGGAGAGGGCGCTGATCATCAGGATCGGCGTGGCCACGCCCATGGTGCGCAGCGTGGTGACGATGGCCAGGCCATCGAGTTCGGGCAGCATGCGGTCGAGGGTGATCAGGTCGTAGTTGCCGCTCACGGCGCGGTCGAGGCCTTCGCGGCCATTGTCGACCCAGTCGACTTCCAGCCCGTGGCTGCTCAGTTCGGCGACGATTTCCCGAGCGGTCACGGCGTCGTCTTCGATGGTCAAGATACGAGTCATAGGCAGGCCTGCTGATCGGTTCAAACGGAATGGCAGCATTTTGCCAAGAAATTGCGCTGGCGCTTTAAATTAACTTTCATGTTGACCTGTCACAAACGCAGATTTGGAGCGCTATTGATACTTGAGGCCAATGCATAAAACCCGCTGTTATCCGGCAATTATTGCAATTTGCAAGGTTTGCGTAAGTTCACTCTTTCTAACTGATTGAAATTGATAGATTTATCTAATTTCCGCGACTGGCACGGTCACTGCAATTCCTCTGCTGACGAGTTGTAACACCATTTTTCATGCCTGGAGCAGAACAACAATGAATAGATCCTCTGATGGGTTTTATCCTGCCGTTGAAGAGTCGAGCAGCGTTTCGGGCGTGTCCTGGGGCGCGATCTTCGCCGGTGCCGCGGCTGCCGCTGCACTGTCGATGATTTTGGTGTTGCTCGGTTTCGGTTTGGGTTTCTCTGCCGTTTCACCGTGGGCCGGAGAGGGCGTCAGCGCCAAGGGCCTGGGCATTTCCACGATAGTCTGGCTGGCGGCGACGCAAATAATCGCTTCCGGCATGGGTGGCTACATCGCCGGTCGCCTGCGGGTGAAGTGGGCGAACATGCACGGTGACGAAGTGTATTTCCGCGACACCGCGCACGGCTTCCTGGCCTGGTGCGTGGCTACATTGGTTACCGCAGTGCTGGTGGTCGGTTCGGTCAGCAGCGTCATCAGTGGTGGTGTGCAGGCCGGTGCCAGTGTGGCTGGCGGTGCTGCCAGCGCCATGACTCAAGCAGCCGGTTCTGCGGCGGCCAACACCGACAGCAACCAGTACGGCTACTACATCGACAGCCTGTTCCGCGATGACCGTCCGGCCTCCGTCAGCGATGACGCCGCTCATGGCGCTGTGGCACGGATCTTCGCGCAGAGCCTGGCCAACGGTCAGCTGAGTGCTGAAGACCGTACTTACCTCGCACAACTGGTCGCGCAACGGACCAACCTGACTCAGGCCGATGCCGAACGTCGCGTTGACGAGATTTATGCGCGCACTCAGAAAGCCCTCGCCGACGCCAAAGTCAAAGCTCAACAAGCCGCCGACACCGCTGCGAAGGTCGCTGCCTGGACCTCGCTGTGGATGTTCATCTCGCTGTTGGCCGGTGCGTTCTTCGCCAGCCTCGCGGCTACTTACGGCGGTCGTCGTCGTGATGCCGTCGAGTACGTAGAAGTCGACACCTACACCACGACCACTCCAGTCCGTTAAACAAGGAGCATCACCATGCGCTCATTACTGCTGTTTTTCCTCGGCGTGCCAATCCCGATCATCATCCTGATCGCCCTGTTCGTGCACTGATTGCTTGATTGAGGCGCATGCCTCGGCCGCTTCCACCTTCGGGTGGAAGCGGCTTTTTGCTTTCTGACGGGCAACAAGGGGAGAATCCGCATCGGCAACGGGGCGGCCGTTGCGCGCACGTTTAAGGATGAATACGTTGAACAAGCAAGCAATCAAACGAAAAGTCGTCGAAATGCTCGATAGCGGGCATTCCAGGGCCGCAACCTTCAAGGCGCTTTCGGGTGGCAAGGTCAAGGATCGAGTGCTGGCGGGCTGGATCGGGGCGCATCCAGATCCCGCCCTGAGAAAACGACACGCCGTTAAAGTCAACATTCTGGTCGCACTGATGGGTATCTGGGGACTTCTCGGGGCGATAGCCGGGCTGCTTCAAATCAATGACGGTGGCACCGCTATGGCATTGACCATGGTCTTGATTATTGGCGTGATTCCGCTCTTGTTTGCGTGGGGCTTTTACAAGGGCATCGCGGTGGTTTACACAATCTATGTCACCTTCACGATCAGCCAGATTCCTCGTGAATTCTACGGCTTCAGTGAAGAACCCGTGTCGACTCTGCTCGGCGTGGCGTTCATTCTGGCCATGGTGTTCTACGCCGCCTGGGTCAAATGGCTGTTGTTTCCGGACCTCGCTTTGGTCGGTACAAGGAAGATCAAAGGGCAGTACGTCTTCTCCAACTGATCGTTCGACAATCCAGCCGCTTTCACTGGCCTGGATCAATATTTCGCCGGGCGATATCGCCTAACGTAAATGATCCAGGCCTTTGCTGAGGCATGAACTACAGTGCTTCACGCGCACCTTGTTGCGCTGACGAAGTAGCTGCGTCGACGCCCCTCACAGCCACAATAAACGCGTCGACCCGGTGTAGTGCAGCAAGGAGCTGACACCACCTCAACCGAACTCTCACGGATGAACATAGCAATGCACTGCCAAGAAAGAACCTTCGATATTCAGCCGTTGGCGCAGGCGGATATGACCGTCCACATCAACGGTCAAGCGGTCACCGCCGCCATCGGCGAAACCGTCCTCAGCGTTATTCAATCACTCGGCCTACGCCAGATCGCGCGCAACGATCACGACCAGATCACCGGCGCCTATTGCGGCATGGGCGTGTGCCAGTGCTGCCTGGTGAAAATCAATGGCCGGCACAAACGCCGTGCCTGTCAGACCGTGGTGCGCGACGGCATGGAGATTGAAACCCAGGTCAACCGCATCACCACGCAAGAGGTGATCGTATGAGCCAGCAACCGGTCATCGTCGGCGGCGGCCCGGCGGGGATGGCGGCGGCCATCGAACTGGCGCGCCACGGCGTGCGCTGCACCTTGCTCGAAGAAGCTTCGCGACTCGGCGGCGTGGTCTATCGCGGGCCGTTGCGTGACGGCGTGCAATTGGATTATCTCGGCCCGCGTTACTCCGAAGCACTGGGCAAACTGCACGGTGATTTTCAGGAGCAGGCCGGGCTGATCGACGTGC
The DNA here is from genome assembly GCF_900110195.1 of Pseudomonas sp. ok266. Classification (NCBI taxonomy): domain Bacteria; kingdom Pseudomonadati; phylum Pseudomonadota; class Gammaproteobacteria; order Pseudomonadales; family Pseudomonadaceae; genus Pseudomonas; species Pseudomonas sp. ok266. Next base: position 105,603 of record NZ_FOCU01000017.1, on the reverse strand, counting down.
GCCTCAACCATCGCGTGGTCGGCGCCGAAGGCACCCGCGCGCTGGTGGTGCTCGATGGCGACGAGCAGTTACACGAGATCGAGTATCCGCAATTGCTCCTGGCTGCCGGTTGTCATGAACGCAGCGTGCCGTTTCCCGGCTGGACCTTGCCGGGGGTGATCATGCTCGGCGGTCTGCAACTGCAAATCAAAAGCGGCGTGGTCAAGCCGCAAGGGCCGGTGATCATCGCCGGCACCGGGCCGTTGCTGCCGCTGGTGGCGACGCAGTTGCATGCGTCGGGCGTCAGCGTCGCGGGCGTGTATGAGGCGTGCGCGTTCGGCAAGATTGCCCGCGAAAGTCTGGCGCTGCTGAACAAACCGCAATTGTTTCTCGATGGTTTGAGCATGCTCGCCTACCTGAAACTGCACGGCATCCCGATGAACTACGGCTGGGGCGTGGTCGAGGCGCATGGCGAGGGCGAGCTGAAAAGCGTCAGCGTCGCGCCTTACTCGGCCACGTGGGAACCGGACATGAGCCGCGTCGAGCGCTTCGAAGCCAAGACCCTCGCGGTCGGTTATGGCTTTATTCCGCGCACCCAACTGAGTCAGCAGATGGGCCTGGATCACGGCTTCAGCGATGACGGTTATCTGCGCGCCAACGCGAACGTCTGGCAGCAAAGCAATGAGCCGCACGTGCATCTGGCCGGTGACATGGGCGGGATTCGCGGTGGAGAAGCGGCGATGCTCGCCGGCAAGATCGCCGCAACCTCGATTCTGCTGCAACGCGGCGTGCTCGAAGAGGAGCTGGCGCGTGTGCGTCGCGACCGCTACTTGAGCAAACTCAAAGCCATCGTGCGCTTTCGCGCTGCCGTCGATCGTTACACCGAACGCGGCGTCGGCCAGACCGCATTGCCTGCCGCTGACACGGTGATCTGCCGTTGCGAGCACGCCACCCGCGCCGACATCGACCTGGCGCTGGAGCAAGGCGTGCAAGACATCGCCAGCCTGAAAATGCGCACCCGCGTGAGCATGGGCGATTGCCAGGGGCGCATGTGCGTCGGCTACTGCAGCGATCGCTTGCGTCAGGCTACCGGGCGCAAGGACGTCGGTTGGTTGCGCCCGCGTTTTCCGATTGATCCGATTCCTTTTTCCGCGTTCCAGTCCGTTGGCACGGAGGCCGCTGCCCATGAGTAAGTTCTACGACGTGATCATTGCCGGCGGCGGCGTGATCGGGGCGTCCTGCGCCTATCAATTGTCCAAGCGCAAAAACCTCAAAGTGGCGCTGATCGATGCCAAGCGCCCGGGCAACGCTACCCGTGCTTCGGCCGGAGGTTTGTGGGCGATCGGTGAGTCGGTCGGCCTCGGTTGCGGGGTGATTTTCTTCCGCATGATGTCGGCCAACCGCAAGCGCGAAACCCAAGGCGCGGCGGTGGCGGTGGACGCGAGCACGCCGCACATTCTGCCGGAGTCGTTCTTCGATTTTGCCCTGCAGTCCAACGCGCTGTACCCGGCATTGCACCGAGAGCTGAAAGACAACCACGGGATGGATTTCAAGTTCGAAAAGACCGGGTTGAAATTCGTCATTTACGACGATGAAGACCGGCTCTACGCCGAGCACATCGTCGGCTGCATTCCGCACCTGGCCGATCAGGTGCGCTGGCTCGATCAGGCGGCGCTACGCGAGTCTGAACCGAGCGTCAGCCATGAAGCACGCGGGGCGCTGGAGTTTCTCTGCGACCACCAGGTCAGCCCGTTCCGCCTCGCCGATGCCTACATGGAAGGCGCGCGGCAGAACGGCGTCGACATCTTCGTCAACACCAACGTCACCGGTGTGTTGCATCACGGCAGTCGCGTCACCGGTGTGCAGACGGCCGAGGAGGGCGTGTTCCACTGCAAGACGCTGATCAACGCCGGCGGTGCCTGGGCGGCAGATCTGAGTGAATGGGCGACGGGTATTCGCATCCCGGTGAAACCGGTGAAGGGCCAGATTCTGCTCACCGAGCGCATGCCGAAGATTCTCAACGGCTGCCTGACCACCAGCGACTGCTACGTGGCGCAGAAGGACAACGGCGAGATCCTGATTGGCAGCACCACCGAAGACAAAGGCTTCGACGTCACCACCACCTACCCGGAAATCGCCGGGCTGGTGCAGGGCGCAGTGCGCTGCCTGCCGGAACTCAAGGACGTCAATCTGAAACGCACCTGGGCGGGTTTGCGTCCGGGTTCGCCGGATGAGTTGCCGATTCTCGGGCCCATGCGTGGGGTGGAAGGGTATTTGAATGCCTGCGGCCACTTCCGTACCGGCATTCTGACCTCGGCGATTACCGGTGTGTTGCTGGACAAACTGGTCAACGATGAGCCGTTGCCGTTGGATATCACCCCGTTTCTGGCGGACCGGTTTGAGGTGGCGCCGGTCAAGCAAGTGCTGGAACTGGAACTGGTCTGACCTTGGCAAGATGATCGTTCCCACGCTCCGCGTGGGAATGCCTCAAGGGACGCTCCGCGTTCCAGCTCGCGAATTGGAACGCAGAGCGTCCCGGGCTGTATTCCCACGCGGAGCGTGGGAACAATCGGGTGTGGCTCAGGTGTTGCGGGATTCTTCTTCCAGCTGGTCGGATTCAAACAACCGCGCCAGTTCCGCCCGGGCTTCCTGGGCGGTTTGCAGGACTTTCGCCGCGTCGTCGTAGACCGCGTGTTGCGCCTCCAGCACTTGTTCGTCGTGATGCTTGAAGCGCTTGATCCGCGCATCGGCCTGGGCTTGGGTCAAACCAAGTCCCACCAAGGTGCGCCGGCTCATTTCCAGACTCGAATAATAGGTCTCTCGAATCGCCTCCGCGCCAACATCCACCAAACGGTGCACATGCTGACGGTTACGCGCCCGGGCGATGATCTTCATGTGCGGATACAGCTTGCGCACCACCTCGGCGGTCTTGATGTTGGTCTCCGGATCATCCGTGGCAATCACGAAATATTCCGCCTCGCCCACCTTGGCCGCATTGAGAATTTCCGGGCGCATCGGGTCGCCGTAGAACACCGGCACACCGCCGAAGCTGCGCGACAGTTCAATGGTCTCCACCGAGGTGTCCAGCGCAACGAACTTGATGTTCTGCGCCCGCAGAATCCGCGCGACGATCTGGCCCATCCGGCCCATGCCGGCGATCACCACACGCGGAGTGTCGGTGTCGATCTCGCGGTATTTTTCCGGCACTTCCACCGGCTGCACTTTCGGGCTGACCAGCCGCGCGCAGATCAACAGCAACAATGGCGTGACCGCCATCGACAAGGTGATGGTCAGCACCAGCAGGTCATACAGGCGCGGCTCAAACAGGCCCTGATCGCGACCGATCTTGAACACCACAAAAGCGAACTCACCACCGGCCGCCAGCACGATGCCAAGGCGAATCGCACTGACCTTGTTCAAGCCCCCGGCCAGGCGTCCGACGATGAACAGCAGCGGTAATTTCAGCCCGATCAACAGCAGCGTCAGCCCCAACACGGTGATCGGCGCGCTGAGCAGCAAGCTGAGGTTGGCACCCATGCCGACGCTGATGAAAAACAGCCCGAGCAGCAACCCTTTGAACGGCTCGATCTGCGCTTCCAGCTCATGGCGATATTCCGAATCCGCCAACAGCAAACCGGCGAGAAACGCCCCCAGCGCCATCGACACACCGACCAGATCCATCAACCACGCCGTGCCGATCACCACCAGCAACGCCGTGGCCGTCGACACTTCCGGCAGACCGGTTTTCGCCACCACGCGGAACACCGGACGCAACAGATAACGCCCACCGACCACGACCACCGCGATGCCGCCGAGCACCTGCAACGCATGGTTCAGACTCTCGGCGTTGCTGGTGTCGTGAGCACCACCCGCCAGCATCGGCACCAGTGCGATCAACGGGATCGCGGCGATGTCCTGGAACAACAGAATCGCAAACGCCAGTCGCCCATGGGGGCTGGTCAGTTCCTTGCGCTCGGCCAGACTTTGCAGACCGAATGCCGTCGAGGAAAGGGCCAGACCGAGGCCGAGCACAATCGCACTGTTCAGTGGTTGACCAAACACCGACAGCGCCAGCACGCCGATCACTGAAGCGGTCAGCAGCACCTGCGCCAGACCAACGCCGAACACCGATTTACGCATCACCCACAAACGTCGCGGCGACAGCTCAAGGCCGATGATGAACAACAGCAACACCACGCCCAGTTCGGAAATATGCGCGACGCTTTGCGGGTTGCCGATCAGGCCCAGCACCGAAGGACCGATGATCACCCCGGCAAACAGATAACCGAGCACGGCGCCCAGTTGCAGACGTTTGGCCAAAGGCACGGTGAGCACGGCCGCGAACAGAAAGACGACAGCGGCTTGCAACAGATTGCCTTCATGGGGCATGGGGGGTTACTCCTGACAACGGTACGGCGGGGGTGACAAGGATAAGGGTTACCAAGACCTATAGGCCACTGGAGATCCAATGTGGGAGCGAGCTTGCTCGCGAAAGCGAAGTGTCAGTCAACAGGTTTGTCACTGGTAGATCGCATTCGCGAGCAAGCTCGCTCCCACAGGGGATTTTCATCGTTTCTATAATAATTGGCATCAATTGGTTACATTCATAACCTCTACGAATCAATCCCCCGAGTCCCGCCATGGCCATCAACTTCGACCTCAACGACCTGCAAGCCTTTCGCGCCGTGGTCGAGCAGGGCAGTTTTCGCAAGGCCGCCGACACCGTGCGCCTGTCGCAACCGGCGCTAAGCCGGCGCATTGAAAAGCTTGAAGACGCCCTCGGCGTCAAACTTTTCGAACGCACCACACGCAAGGTCAGCCTGACCCAGGCCGGACGCGGCTTCATGCCCAGCGTCGAGCGTTTGCTGGATGATCTCGACGTGGCGTTATTGGGCATCAGCGAAGTCGCATCGACCCGTTTGGGCCATGTCACCGTCGCCTGCGTGCCTTCGGCGGCGTACTACTTCATGCCCCGCGTGGTTGCGCGCTATCACCAGCAATTCCCACGCATCAAAGTCAAAGTGCTCGACTCCAGTGCGCACGATGTCTTGAGTGCGGTGGTCAACGGCGAGGCGGATTTCGGCTTGAGTTTCCTTGGCACGCAGGATGCCAAAGTCGAGTTCGAACCGCTTGTGCAGGAGTGCTACGTCGTCGCTTGTCGCCGCGATCACCCGTTGGCCGGGCGCAGCAGCGTGACCTGGGACGAGTTCTATCAGCAGGATTACATCTCGCTCGACAAGACCTCCGGCAACCGCTTTCTGCTCGATCAGGCGTTGAGCACGGTGGTGCCGCAGCGCCCGAGTATCTGCGAAACCCGGCATGTGACGACGATGATCGGTCTGGTGGAGGCGGGGTTGGGGGTGGCGGCGGTGCCGCTGATGGCTATGCCGGGGCCGGATCATCCGATCCTGACGCGGGTGCCGCTGACCGACCCGCAAGTGATGCGCAGTGTCGGCATCATCAAGCGCCGGGGTCGCACGCTGACCCCGGCGGCATTGGAACTGGAGCGGCTGGTGGTGGAAATGAAAGTCCAGCCGCCAATTGTCAACGCTTGACCGAATCCAGTCCGGTGGCTTGCACGTCAGCTTGTGCGGACGGCGCGGCGAGGTAGGCGAGCAGGGCTTTGGCTTCTTCAGGATGCTGTGCGCCGACCGGAATCCCAGCGGCAAAACGCGTCACCGACTGTACCGATTCCGGAATCTTCGCCACGAAACTCACGCCCGGCACCGGCAGCAATTCGCTGACCTGCTGGAAGCCCAGTTGATAGTCGCCAGTGGCAACCACCGAGCCGACCGGAATTTTCGCAATCATCTTGGCCTTCGGTTTCAGTTGATCTTCGATCCCCAGTTTCTTGAACAACTGCTGCTCGATGTAGACGCCGCTGGCGCTGTCGGAGTAGGCCACCGATTGTGCGTCGAGCAGGGTTTTCTTCAGGCCGTCGACACTGCTGATGTCCGGTTTCGGCGCGCCTTCACGCACCACCAGGCCGATCCGCGAATCGGCCAGCTCAACGCGCGAGGCTGGGTCGACCTTGCCTTGCTTGATCAAGTCATCGAGGGCATAGCCGACCATGATCACCACGTCGGCGTGTTCACCGCGCGCGAGGCGATTAGGGATCGCTTCGGGGGCTTTGCCCATCGATGGGCCGAGGCTGGTGGTCAGGGTGTTGCCGCTGGCGGCGGCGAATTTCGGCCCGAGAATCTTGTAGGCGGCGGTGAAGCCGCCGGAGGTCATCACGCTCAATTCTTCGGCCTGGGCCGCGAGGTTGAACGCGAGACCGGCGAGCAGGGCGGAGACAGTAAACAGTTTTTTCATGGCGAGTTTTCCTCAGGCCGCGACAGGTTGCAGACGACCACCGGCACGGCGGTACAGATAAAGAGTGGCGCACAAGGCACATAGCGCACCGATGCTCATCCAGTAACCCGGCGCGGCTTTGTCGCCGGTGTACTGAATCAGGAAGGTCGACATCGCCGGGGTGAAACCGCCGAAAATGGCGGTGGCCAGGCTGTAGGCGAGGGAGAAACCGGCAACCCGCACTTCGACCGGCATGATCTCGGTCAGCGCCGGAATCATCGCGCCGTTGTACAAGCCGTAGATAAACGACAGCCACAACAGCGACAGCAACATGTGGCTGAAGCTCGGCGCCTGCACCAGGTACGACAGCGCCGGATAGGTCGTGGCCAGGGCCAGCAGCGACATGGCGATCAGCACCGGACGCCGGCCGATACGATCCGACAACAGGCCGCCAATCGGCAACCAGAAGAAGTTCGACACACCGACCAGCAGCGTCACCAACAGTGCATCGGAGGTGCTCAGGTGCAGCACGGTTTTGCCGAAAGTCGGCGCGTACACGGTGATCAGGTAAAACGCGGTGGTGGTCAACGCGACCATCAACATGCCGCCGAGTACCACGCCCCAGTTCTGGCCGAGGGTGCGGAACACTTCGCCCATGCTCGGGCGGTGTTTGCGTGCGGCGAACTCTTCGGTTTCCGCCAGGTTACGGCGCAGGAAAAAGATAAACGGCACGATCATGCAACCGACGAAAAACGGAATCCGCCAGCCCCAATCGGCCACCACATCCGGCGCCATCCACGCGTTCAGCGCATAGCCCAAAGCGGCGGCGACGATGATCGCCACTTGCTGACTGGCCGACTGCCAAGCGGTGAAGAAACCTTTGCGGCCCGGCGTGGCGATCTCGGCGAGATACACCGACACACCGCCCAATTCCGCACCGGCCGAGAAGCCTTGCAACAAGCGCCCGATCAACACCAGTGCCGGCGCAAATAGGCCGATGCTTTCGTAACCGGGCACCAGCACGATCAATATCGTGCCGCTGGCCATGATCGACAGGGTGACGATCAAACCTTTACGCCGACCGACATCATCGATGTACGCACCGAGCACGATGGCGCCCAGCGGACGCATCAAAAAGCCTGCGCCGAACACCGCAAAGGTCATCATCAGGGAGGCGAACTCACTGCTCGCCGGAAAGAACACCGCCGCGATCTGCGTGGCATAGAAGCCGAACAGGAAGAAATCGAACTGTTCGAGGAAGTTGCCCGAGGTCACCCGGAAAATGGCACCGGCCCGCGAGCCGCTGTGAGGGATTGAGGCTGTCATAGAAAAGTACTCCACCGCTTTTATGACGTGCGCGACGGGAGGGCGGCGCACGGTTTTTATTGAGGTGGATGGTGGCGCAGGTGTAACAGGATGTTAATTGCATTATTGGCATGGATTGATGTGTAAAGTGGATCAATCCAGAGTCGCCCTGAATAAACCTGTGGGAGCGAGCCTGCTCGCGAAAGCGGTGGCCCAAGCAATGAAGATGTCGAATGTGCCGGCCCCTTCGCGAGCAGGCTCGCTCCCACAGGTTTTCGTGGCAACTGAACATTCTGCTTACACCACGGAATCTGTAGGCCTGCGCCTGCTCGCGATAGCGGCCCAACTGACAACTACAATCCTCCAGTCTGCCCCGGCAAAAAAACAAGGAATGATTCCCGGACCCGGCAGTCCGAGTTCAGGTAGCACACATCTCTGGAGGTTCACCGATGAACAGCAAAACCCTAATCGCCAGCCTGGCCCTCGTCGCCGGCATTGCCGGGATCAGCCCACTTGTTCAAGCGGCGCAAACCTCAAATGAACAAGCCGTGCAATCGCCGACCAGCGACCGCGAATTGAAGGTCAACGACCGCGCCCCGGATATTTATCAGCGCAGTGAAAAAGCCATCGATTGGAAAACCAAGGGCCTGAAAAAACCTGTTGAGCAGGCGCAGTGGGTACAGATCAATGACCAGTACGTCATGGTGATGATCACCAACGGGACGATTGTCGAGATGAAACCGGTCCCGCGTTAAACCTCCGGCAACAATCAGCCAAGGACGGTTGATTGCAATCGAGCGCCGTTCGGGTAAAACCCTTGGGGCGTTTCGAGTGAAGGGAAGTCAGGAGCAACAGGTTGGAAAAGAAACCGCTGTATCGCAAAGAAAACACCACCGCCCACAATGTCTGGCGCAACAACCCCGGCGGGCACTACCGTGATCAACGAAACACCAAAGCGCAAAGCCGCAGCGAGGCCACGCGCGGCTCGATGCATGGCATCAAACACCACGGCTACGACTACACGCCGTTGTTTCGTTTTCTGTTATCTCGCGTCGGCGGTCATTGGGATGAGATTTTCAGCGAAGCGGTATCTCGCCTTGATCGGCCAGAGCCGGTGTTCTGGATGGTTGCCATCCACGAAGACGATCGCAAGGACATTGTGCGACTGGGCGAGTCGGCCTACTTCAACGGCCTGTTCGTCGATGAGCAAAAGCAGCTGCAAATCGTCAATCCGCAGCTGAGTGTCGAAGAGATGAAGCCTCATTGCCGTTGCTGCACGCATACCTTCAATGGCGTTCCGTTTGGCCTGCCTGCGGACTGATCGAGCTACTCGACCCGAACGTGATTCATCACCTGCCCACCCCCCAACCGATACTGATTATTGCCACTGCGCTTGGCCTCATACATCGCCAGATCGGCAATGTGCAGCAAGCGATCCATAGCCGTCGCATGATCCGGAAACACCGCCACGCCAAGGCTGGTGCCGATGTGGCGCTGGTCGTTGCCGATGCTGATCGGGGGCGACAGTTCGATGAAGATTTTCTGGCAAATGCTGCGCGCTTCGTCCTGCAAACTCAGGCTCGGCGCCAGGTCTTGCAGGATCACCACAAACTCATCGCCGCCAATGCGCGCGACCGTATCGGTGGCGCGCAGGATGCGTTTCAGCCGCGTGGCCGTGGTGATCAGCACGCGGTCGCCGGCGGCATGGCCATAGCGGTCGTTGATGGTTTTGAAACCGTTGAGGTCGACGAATACCAGCGCTACGCGAGTTTCGGTCTGCCGCGCGTGATCCAGTGCTTCGGACAAGCGTTGTTCCAGCACCAGACGATTGGGCAGGCCGGTCAGCGGATCGAAGTGAGCGAGGTGTTGCAGGTAGCTGGCCGAGGCTTTTTCTTCGGTGATGTCGCGCACCACACCCATCATTTTCACCACAGCGTCGTGGTCGTTGTGCACCACGTTGCCGGTTTCCCGCAGCCAGCGAATCGTGCCGTCGGGCCAGACCACGCGGTATTCCTCATCGTGATTTTCGCCGGTCTCCAGGCAGCGAAGTTCGCCTTCGCGCACCTTGGTGCGATCGTCCGGATGGACGCAGGAACAGAACAGCGCATAGGACGGCGTAATCTCGCCGATCTTGAAGCCGAACATGCCGTAAATCGCGTCCGACCAGTACAGCCGATCCGTGTCGACTTCCCAGTCCCAGGTGCCGATGCGCGCAAAGTACTGGCTGCGTTTGAAACGCTCGACGTCGCCGTCCTGCTGAATGCTCCGGCCATCGGCGGCCCGAGTCAGCAGATCCCGATACTGCGCGAGCTGCCGGCGCAAATCGCGTTCGCGCCACAGCAGCAGGGCGATGATGGCCAGCATGATCGCGCCCACGGCAAGGCTGATCCAGAACAGAGTCATTCGGGCGCTGCCAGCATGGCGGGTCGATCCGTAGAGTAGTGGCGGTTGGCTATGTTAATGCTTCATTACTCGGTTCGGATACCATGTTGATCTGCGCTGCCAGGTTGCCAATCCCCGGCATTTCTGGGAAAACGGCGGCCGGCTGAACAATAGAGTGAATGTTATGAATGATGAACTGCAGGTAATCGATCTTCAGATCGGCGAAGGCAAAGCCGCCATCAAAGGCGCGCTGATCACCACCCAATACACCGGATGGCTGGAAGACGGCAGCGAGTTCGATTCTTCCTACAGCCGTGGCAAACCTTTTCAGTGCGTGATTGGCACCGGGCGCGTGATCAAGGGGTGGGATCAGGGTTTGATGGGGATGCAGGTGGGGGGCAAACGTAAATTGCTGGTGCCGGCGCATCTGGGGTATGGCGAACGGACGATGGGCAAGATCCCGCCGAATTCGAATCTGGTGTTTGAGATTGAGTTGTTGGAAGTGTTGACGCGGGAGGATTGAAACCGGGTCGTTTTTTACGCTTGGGAATAAATGCGATGGATGTGTGGCAGTGGGTTTCACAAGTTGCCGATTGGCTGGTGGAGAGGCATGCCTCGCGCAGAGGATCGACTTACAACTACATGTATTTCGTTTCCGCTGCCGCTGCGGTTGGCAGTTGGGTAGCCGCGAAAGAACTGCTCGCCAAACGCAAGGCCCTCAAAGCAGACGTGTCTGAAGCTCTGCAAAATGAAACGTTACGTGCGATGTCCTTTGCTCAGGAGGATGGGCGGCCGGTCAAACGCACTGCGACGTTGGTCCGACAGGCAGAAACCTTTTTCGTCACGGTCATTCGTCATGACGATGAAGAACGCGTGGAGTCATCCAGTGAAGCGTTGCACTCGCTGGACGATGTCGACGTTTACTTGCGTGAGCACACACCCTTTATCCTCGCGGATTTTCGAGCTTCGTGACTCACGCGTCCGATGCAGAAAGAACGCCATCGCGAGCAGGCTCGCTCCCACATTGGGCCGGCGGTGTACTCAAATACCGCGAGTAACCGCGAACAACTGTGGGAGCGAGCCTGCTCGCGAAGAACGATCACGCGGTCAATCAGGCTGCGTGTGCCATCTCGGCCAGTGTGTCGGCCACGGTTTTTTGCAGTGAGGGGAACCGGCGGGTTACGCGGCGCAGTGCGGGTAGCACGGCGTCGATTTCCAGTTCATCGAGTTGGGGAAGCACGGTGACGGCGGAGGCGACGATGGTTTCGCGTTCGCTTTCGAAGAGCACCAGGCAGGCGTTCTGCGCCCAGCGTCCGTCCCGCTCGTTGAAGCCCATGGCCACCAGTGCCGCGACGACTTGTGCATCGGTTTTGATGGACATGTTTATTGCCTCAGGGCGGGTTCGATTTTGTCGAGGGCGCGGTTGACCGCGAGTTCGCCGAGCATGACCACTTGCTGGATGCCGAGCACGGTGTTGCGGTAGGGCGAGTCGAGCAGGGCGGCGAAGTCGCTGAGCATGACGCTGGCCGAAGCCATGGATTCGCAGGCGTGGGCCATGAGGTCTTCGGCGCCGGTGTTGGGGTCGACGAGGAACATGGTGCTGGGTTTGCGTGGTGGCGCTGGGGGAGTGGGTTTCAGGTAGTGGTCGAGGGCGCGTTCGGCGGCTTCGTGGAGTTTTCTGGAGCCCGGTTCGGAGTAGGGGGACGTTGGATTTGGATCGACTTCCGCGTCTGTTTCGGGCGGATTCGGCGTTATTTTGAACATATGCTAGGAAACCTCAATGAGGCTGACACCGTTTGCGACTAAACATTGGGTGGCAGCTATACGCAGGTTAGTCGACCGGCCTCCTAGCTAAACCGGCGCGCTCGAAAGCGCCCTGCGCATAGCCGCCATTGAGTGCAGGCATGGAGATGCCAGACTGAATAACTGCTTGCAAGCTAGAGATGAAACCGAGCGACTAAACCCGATCACTGAACATTCAGTGACGCGAACCAAGTTACCGGCAGCCCCCAAGCCGCACAAGCCGGCGGATTCTGGCGTAGTTGTAGGCAAAGGCGCAAGGCGCTGTAGCCTTGTGGCTGATGTCTAAATGATGCTGCGTTTGACTGGGCGCCTTCGCGAGCAGGCTCGCTCCCACAGGGGGAACGCATTCCAAACTGTGGGAGCGAGCTTGCTCGCGAAGGCGCCTTCAAAACCACCTCAGGATTCAACCCTCACGCCGCGCCCAAACCGCTCCCGATACACCGAAGGCGGAACCCCCACCACGCCGCGAAACGCCACGCGAAAACTCTCCACCGACCGATAACCGCAACGCTCGGCAATCTGCTCGGTATTGTCCGGCGTGCTCTCCAGCAACTCCCGCGCCCGCGCTAACCGTTCATGCTGCAACCAAGCCTTGGGCGACTGCCCACTGGCCTCGGTAAATCGCCGCAGAAACGTACGCTCACTCATCGCCGCTTCACTGGCCAGATCACGTACCTCCAGCGGTTCATGCAAACGCTCACGCGCCCACTGCATCACCCGCGACAGATCATTGCGCGGCGTCGGGCTGACCGGGGTTGGAATAAACTGCGCCTGACCGCCAGTACGCTGCGGCGACATCACCAGGCGCCGCGCCACCGAGTTGGCGACTTGCGTGCCGAAGTCCCGCGCCACCAGATGCAGGCAGGCATCGATCCCGGCCGCGCTGCCCGCCGAAGTGATCAATTGCCCGGAGTCGACATAAAGCACGTCCGGATCGACGGCAATCGCCGGGAAGCGCTGCGCCAGTTCCGTCGTGTAACGCCAATGGGTGGTGGCGCCGTGGCCGTCGAGCAAACCGGTGGCCGCCAGCACAAATACACCGGAGCAGATCGATAGCAACCGCGCGCCCCGGGCATGGGCCTGACGCAACGCGTCGATCAATGCTGGAGGCACCGCCGCGTTACGGTCGCGCCAGCCGGGAATGATGATGGTGCGCGCCTCGGCCAACAATTCCAGACCGCCATCGGCCAGCACCTGAATGCCGCCCAAGGCGCGCATCGGGCCTTGATCGACCGCCGCAATGGCGTGGGTGTACCACGGGAAATCGAACTCCGGCCGGGTCAGGCCGAAGACCTCCACGGCGATGCCAAACTCGAATGTGCAGAGGCCGTCGTAGGCCAGAATCGCAACCAGACCTGGTGATGTCGGCATTTGGCGGAAAATTCCCGGTGAGTGTCTTGTGCGCCACTGTAGCCGCAAGCGACCGCTCGATAAAGTCTGTTCACACCCGTTCAGATAAAGGAGCAACACCCATGGTCAGCCTGGTTCGCGACATTCCTGCGGCGCCGTCGGCGATCGCCCTGATGCACTTCAGCAATCGTCTGACTTTCGAAACCGATTGTTCCGACGTATTCAGTAGCCAAGAGGCCGGCGAGATTGATTTTGTCCTGGTCGATGTACGCGGGCCGCTGGCCTATGAGCGCGGGCATGTGCCGGGCGCGATCAATATCCCGAACCGTTTGCTCACGGCGGCGGAACTGGCGAGTTACCCGAAAACCACGCTGTTCGTGGTCTATTGCGCCGGCCCGCATTGCAACGGCGCGAACAAGGCGGCGGTGAAGCTGGCGGCGCTGGGGTATCCGGTCAAGGAGATGATCGGCGGGGTTAGCGGATGGCTGGATGAAGGCTTTCAACTCAGCGTTGAGCAAGTCGGCAAAACCGCCATCGGCTGCGAATGCTGACGTTCTTTTAAGAGAAATCCTGAGCAAAAAAAGCGCTTGTCCTACAGCTCTTGCTCCACGACGGCGCACCCGTTGACCCCGGTCAATCGGTGCGCCGATCTTTCATAAGTATTTGTCGCTTAAACACAATTTACCCTGTGCGCGCCGCCATAGACTGCCGGCCACTTCGGTGTTTGTAGCCAATTGGCCATGACCGAACGCTGAATCGAAAGCTGCCAATAAAAGCCTCCGCACACAGGAGTTATAAATGAAGAAGCTAGTGATGTTCGGTGCCCTGGCACTGTCGATGTTGTCCCTGACCGCCGTGGCCGAAGACGCCAAGCCGATCCGCATCGGTATCGAAGCCGGTTACCCGCCATTCTCGATGAAAACCCCTGACGGCAAACTCGCCGGTTTCGACGTCGATATCGGCGATGCGCTGTGCGCGCAGATGAAAGTCAAATGCACCTGGGTTGAGCAGGAATTCGATGGCCTGATCCCGGCGCTGAAAGTGAAGAAGATCGACGCGATTCTGTCGTCGATGACCATCACCGACGACCGCAAGAAGAACGTCGATTTCACCATCAAGTACTACCACACCCCGGCGCGCTTCGTGATGAAGGAAGGCTCCGGTGTCAAAGACCCGCTGACCGAGCTCAAGGGCAAGAAAGTCGGCGTGCTGCGTGCCAGCACCCACGACCGTTACGCCACCGAAGTGCTGGTGCCGGCCGGGATCGACCTGGTGCGTTACGGCTCGCAGCAGGAAGCCAACCTCGACATGGTTTCCGGGCGTATCGACGCGATGCTGGCTGACTCGGTCAACCTGAGCGACGGTTTCCTGAAAACCGACGCGGGTAAAGGTTTTGAATTCGTTGGCCCAACCTACGAAGACGCCAAGTACTTCGGCGGCGGCGCCGGCATTGCGGTGCGCAAGGGCGATACCGCGCTGGCCGAGCAATTCAACAAAGCCATCACCGAAATCCGCGCCAATGGCGAGTACAAGAAAGTCCAGGACAAGTACTTCGACTTTGACGTGTACGGCCATTAATACGCCGTAGAAAAAAGTGGCCCCGTTTGCGCGGTGGCCACTTTTTTTATGCTTTCTTTCTACAGATGGAGATCCCTGTGGGAGCGAGCTTGCTCGCGAATACGGTTTAACATTCAACATCTTTATTGACTGTCAAATTGCATTCGCGAGCAAGCTCGCTCCCACAGGGATCTCATTGATCCAGATCTACCAGACTGCAGGAGTCTTCCCATGCAACGCATCGACCATGTTCTGCCCTGGAGCCACTTGGGCAGCGAGCGCTCGCTCAGCGTGTTTCGCTATGGCGCGGGCACCCGCAAGGTGTACATCCAGGCCAGCCTGCACGCCGATGAACTGCCGGGCATGCGCACCGCGTGGGAACTCAAGCAACGCCTCAATGAACTGGAACAGCAAGGCCGTTTGCAGGGCGTGATCGAGCTGGTGCCGGTGGCCAACCCGATCGGCCTCGATCAACATGTGCAAGGCGCGCACATGGGCCGCTTCGAACTGGGCAGCGGCAAGAATTTCAACCGCGCCTTCGTCGAACTCAGTGCGCCGGTCGGGGCGTTGATCGGTGAGCGTCTGGGCACTGATGCCGAGGCCAACGTGGCACTGATCCGCCAAACCATGGGCCAGGTATTCGATGAACTGCCGGCGCCGGCCTCGCAACTGGAAGCCTTGCATCGCCTGTTGCTGCGCCATGCCTGCGATGCCGACATCACCCTCGATCTGCATTGCGATTTCGACGCGGCGATTCACCTGTACGCGCTGCCACAGCACTGGCCACAGTGGCAATCGCTGGCCGCACGTTTGAAGGCTGGCGTGGCATTGCTGTGTGAGGATTCCGGCGGCAGCTCGTTCGATGAGTCCTGCTCGACGCCGTGGCTGCGTCTGGCGCGGGCGTTCCCTAACGCTGCGATTCCGGCGGCGAATCTGGCGACCACGCTGGAACTGGGCAGCATGGGCGATACCCGGGTCGATCAGGCGCAGGCCAATTGTGAGGCGATCCTCGGCTTTCTTGCCGAGCAGGGTTTCATCGGCGGCGAGTGGCCGGCAGCGCCAAGTGAGTGCTGCGAAGGTCTGCCGTTCGAGGGCACCGAATACCTATTCGCACCGCACCATGGCGTGGTGAGTTTTCTGCGCAATGCTGGCGAGTGGGTGGAGCAGGGCGATGCGTTGTTCGAGGTGGTCGATCCGTTGCAGGATCGCGTGACCACCGTGCGCGCCGGCACCAGTGGCGTGCTGTTTGCGCTGGATCGTGGGCGTTATACCGAGCCGGGGATCTGGCAGGCGAAAGTGGCGGGGCGGGTGGCGTTTCGTACCGGGAAACTGACTAACGACTGACGGGATCTCCGTTGGGGCTAATGGCCTCATCGCGAGCAGGCTCACTCCTACAGGGGAATGTATTTCCAATGTGGGAGCGAGCTTGCTCGCGAAGGGGCCATCAGCAGCCCCCAACATGTTGATCCTCGCCGCAGGATGTTAGGCTCCCCCCGAACCCGACTCTCCGTGAAGGAAGGCTCTATGTTGAAGGTCTTTGCTCTCTTGACCCTGCTGGCGTCCAGCGCCGTGCAGGCGCAAACCACGCTGCAATCCGATCTGCCGCTCAAGTACATCGAACAGGTGCACGCCGACGCCGAGACGCGTCCGTTGGTGATTTTCCTGCACGGCTACGGCAGTAACGAAGCCGATCTGATCGGCATGAAATTCCAACTGCCGGCGCAATACAACTACCTGTCGGTGCAGGCACCGTTGTCATTGGGTGAAGGACGTTTCCAGTGGTTTCGCAAGAAAGGCGAAGGTGCCTACAACGGCGAGACCGATGATCTGAAGGTCAGTGGGCAGAAGCTGCGCGACTTTGTCGCGCAAGCGGCGCAGAAATATCACACCACCCCGAGCAAGGTGTACCTGATCGGCTTCAGCCAGGGCGCGATGATGACCTACGAGGTGGGGCTGCGGCCGCCAGTCGCTGTCGGCGGGATCGCTGCGTTGAGCGGGCGTTTATTGCCAGTGTTGAAAGCTGAACTCAAAGGCCAGCAGCAGCCGTTGCCGCTGAATATCTTTATCGGCCACGGCACCGCCGATGATCGGGTGCCCTACCACGACGGCACCGAGGCCAATGCGCAGCTACAGAAGCTGGGCTACAAACCGCAGTTTCATGCCTATCCCGGCGTCGGCCACAGTATCAGTGCGGCCGAGCTGCGCGACTTGAATGGCTGGCTGCAGCAGCTCAATCCTTGAGGATGGTTTTCACCAAAGCATCGTGACCTTTCTTGTCGCTGGCGCGGGAGATCACCTGCACCAGCGCCATTTTCGTCCCGGAGCCGGCCATCAGCGTGGTGTTGAGGGTCTGGCCACCGCCCTGGGTCGCGGTGCTGTCGACCTGGCGCAGGCCAAGGCCGGTGCCTTTCTGGGTCAGACTTTTTTCGCTGAGTTTGTTGAAGTCCGGCAGGGCCTTGCGCTGGTCGTCGATGAAACTCGAGACGGTGCTGTCGAGGAACTGCCCGTCGTTATCCTTGACGTGCTGGCCTTCGGGAATCTGGTTTTCAGCGGTAATGACCACGGTCTTCGTCGCTTCATTGGTGTACATCGTGCCTTTGGTTCCGCTCGGGCTGGTCGGCAGCGGGTCGGCGACGAAACCTTTAGGCAACACAAAGGTGAACTTGCCCTCGAGCATCGAAACTTTCTCGGTGCCGGCATTTTTCTTGGCCGCTTGCGCGTGGAGGGCGCCGAAACCGGCGAGGGCCGCCACCAGCAGGACGACGGCTTTTTTGCTCAACAATGACATGTGAATCTCCGGTGGATGGTCGCGCGAGGCGGGCGATCATCCCACGGAGGGGGGCGGGCGTTCCAGCGCGAATCGTCTGACCGGTTACTGCGCCTGCGCTTTCGCCAGCGGACGGGCCAACAGGCGTTTGGTCACGCCGAGCATCGCCACCGACACCGCGACACCGACGGCGAATCCACTCAGTCCCATGCTCGGCAAGGTCAGTGCCGAGACCAGACAAAACGCGGAGAACGAATACATGCCGGTCGCCGTCGCCCGTAACAATGCGGCGGTAAATGCCGGGCCGCGCGTCTGTTGCGAGAACACCGCCATTACACTGCCGAGCACCGGGAACACCGCGAGCAAACCGCTCCAGCGCTCGCCGACGGTGCTGGCCAGCATCGTCACCAGCAGGGTCAACGCGGCACCGGCGATCATTCGCCAGATCAGTTTGTCCGACTTCGGCGCCGGACCGTTGAGCACCGGTTGTACCGCAGGAAACAGATACGGCGATGCCAACAACGCAACCGCCGCCGCTGCCACCGAAAACGGCAGCGACGCCGGGATCAGCGACAACACCCAAGCAATCACGGCCCACACCGACAGCGACGCCGCCAACGCCAGCGGCCAGTTCGCCCGTTGCGCGACCTGTGCGTAGATGATGCAGAACGCAATCATCGCGAACATCGCCGATAACGCCGCCACCGCTGACTGTGCGGCAAACGCCGGACCCTGCTCGATGGCGAGGAAAAACAGAATCGGCCCGACCACCACCGGCAATCCCGACAGCCACCCGGCCACGCTCGGCCCCCAGCGTTTGCCCGCCAGGGATATCAGCAGCAGAAAACCGGGAATCAGCAGCAGTTTGAGGATCAGCACGCAGGTGTCTCCGTCCGTTGAGGGTAGGCCACGGTAGCATTGTCGATCGGCGATTGCTGCCTATGTGCGCAGTTTTTGTATACAAAGTAACGGGGGCGATACCCGGCTATGCTGTGTGTATCAGGGTTTACCGGAGTCGATGCCGCGATGAGAAGAACACCGAAGCTGGTGCGAGGATGCTGCGGCATCGGCTTGTGGGCGTTGTTGCTGACGCCGACCTGGGCCAATTGGCAGGACGCCGTGCCCGGCGCGCAGATCATTGGCACCGGCGATTACAGCGTGTTCGGTTTCGATGTCTACAACGCGCGATTGTGGAGTGCCGCGCGGCCCTTGGTCGACGGTCAGCCATTTGCGCTGGAGTTGATCTACCGCCGCAACATCTCCCGCGATGATCTGGTCAAGGCCAGCGTCGACGAAATCAAACGGCTGGCCGGTGCCCGCGTCAGCCCGGCGCAATTGGCCGGGTGGCAGGTACAGATGCAGCAATCGTTTGTCGATGTGCAGGCCGGCACGCGGATTACCGGGGTGTATCTGCCGGGGCAGGGCGCGCGGTTTTTTGTCGGTCAGCAGTTGCAGCATGAGATCAATGACCCGCTGTTTGCCCGGGCATTTTTTGATATCTGGCTGGATCCGCGCACGCGCAGTCCGGAGTTGCGTGAACAGTTGTTGGGGGTGAGTCGATAGATTCTTTTGCACTTCAAGGCTCCGGCTGAAACCTCTAAGCTGCGCCTTTCCGACTTGTTTCTGGATGTGTGCGTGAAATTCAGTTT
Source organism: Pseudomonas sp. ok266 (assembly GCF_900110195.1). Classification (NCBI taxonomy): domain Bacteria; kingdom Pseudomonadati; phylum Pseudomonadota; class Gammaproteobacteria; order Pseudomonadales; family Pseudomonadaceae; genus Pseudomonas; species Pseudomonas sp. ok266. The sequence goes on along the minus strand of NZ_FOCU01000017.1, from coordinate 86,517 downwards.
GCCCAAAATCGCCACCGCGCCGTTTTGCCCGCCGGAAGTGGCCGGCAGTGTTGCGGTGGATCCCAGCGCCTCGTTCTTCAAGCGCGTGCTGCGTTTCGCCGGCCCCGGCTTGCTGGTGTCGATTGGCTACATGGACCCGGGCAACTGGGCCACCGCCATCGAGGCCGGTTCACGCTTCGGTTACAGCCTGTTGTTTGTGGTGTTGCTGGCGAGTCTGGCGGGCATGGTCGTGCAGTGCCTGTGCTCGCGGCTGGGCATCGCCACCGGGCGCGACCTGGCGCAATTGTCCCGCGAGCGCTACAGCACGCCGACCGCACGGCTGCAGTGGGTGTTGGCGGAAATCTCGATCATCGCCACCGATCTGGCTGAAGTGCTGGGTTGTGCGCTGGCGTTTCATTTGTTGCTCGGCTGTTCGCTGACCTTCGGCATCGCCCTGACCGCGTTCGACACCTTGCTGGTGCTGGCCCTGCAAAATCGCGGTTTCCGCCGTCTGGAAGCAATCATGCTGGTATTGGTCGCGACCATCGGCGTGTGTTTCTTCGTTGAACTGCTGCTGATCAAACCCTACTGGCCGGACGTCGCCCAAGGTTTCAAACCGTCGCTGGCGGCGATTGGCGAAGCGGCTCCGTTGTACCTGGCCATCGGTATTCTCGGTGCGACAGTGATGCCGCATAACCTCTACCTGCACACCTCGATCGTGCAGACGCGGATGATCGGCAAGGACCTCGCCAGCAAGCAGGACGCGGTGAAACTGGCGCGCATCGACACCATCGGTTCGCTGGCCCTGGCGTTGCTGGTCAACGCGGCGATTCTGATTCTCGCGGCGGCAGCGTTCCACCAGTCCGGGCACACCGACGTGGTGGACATTCAGGACGCCTACCACTTGCTCGATCCGCTGGTCGGTGGGGCGCTGGCCAGCGTGTTGTTCGGCGTTGCGCTGCTGGCATCGGGGCAGAGTTCGACCTTCACCGGCACCATCGCCGGCCAGGTGATCATGGAGGGTTATCTGAACCTGCGGATCCCGTGCTGGCAGCGGCGCTTGATTACTCGCGGACTGGCGTTGATTCCGGCATTCGTCGGCGTGTGGCTGATGGGCGATAACGCGATCGGCAAATTGCTGGTGTTGAGTCAGGTGGTGTTGAGTCTGCAGTTGCCGTTTGCCTTGTATCCACTCATTCGAATGACTAACGACAAACAACTGATGGGGCCGTTTGTGAATCGCTGGCCTACCCGGGTGCTGGCCTGGGGGTTGTTTGTGGTGATCAGCGGCGCTAACAGCTGGCTGATTTTGCAGTGGGCGGCTTGAGCCAGCATTTTCAGTGACTGGGCTGGCCTCTTCGCGAGCAAGCTCGCTCCCACAGGGTTATCGGGTGTGCACACTATTGCGATCACCCGATAACTCATGTGGGAGCGAGCTTGCTCGCGAAGACGGACTGTCAGGCGCCCACATCGCTGAACACTGGAATGCGCCCGTTGAGCGAAGGCTTGTAGTGCCAGTTCAGACGATTCAGGTCGATGTCATGCCTGATTATTTCCCTCACCGTCGCCCCGGCAATACTCATCGCCAGCGCTTGCCCCGGACACTGATGCCGACCACTGCCAAAACTGAAACTGCGGCGGTTGGCGCGCTGTGGCAGAAACTGCTCCGGCTGTTCGTTGAGCGCCGGATCTCGATTGGCCGAGGCCAGCAGCACTAGAATCACATCGCCCGTTTCGACACGTACTCCAGCGATCTCACAGGACGCGGCGACAAAGCGCCGGGTGTTCTGCACGGGCGGGTCGAAGCGCTGGACTTCGTTGAGCAGTGCTTCGATGGATTCGCCGCGCAACGCTGGCTGCCGACGTAGCGCTAGCAGCGTATTGCCGATCAGGCCGGCGCAGGCTTCGAACGTCTGTGAACAGAGGCCGATCAGGTTGGCGATCAAGGTTTCCTCATCGCCAGTGAAGCGCTGTTGGATTGCACTGAGCAACGGGCTGGCCGGCTCGGCGAGCAATTCGATGAAGTCACCGCGCAGTTGTTCAGCCGCCGCCTCTGCTGCGGCCAGTTGCAGGTCATTGCTCAACGGCGACAGGCAGGCAACGAAATCCGCCGTCAATTCACTGATCGCCCGCGCTTGCGCCGGGGTGAACCCCAGCAGCGCCGCGACCACGCACACCGGGCCACGAAGCATTGCCTTGTACACCCCGTCGGCGTCCGCTGTGATCAGCCGCGCGGCGACCAATCTGTCGACGGCCTCGAGGTCGAGCGAGGCCAACTCAGGCTCAATGGCAGCGCGCGGGCAGCGCTGGCGTTCACCGTCATTCATCCGCATCAGTTGGCCGAAGACTTTGCCGGCCATGCCTTTTGTAATCGCTTTGGGCACTGGCTCCTGCGCCGGACGCACCCGGCAATCCGCGTGGGCCAACACCGCACACACCGCCCGGGCACTGCTGGCGACCCACAGTTTCAGCTCTGGATGAAACGTCAGTCCACCTGCTGCGCGCAGTTCGGCGTAGTAGGGATAAGGATCGGCGTGCGTTGCGGCGCTGATCGGGTTCATGGTTTGCATCCTTGTCGGCGGGGAAAGTGTTGCTACTATCTCCACTGCGCAACGACGATGATTCGTCCGGGAGCGAACTATGCACGCAGAACATCAAGACATCGGCGTTTCCCAAGTGGCCGCCGCCATCGCCGAGCCGGCGCGAACGAAAATCCTCTGTTCGCTGATGGACGGCCACGCCCGCACCAGCACTGAATTGGCGACGATCGCCGAAGTCAGCGCCTCGACCGCCAGCGTGCACCTGGCGAAACTCAAGGACCTGGCACTGCTGCGCCTGCATGTGCAGGGCCGTCATCGCTATTACAGCCTAGCCGATCAGCGCGTGGCGCAGGCGCTGGAAGCGTTGATGGTGATTGGCCAGAACGCCGCGCCAACGTTCAAGGCGCACACCCCGGATCGCCTGCAATTTGCGCGCACCTGCTATGACCACATGGCCGGGACGCTGGCGGTGATGCTGCATGACCGTTTGCTCGAGGGCGGTTGGTTGGTGGCAACCGACGAGCAGGCGTATCGCTTGAGTGAAAGCGGGGAGGCGCTGTTTCTCGGGCTGGGTATCGATGTGCATGATTTGACCACCCTGCGCCGCAAGTTTGCCTGCCCGTGCCTGGACTGGAGCATGCGCCGGCCGCATCTCGGTGGTTCGCTGGGGGCGGCGCTGTTGCAGACCGCGTTGAAGCGCAAGTGGGTGACCCAGGATCTGGACAGTCGGGCGCTGGCGTTGACGGCGCTGGGGCGCAAGGAGATCGGTGCGCGGTTTGGCGTTGAGTGGCCGGTAGACGGGCAGATCAAAAGATCGCAGCCTGCGGCAACTCCTACAGGAATCGCGTACACCCGATAAATCTCGACCGTACCCAATCCATGTGGAGCTGCCGAAGGCTGCGATCTTTGATCTTGACCTTCTGGCCGACGAGGGGTGCATCTGCCACCTTGTATCACCGCTGTCGGCCCTATACTGTATATGCAAACAGTATAGGGCCCGCGCCATGCAAATCATCGACAAGCTGAGCATCCTCGCCGACGCCGCCAAGTACGACGCCTCCTGCGCGAGCAGCGGCGCGCCCAAGCGCAGCTCCGAGGGCAAGAGCGGCCTGGGCTCGACCGATGGCATGGGCATCTGCCACAGCTACACGCCGGACGGGCGCTGCGTGTCGTTGTTGAAGATTCTGCTGACCAATTTCTGCCTTTACGATTGCCAGTATTGCGTCAACCGCCGCTCCAGCGATGTTCCGCGCGCTCGCTTCACCCCCGAGGAAGTCGTGGCGCTGACCATGGATTTCTACCGGCGTAACTGCGTCAGCGGGCTGTTTCTCAGTTCCGGCATCATTCGCTCGGCGGACTACACCATGGAGCAACTGGTGCGGGTGGCGAAGCTGCTGCGTGAAGAGCATGAGTTTCGCGGGTACATCCATCTCAAGACCATTCCCGAAGCCGATCCGGCATTGATTGAAGAGGCGGGCCGCTACGCCGATCGCCTGAGCGTCAATATCGAACTGCCCACCGATGCCAGCCTGCAAGTGCTGGCACCGGAGAAGGACATCACTTCGATCAAACAGGCGATGAACACCATCTACACCGGCGTGCAGACCGTGCTGAACGAACCGCGCTCGGCGAAATTCGCCCCGGCCGGGCAGAGCACGCAACTGATTGTCGGCGCCGATGACACCGATGACAGCACCATCCTCCACAGCGCCCAGGCCTTGTACGGCAACTTCCGTTTGCGCCGGGTCTACTATTCGGCCTTCAGCCCGATCCCCGACAGCCCGAAAAGCGTGCCACTGGCCGCGCCGCCGCTGATGCGCGAACACCGTTTGTATCAGGCCGATTTTCTCCTGCGCAGCTACGGCTACAGTGCTGATGAATTGCTCAAGGGGCCGGGTAATCTTGCGCTGGACATCGACCCGAAACTGGCCTGGGCGTTGCAGAACCGCGAAGTGTTTCCGCTCGATCTGAACCGTGCCGAAGCGTCCCTGATTGCGCGTATTCCCGGTATCGGCTTGCGCACCACCGAACGACTGGTCGAGCTGCGCCGCCAGCGGCGCATCCGTTACGAAGACGTCGCGCGTATGCGCTGCGTGCTGGCCAAGGCCAAGCCGTTCATCATCACCAGCGACTATCACCCGCAGCAGGCCGAGGTCACCAGCCATATGCTTTATCAGCAATTGCGTGACCGGCCGATGCCGCAACAGATGGGGTTGTGGGGATGATCAATCTCGATTGCGACGACCTGTTCGACACCTGGCGCCAGCAGGCGCGCTGGCTGCTGAGCCATGAAGTCGATCCGAGTCTGGTGAGCTGGGCCTCGCAAGGTGTGGGTGATCTGTTTGCCAGTGATGAGCCGGTGCCCGAAGGGCAGGGGCCATTTCAGGCACGTATTCCGCGAGCGCTGCTCGACACTCTGGAACAGGCCTCGCGTTATCGCGGTGATCAACGCTGGAGTTTGCTGTATGAAGTGCTGTGGCGCGTCAGCCACGGCGACCGTACCGCGATGATGGCCGGGGACAAACTCGGCAGCGAGTTGCAGCGACGGATCAAACAAGTGCATCGGGAGGCCCATCACCTGCACGCATTTGTACGTTTCATCGAGCGGCCTTCATCCAGCGCGGGTCCGCAATATGTGGCTTGGCATGAGCCGGCCCACGACATTCTGCACAGCGCCAGTGAGCATTTCATCGGGCGGATGGGTCGCCATCGCTGGTTGATCGCCACCCCGCGTGACGGGGTCTATTACGATGGCGAGCAACTGATCCATCAACGGCAATGCCCGCTGGAATGGCAGCAGTTGGCGCAGAACGTCGATGATCCTCATGGTGATCTTTGGCTGACCTATTACAGCCACATCTTTAATCCAGCGCGGTTGAACGAGAAGGTTATGCAGGGGCATTTGCCGGCGCGGTTCTGGAAGAATCTGCCGGAGGGGGAGTTGATTCCCGGGTTGATTACGCAGGCGCGGATGGGTAAGCAGCAGAATGGGCAGGCGAGTGGGATTGCTGATCGACTTGGTAAACGGATAACGCTCAAAAGCCCCTCACCCTAACCCTCTCCCAAAGGGAGAGGGGACTGACCGAGGTGCTCGGACTTGATCCATCGACCTGAAAGCTCGAGTCGAACTTCAGTCTTGAGAACAACCGAGATCGGCTCCCTTTCCCCCTCGCCCCCCTGGGGGAGAGGGCTGGGGTGAGGGGGAAAAGATCTCAAGCCCTACACAACAATCCCCGCCAAACGCCATAAAAAAGCCCCCCACCAATCACTCGGTGGAGGGCTTTTCTACATCAATCGCCGTCAGATCAAACCTTGACGATCCAGCCCGCTGGCGCTTCGATGTCGCCGGTCTGCACGCCAGTCAGCTCTTTGTAGAGCTTCTGGGTCACAGGACCCACTTCGGTCTCGCTATGGAACACATGCAGATGGTCGTTGTAGCTGATGCCACCGATCGGGGTGATCACCGCAGCAGTACCGCAAGCGCCGGCTTCCTTGAAGTCCGACAGCTTGTCGATCAGCACATCACCTTCAACCACTTCCAGGCCCAGACGGGTCTTGGCCAGTTCGATCAACGACAGGCGGGTGATGCCTGGCAGAACCGACGGCGAGTTCGGGGTGATGAACTTGTTGTCGTGGGTGATCCCGAAGAAGTTGGCCGAACCGACTTCTTCGATCTTGGTGTGGGTCATCGGATCCAGATAGATCGCGTCGGCGAAGTTGGCTTTCTTCGCTTTCGAGCCCGGCATCAGGCTGGCCGCGTAGTTGCCGCCGACCTTGGCTGCGCCGGTGCCTTGTGGGGCGGCGCGGTCGTAGCTGGAGATCTGGAAGTTGTGTGGGGTCAGGCCGCCCTTGAAGTAGGCGCCGACCGGGATGCAGAAGATCGAGAAAATGAACTCGGGCGCAGTGCGCACGCCGATGTTGTCACCGACGCCGATCACGAACGGACGCAGGTACAGCGCGCCGCCGGTGCCGTAGGGCGGAATGAAGCGCTCGTTGGCGCGAACCACGGCTTTGCAGGCTTCGATGAACTGCTCGGTGTCGACCGTCGGCATCAGCAGACGCGCGCAGCTGCGTTGCATGCGCAGGGCGTTCTGGTCCGGGCGGAACAGGTTGATCGAGCCGTCCTTGCAACGATAGGCCTTCATGCCTTCGAAGCACTGCTGGCCATAGTGAAGGGCCGTCGAGCCTTCGCTGATGTGCAGCACGTTATCTTCGGTCAGGGTGCCTTTGTCCCACTCGCCATCGCGAAAGTACGACAGATAGCGTTTGTCGGTCTTGATGTAGTCAAAACCCAGCTTGTCCCAATTGATGCTTTCGTTACCCATGACACCCTCTATCACTGAACAACCGCCGAAACGGTTCAAGGCTTCTGACGTTTTTTGGATGGGCACAACAATACTTCATTCTTGAGCGGTTTCGCAGCCCGGACTATCGGATGGCACACAGATAAATCGTGTTGCCCCTGAGAATTCGCGAGCAAGCTCGCTCCCACAGGGGAATGCATTCCAAATGTGGGAGCGAGCTTGCTCGCGAAGGGGCCTACAGGTGCAACGCATGCCCCAAAGCACGCAACGCCGCTTCCTGCACCGCTTCACCCAGGGTCGGATGCGCGTGAATGGTGCCGCCGATGTCTTCCAGCCGCGCGCCCATTTCCAGGCTTTGCGCAAACGCTGTCGACAATTCGGAAACCCCGACGCCCACAGCCTGCCAGCCAACAATCACATGGTTATCCCGACGAGCGACCACCCGCACGAAGCCGCTTTTTGACTCCAGCGTCATCGCCCGGCCATTGGCGGCGAACGGGAAACTGGAAACAATGCAGTCCACACCTGCAGCCTTGGCCTCGTCCGGGGTCTTGCCGACCACTACCAGTTCCGGGTCGGTGAAGCACACCGCAGCAATCGCAGTCGGGTTGAATTCACGGGTTTTGCCGCTGATCAACTCGGCAACCATCTCGCCCTGAGCCATGGCGCGGTGGGCCAGCATCGGCTCGCCGCTCAGATCGCCGATGGCGTAGACGTTGCGCATGCTGGTCTGGCAGCGGCTGTCGATCTTGATCGCCGAGCCGTTCATATCCAGATTCAGCGCTTCGAGGTTCCAGCCCTGGGTATTCGGTTTGCGGCCGACAGCGACCAACACCTGATCGGTTTCCAGGTTCAGGGTTTCGCCTTCTGGATCGCGCACCTGCAACGTGCCATCGAAACCCAGCACGCTGTGTTTCAGATACAGCTTAACGCCCAGTTGCTTCAAAGCTTCATGCACCGGTTGCGTCAGCTCCGCATCGTAGGCCGGCAAGATACGATCCTGCGCCTCGACCACGCTGACCTCGGCGCCGAGCTTGCGATAAGCAATGCCCAGTTCCAGACCAATGTAACCACCGCCCACCACCACCAGACGTTTCGGCACGGATTTCGGCGCCAGCGCTTCGGTGGAGGAGATGATCGGCCCGCCAATCGGCAGGATCGGCAGATTGACGCTGGTCGAACCGGTGGCCAGCACCAAATGTTCGCAGTGGATGCGCGTTTCGCCGACGTCAACAGTCTTGCCGTCGATGACTTTGGCCCAGCCATTGATGACCTGAACCTTGTTCTTCTTCAGCAGCGCCGCCACGCCAGTGGTCAGGCGATCAACGATGCCGTCCTTCCACTCGACGCTTTTCGTGATGTCGAGGCTCGGTGCGGCAACGCTGATGCCCAGCGCCGAATGCTGGCTGTGATGCCGGGTCTGGTGAAACTGCTCAGCCACATGAATCAGCGCTTTCGACGGGATGCAGCCGATGTTCAGGCAGGTGCCGCCCAGCGATTGGCCTTCGACCAGAATCGTCGGGATGCCCAGTTGCCCGGCGCGAATCGCCGTTACATAACCGCCGGGGCCGCCGCCGATGATCAGCAGCGTAGTGTTCAGAGATTGCATGCGCGCCTTACTCCACAAACAAAGTGGCAGGTTGTTCGATCAAGCCACGAATCGCCTGGATGAAGAGTGCCGCATCCATGCCGTCGACCACGCGGTGATCGAAGGAGCTGGAGAGGTTCATCATCTTGCGGATCACCACCTGGCCTTTGACGACCATAGGCCGTTCGACGATTTTGTTGACGCCGACGATCGCTACTTCCGGCAGATTCAGAACCGGCGTGCTGACGATGCCGCCCAGTGCACCGAGGCTGGTCAGGGTGATGGTCGAGCCGGACAGTTCATCACGGCTGGCCTTGCCATTACGCGCGGCGTTGGCCAAACGCGAGATTTCTGTAGCACTGTCCCACAGGCTGCGCGCCTCGGCGTGACGCACCACCGGCACCATCAGGCCGACATCGCTTTGCGTGGCGACGCCGACATGCACCGCGCCGAGGCGAGTGATGACCTGGGCTTCGTCGTCATAACGGGCGTTCATCTGCGGGAAGTCGCGCAGGGCCACAACCAGAGCGCGGACGAGGAACGGCAGCAAGGTCAACTTGCCACGGCTGGCGCCGTGTTTTTCATTGAGATGCGCGCGCAGTTCTTCAATCGCGGTAACGTCGATTTCTTCGACGTAGCTGAAATGCGCGGCACGCTGAGTGGCGTCCTGCATGCGTTGGGCGATCTTGCGGCGCATGCCGATGACTTGAATCTGTTCTTCGTCGTTACGCTGTGCGTAAGCAGCGGCAACCGGCGCCGAAGCATTTGACTGACCTTGCGCCAGATAGGCCTCGAGGTCTTCGTGCAACACACGACCGGCCGGGCCGGAACCGCGTACCAGACGCAATTGAATCCCCAGATCCAGTGCATGTTTGCGCACGGCCGGCGAGGCCAGTGGGCGCTCATCCGCTTCGCGGGCAACCATCGGGCCTTGGCAAACCGCAGCTGGACGTGGTGCGGCAGCAGGTCTGCTTTCCACCACGGTTTCAGCTTTCGGTGCAGCAGGTGCTTCTTTGACGGGAGCAGGCGCGGCCGATTCTTTCAGATTGCCGGCCCCTTCCACCTCAATGCTGATCAACACACTGCCAACCGCCATCACTTCACCTGGCTGACCACCGAGCGCAATCACTTTCCCGTGTACCGGCGATGGAATATCGACCATCGCCTTGTCGGTCATCACGTCCGCCAGCACCTGATCCTCAACGACCAGATCGCCAACCTTGACGTGCCACTGCGACAGTTCGACTTCTGCGATGCCTTCGCCGATGTCCGGCATCTTGATAACGTGCGTGCCCATTCAGACCTCCATAACCCGTTTCAACGCCGCGCCCACTCGGGACGGCCCAGGGAAATACGCCCACTCTTGCGCGTGCGGGTAGGGGGTGTCCCAACCGGTGACGCGTTCGATCGGCGCTTCCAGGTGATGGAAGCAATGCTCTTGCACCAGCGACACCAGTTCGGCGCCGAAACCGCAAGTGCGGGTGGCTTCGTGAACCACCACGCAACGGCCAGTCTTCTTCACCGACTTGACGATGGTCTCCAGGTCCAGCGGCCACAGGCTGCGCAGGTCGATGACTTCGGCATCCACGCCGGATTCTTCGGCCGCGACTTGCGAAACGTAGACGGTGGTGCCGTAGGTCAGCACGGTCACGTCCTTGCCCGGACGGGTGATCGCCGCGACGTCCAGCGGCACGGTGTAGTAACCGTCCGGCACCTGGGCTTGCGGGTGTTTCGACCACGGCGTTACCGGGCGATCGTGGTGGCCGTCGAACGGGCCGTTGTACAGGCGTTTCGGCTCAAGGAAGATCACCGGATCATCGTTTTCGATGGAGGCGATCAGCAAGCCTTTGGCGTCATACGGGTTGGACGGCATGACCGTGCGCAGACCGCAAACCTGAGTGAACATCGCCTCGATGCTCTGGCTGTGGGTCTGGCCGCCGTAGATGCCGCCGCCGCAGGGCATGCGCAGGGTCATCGGCGCGGTGAACTCGCCGGCCGAGCGATAACGCAGGCGCGCCGCTTCGGAAATGATCTGGTCGGAGGCCGGGTAAACGTAGTCGGCGAACTGAATCTCGGCGACCGGACGCAGACCGTAAGCGCCCATGCCCACGGCAACACCGACGATGCCGCTTTCCGAGATCGGTGCGTCGAATACGCGCGAGGTGCCGTACTTGGTCTGCAGGCCTTCAGTGCAACGGAACACGCCGCCGAAGTAACCGACGTCCTGACCGAACACCACCACATTGTCGTCACGCTCAAGCATCACATCCATGGCCGAGCGCAGGGCCTGGATCATGGTCATGGTGGTCGTGGTCATGGCGGTTTCCAACTGAATATTGTTGTTGTGATCGTTCATGTCAGATCCCCAACTGCTGACGCTGGCGCTTCAAGTGCTCCGGCATCTCTTTGTAAACGTCTTCGAACATGGTCGCGGCGCTTGGAATCTGGCCGCCGGCGAGGGTGCCGTACTGTTCGGCCTGTTTCTGCGCGGCAATCACTTCGGCTTCGAGCTCGGCGCTGACGGCGGCGTGCTCTTCTTCTGACCAGTGACCGACCTTGATCAGATGCTGTTTGAGACGGGCGATCGGGTCGCCGAGCGGGAAGTGGCTCCAGTCATCGGCCGGACGGTATTTCGACGGATCGTCGGAGGTCGAGTGCGGACCGGCGCGGTAGGTGACCCATTCGATCATGGTCGGGCCGAGGTTGCGGCGGGCGCGTTCGGCAGCCCAGGCAGATGCCGCATACACCGCGTAGAAGTCGTTGCCATCCACGCGCAGCGAAGCGATGCCGCAACCGACGCCACGTCCGGCGAAGGTGGTGGCTTCACCACCGGCGATGGCCTGGAAGGTCGAGATCGCCCACTGATTATTCACCACGTTGAGGATCACTGGCGCGCGATAAACGTGGGCGAAGGTGAGGGCGGTGTGGAAGTCCGATTCGGCGGTAGCGCCGTCGCCGATCCATGCCGAGGCGATTTTCGTGTCGCCTTTGATCGCTGAGGCCATGCCCCAGCCGACGGCCTGAATGAACTGGGTGGCGAGGTTGCCGGAGATAGTGAAGAAGCCCGCTTCCTTGACCGAGTACATGATCGGCAACTGACGGCCCTTGAGCGGATCGCGCTCGTTGGACAGCAACTGGCAGATCAGGTCGACCAGCGGCACTTCGCGGGCCATCAGGATGCTTTGCTGGCGATAAGTCGGGAAGCACATGTCGTCGATGTTCAAGGCCAGAGCCTGAGCACTGCCGATGGCTTCTTCGCCGAGGCTCTGCATGTAGAACGACATTTTTTTCTGACGCTGGGCGACCACCATGCGGTTGTCGTAGATCCGCGTCTTGAGCATGGCGCGCATGCCCTTGCGAAGGATCTCGACCGGGACGTTTTCGGCCCAGGGGCCGAAGGCGTTGCCCTGATCGTCGAGCACACGGATCAGGCCACGCGCCAGGTCGGCGGTGTCGGCAGGTTCGACATCAATGGAAGGTTTGCGCACCGTACCGGCATCGGTCAGATGCAGGTAGGAAAAATCGGTTTTGCAGCCTGGACGGCCCGAGGGTTCAGGGACGTGCAGACGCAGCGGTTCATACGCTTGGGTCATGGCTTCTACGCTCGATCTTGTGAATTTCTTGTAGTGAGCTGGCAGTCATTCTTCGGTAGAAGAAATCTTGTCCTACAACAATCATAGGCCCGGGCAAGAAGAATATTTATCTCTGTTTCGTTGCGCTGGAGATGATTTGCAGATAGAAATTCTGCATAAACATAAAAAACAGGTGGTTTTGTCTCATGCGCAAACTGGACCGTACCGACATCGGCATTCTCAACAGCCTTCAGGAGAATGCGCGCATCACCAACGCCGACCTCGCACGCTCGGTCAATCTGTCGCCGACACCATGCTTCAACCGGGTCAAGGCAATGGAGGAATTGGGGCTGATCCGCGAGCAGGTCACGTTGCTGGATGCCGACCTGCTGGGGCTGCATGTGAACGTGTTCATCCATGTCAGCCTGGAGAAACAGGTGGAGGAGGCGTTGCAGCATTTTGAGGAGGCGATTTCTGATCGCCCCGAGGTGATGGAGTGTTATCTGATGGCTGGCGATCCGGATTATCTGATTCGGGTGTTGGTGCCGACGATTCAGTCACTGGAGCGGTTCATGATGGACTTCCTGACCAAAGTGCCGGGTGTGGCAAATATCCGGTCAAGCTTTGCGCTCAAGCAGGTGCGCTACAAAACCGCGTTGCCGTTGCCGGCGAATGGGTTGACGTTAGGCGCCTGACCCGAAGCGGAACGCGGAGCGTCCCCGGCAGCATTCCCACGCAGAGCGTGGGGAACGATCGATGTAGGAGCTGCCGCAGGCTGCGATCTTGTGCTGTTAAAGCTTATTGATCGGGATCTTCAGATAAACCACGCCGTTGTCTTCCGCCGCCGGCAGATTCCCCGCCCGCACATTGACCTGAATCGCCGGCAGCAACAGCGTCGGCATGCCCAGCCCGGCATCACGCTGTGTGCGCATCTCGACAAATGCCGCCTCATCAATCCCGTCATGCACATGAATGTTGCTTTTGCGCTGCTCCCCGACGGTGGTTTGGCACTGCGCGGTGCGGCCCTCGGGCGGGTAATCGTGGCAAACGTAGAGTTTCACGCTGGCCGGAAAGGCCAGCAGTTTATGAATCGAGTTGAACAACTGATGGGCGTTTCCGCCGGGAAAGTCGCAGCGCGCGGTGCCGACGTCGGGCATGAACAGCGTGTCGCCCACCAGAATCTGTTCGCCGTCGATCAAGTAGGCCATGTCCGCCGGGGTATGCCCAGGCACATGCAGGGCAGTGGCTTTGAGATTGCCGATCCTGAATGACTCGTTCGGCGCAAACAGGTGATCGAACTGCGAGCCATCGACGCAGAACTCCGGCTCCAGATTGAACAGTGCCTTGAACACGTTTTGCACTTTGCTGATCGATTCACCAATGGCGATTTTCCCGCCCAGCTCCCGGCGCAGATAAGGCGCGGCGGACAGGTGATCGGCGTGGGCATGGGTTTCCAGCAGCCACTGCACTTGCAGATTGTGCGCGCGGACGAAGGCGATGATTTTGTCGGCCTGGGCGGTGCAGGTGCGTCCGGCGGCGCCGTCGTAATCGAGCACCGGATCGACGATCGCACATTGCCCGCCGTCGGTTTCATAGACCACGTAGCTGTAGGTCGAAGAGGCGGGGTCGAGGAAAGCTTCAATCTGCGCGGGCATGGACACCAACCTGAACAAGGAAAATGGGTTGCAACACTTTATCTAAAAACATAATGTTCGCAGCTTAAGTGACCTTGAAGGCCTCGTGCAAATGCAATCCAGTCTGACCGAATGTGAAGTCGCCCAACTGCGTGCCTCGGCCTCCAAGGCCTGCGCGTTGCTCAAGGCCATGGCCAATGAGGATCGCCTGTTGATCCTGTGTCAACTGACCCAGGGCGAGCGCAACGTTGGCGAACTGGAAAAGATGACCGGCGTGCGCCAGCCGACGCTGTCCCAGCAACTGGGCATCCTGCGGGATGAAGGCCTGGTCGCGACTCGGCGTGAAGGCAAGTACATTTTCTACGGCCTCGCCAGTCCGGAAGTCATTCAGGTCATGAAGACCCTCTCCGGGTTGTATTGCGGGGCCGTGCTGAAAAGCCTGGGCCATCAATAAATGCCAGCCATGACACTGGTTCAATGTGGGAGCGAGCCTGCTCGCGAAAGCGTTAGGTCAGGCAATACTTGCATCGACTGACACGCCGCCTTCGCGAGCAGGCTCGCTCCCACATTCGGATTTGTGTTGGCTAGAAAACTCCTTGCGTGCAGCAAAAGGAACAAGCAATGAACGATCAACACTGGGGCCCATCCATCAGTGCAGACATCGTGGTCATCGGCGGCGGTACGGCCGGTATCGGTTTTGTCGCCAGCCTGCTCAAGCGTGACCCTGCGCTGAAAATTACCGTGATCGAACCGAGCGCCCAGCATTACTACCAACCGGCGTGGACGCTGGTCGGCGGTGGCGCCTACGACGTCAAAGACAGCACACGGCCGATGAACAAGGTCATGCCCCGGCAAGCGAACTGGCTGCAAGCGGCGGTCACCGCAATCGACCCGGACAAACGCCAACTCACCCTCAACGATCAACGCACGGTCAGCTATCAGAACCTGATCGTCTGCCCCGGCCTGCGTCTGGCCTGGGAGAAGATCGAAGGCTTGCAAGAGAGCCTCGGCCAGCACGGCGTCACCTCCAATTACAGCTATCAGCACGCGCAGTACACCTGGGATCAGGTGCAGAAACTGCGCGGCGGCAAAGCGCTGTTCACCCAGCCGGCGATGCCGATCAAATGCGCCGGAGCGCCGCAAAAAGCGCTGTACCTGTCCTGCGATCACTGGCGCAAAACCGCCGTGTTGAACAACATCCATGTCGAATTCAATCTTGCGGGTGCGGCGCTGTTCGGCGTGGCGACGTTTGTGCCGCCGTTGATGAAGTACATCGAGAAATACAACGCGCAATTGGCCTTTAACTCGAACCTGGTCAAGGTCGATGGTCCGGCGAAAACCGCCTGGTTCGAGATCAAGGACGCCGACGGCAACGTCAGCCGCGTAGCGAAAGCCTTCGATCTGTTGCACGTGGTACCGCCGCAGGTGTCGCCGGATTTCATCGCGCAAAGTCCCTTGGCCGACGCAGCCGGCTGGTGTGAAGTCAATCCGCACAGCCTGCAGCACCCGCGTTATCCCGAGGTGTTTGCACTCGGTGACATCTGCGGCACCAGCAATGCGAAAACCGCCGCAGCAGTGCGTAAACAAGTGGTGGTGGTCGCGGAAAACCTGCTCGCCCAGCGCAAGCAACAACCGCTGCCGCTGAAGTACGACGGTTACGGTTCCTGCCCGCTGACGGTGGAGAAGGGCAAGGTGATTCTTGCCGAGTTCGGTTATGCCGGTAAGTTGCTGCCGACCTTCCCGATGGACCCGACCGTGGCGCGGCGCTCGGCGTGGTTGCTCAAGGCGACGCTGCTGCCGTGGTTCTACTGGAACGGCATGCTCAAAGGGCGCGAGTGGCTGACCGGCCTGTCCAAAGTCGACTGAGAACATCCTATGTTGCTGGCAAGCCTGTTTGGTGTGGTGATGGGGTTGGTGCTCGGTTTGACCGGGGCCGGCGGCGGGATTCTCGCGGTGCCGGCGCTGGTCCTCGGCCTCGGCTGGACGATGACTCAGGCAGCGCCGGTGGCGTTGTTTGCGGTGGGCAGTGCGGCGGCGGTCGGGGCTATTGACGGTTTGCGTCATGGCCTGGTGCGCTATCGTGCGGCGTTGTTGATTGCCGCGCTCGGCGCGGTGTTTTCGCCATTGGGCATTTACTTCGCGCACCAGTTGCCGGAGAAAATCCTGATGATCCTGTTCAGTCTGCTGATGGTCATGGTCGCTTGGCGCATGCTGCGCCGCGAGCATCAGCAGGAAGGGCCGAGTGATCATGGTCACGCCAGTTGGGGCCAGAAGAATTGCATGCTCAATGCCGAAACCGGGCGCTTTGACTGGACCGCGAAATGCACCGCAACGCTGGCAGCGTTGGGCGCGATTACCGGGGTGGTGTCCGGTTTGCTCGGCGTCGGTGGCGGCTTCTTGATCGTGCCGGCGTTCAAGCAACTGACTGACGTGCAGATGCGCGGGATTGTCGCGACGTCGTTGATGGTGATCAGTCTGATTTCGGCAATCGGGGTGATCGGATCGTTTCACGCCGGTGTGCGGATTGACGGGCAGGGTGCGGCATTTATCGTTGCCAGCATCGTCGGCATGATCATCGGCCGTAAGCTCTGTGCGCGGGTGCCGGCGCGGGCGTTGCAGGTGGGATTTGCCAGTGTCTGTCTGGTGGTGGCGGGGTATATGTTGTTGCGGGCTTAAAGCAAAAAATCGCAGCCCGTGAGGGCTGCGATCCATTAACCGCTTACAACACCAGATGCGGCAACCACAGCGAAATCGCCGGCACGTAGGTCACCAGAAGCAACACCAGAAACAGCACCGCATAAAACGGCAGCAGCGCTTTCACAGTGCTCTCGATACTGACCTTGCCCACCGCCGAACCGACAAACAACACTGCGCCCACCGGCGGCGTTATCAGCCCGATCCCGAGGTTGACCAGCATGATCATGCCGAACTGCACCGGATCCACACCGATACCGAGAATCACCGGCATCAGGATCGGCGTCAGGATCAGGATCAGCGGCGCCATGTCCATCACCGTGCCGAGCAACAGCAGCATGACGTTGATGCACATCAGGATCACGTAGCGGTTGTCCGACAGGGTCAGGAACAGCGTGGTGATCTTTGCCGGGATCTGCATCAGGGTCATGATGTAGCCGAAGCTCGCAGCGAAACCGATCAGGATCATCACGATCGAAATCGTCCGCACGGTGCGGTGCATCAGTTTCGGCAGTTCACTCCATTTGTAGTCGCGGTAAATGAACATGGTGACGAAGAATGACCACAGCACGGCAATCGCCGCCGATTCGGTCGCGGTGAAGATCCCCGAGAGGATGCCGCCGAGGATGATCACCATCGCCATCATGCCCCAGAGGGCCTCGCCGACGATTTTCAACGCCTGGCGCATCGGGATGACTTCACCTTTGGGGTAGTTGCGCTTTTTCGCGAAGATCAGGCACAGCACCATCAGGCAGGCGCTCATCATCAAGCCCGGCACGATGCCGGCCATGAACAGCGAGGCAATCGAAACAGTACCGCCGGCGGCCAGGGAGTAGAGCACGGAGTTATGGCTTGGCGGAGTCAGCAGGGCTTGCACCGAGCCGCTGACGGTCACGGCAGTGGAGAAATCCCGTGGATAGCCCTTGCGTTCCATTTCCGGAATCAGCACCGAACCCACCGACGCGGTGTCGGCCACTGACGACCCGGAGATCGCGCCGAAAAAGGTCGAGGCGACAATGTTGACCAGTGACAGGCCACCGCGGACAAAACCCACCAGTACCCCGGCACACGCCACCAACCGGCGAGACATGCCGCCCTCGGCCATGATCGCACCGGCCAGCACGAAGAAAGGAATGGCCAGTAGCGAGAATTTGTTCACGCCTGACGCGACCTGGATCATCACCGCCTGGAACGGGATGTCGATCCACCATGCACCGATCAGCGCGGCGGCGCCCAGCGCGTAGGCGACGGGCATGCCGATCAGGATCAATACGATAAAACTGCCCAGCAGTATCAAAGCGTCCATTAAGCGGCACCTTCACTTTCTTCCACCAGGTCGAACTGCACGACCCGCCGTTTGCTCTGATCACCGAGCAAGAGTTTTTCCAGCACGAAAACCAGCGTCAGCAAGCCGCCCACGGGAATGGGCAAGTAGGTCACGCCAACCCGCAGATCGGGCAGGGCTGCCATGAACTGGTTCCAGGTGGACATGCACAGCTTGGCGCCCCAGATCGTCATGAAAATGCAGATCGACGCCATGAGCAGTTGGGAAAAAATTGACGCCGCGTTTCTCAACTGCGGCGGCATGCGGTCGGTGAGCATGGCCACGGCCATGTGCGCACCGGCGCGGTAACTGGCGGCAGCGCCGATGAAGGTAAACACCATCATCAACAGAATCGCCGTAGGCTCGGGCCAGCTCGAGCCGGTGCCCAGCACGTAGCGGGCGAACACGCCCCAGGGAATCATCAGGGAGATCGCCAGAACGGAAAGGCCGGCGACCCAGATGCACGTCATGTAGATCTTGTCGTTGATACGCAGCAGTAGATTCTTCATCGGGTTCCACCGTAACCCGGCGTGCCTGAGCCATCAGGCATGCCGGGCCTTTTTCAAAATTACGGAGCGGGAGGCGTTACTGAACGGCTTCGATTTTCTTGATCAGGTCGGCGTACTTCGCGCCGTACTTTTCCCGCACCGGTGCGGTGGCGTCGTAGAAGGGTTTCTTGTCGACCTCGATGAACTCGACGCCGGCGGCCTTGAGTTTTTCTTCACTGGCAGCGGACTTCTTGTCCCACAGCACGCGCTCTTCGGCCTGGGCAGCCTTGGCGGCGGTCTTGACCAGCGCCTGTTGATCCGGGGTCAGTTTTTCCCAGGTGATTTTCGACATCACGATCGGCTCTGGCAGGATCAGGTGTCCGGTGAGGCTGTAGTACTTCGCGTTCTGGAAGTGGTTGTGTTCGAGCAGGGTTGGCGGGTTGTTCTCCGCACCGTCGATGACGCCGGTCTGCAAGGCGCTGAAGATCTCGCCAGTGTCCATGGCGATGCCGTTACCGCCCATGGCGTTCATCATGTCGATGAACATCGGGTTGCCTTGCACGCGGATTTTCATGCCCTTGAGGTCTTCGAGCTTGCGCACCGGTTTCTTGGTGTAGATGTTGCGCGTGCCGCCGTCCATCCAGGCCAGGGCCACCAAGCCGAATTCTGAGTTGGTGATTTTGTCGAGGATTTCGTCGCCCACCGGGCCATCAATGACCTTACGCATGTGTTGCTGGTCGCGGAAGATGAACGGCATGTTGAATACGTTCACATCCGGCACGACAGGGCCGACGATACCCAGACTGACGCGTGACATCTGCACCGCGCCGACTTGCATCTGCTCGATGACTTCCTTTTCGGAGCCCAGTACGCCGCCCGGGAAGTATTGGAAGGTCAGCTCGCCGTTGGTTTCCTTGGTCAGGGACTTGCCCATGGTTTCTTCGGCTTCCACGGTTGGATAGCCTTTGGGATGGATGTCGGCGAATTTGAGTTGCAGGGCCTGAGCGGCGCCAGTGAAGGTAAACATCAGCGGGATTGCAGCGGCCAGCAAGGTGCGTTTGAAGTACATGGGGGTGAGTCTCCAGTCTTGTTATTGTTGTGTTCAAGGCGCAGCGGTGCAGCAGAGGGGTTTAAAGCAAATCGTTGAACAAGGGTTCCGCAAGGCCTTTGACGTTGGGGTTCAGGGCGAATACGCCACCGGCCAGAGAGTGCGGATCGTGGTCGTCGCCGGGACGAATCGAGGTGACGAACAAAGTGTCCATGCGGCTGCCGCCGAAGGCACACATGGTCGGTTTTTTCACCGGCACCTCCAGTGAGAAATCAAGACGACCGTCCGGCGCGAAGCGGTGAATCTGGCCGGCGTCGTTGGCGCAGATCCAGTAGAAACCTTCAGCATCCACGGCAGCGCCATCGGGCCGCCCGGGAAAGTGGTTCATGTCGACGAACACACGACGGTTCGATGGCGTGCCGGTATTGGTGTCGTAATCGAACGCCCAGATCAGTTGCACGTCGGGGTGCGAATCGGACAGGTACATCGTCGTGCCGTCAGGGCTGAAACCGAGGCCGTTGGGCACGATGAAACCGTCGAGCTGCGCTGCGATCACGCCAGACTGCCCGGCGCTGTAGCGATAGAGCCGGCCTTCGGGCGCACTCAGGCCCATGTTCAGCACCATGCTGCCGGCCCAGAAACGGCCCTGTCGGTCGCAGCGACCATCGTTGAGGCGCATGTCTGCGCGACTGTGCGCGACGGTGGCGAGCAACTCGCTGTCGAGGCTGCCGTCGCTGTGTGGGTGCAGATGAAAAAAGCCGCTCTCCATGCCGGCAACCCAGCCGCCACCGCTATGGCGGGCGATGCAGGCGAGCATTTCCGGGGTTTTCCAGGCATGCACGTGGCCGGTATCGGCGCTCCAGCGTTGCAGCCCGCCGTTGGCAATATCCACCCAATACAACGCGTTTTCCTGCGGCACCCAGACTGGGCTTTCGCCCACGGCGTTGCGGGCATCGACGATCAATTCGGCTTGCATACTCATTCCTTCGCGTCGTTGTCAGGGTGATCAGTCGCCGAACGGACCTGCGGCAACAAACGCGCCGCCCTGATAGATCCGTGCCGGGTCATCGGCAGCCGGCATTGGCTGTGCCTCGACTTTTTCACGAAAGACTTCGGAGCTGTCCTTCGCCTCGAAGCCGAGGTGGCTGGCGAATTTGTTGTCCCACCAGACGTCCTTGTTGGCGGACATGCCGTAGACCACGGTGTGGCCAACGTTCGGCGTGTACAGCGCGCGTTCGAGCAATTGCGTGAGGTCGTCGAAACTCAGCCAGGTGTGCATCATTCGGCGGTTTTGCGGCTCGGGAAACGAGGAGCCGATGCGGATGCTGACGGTCTCGATGCCGTAGCGATCGAAGTAGAAACTGGCCATGTCTTCGCCGTAGGACTTGGACAATCCGTAGTAACCGTCGGGGCGGCGCGCGGAGCTGGCGTCGAGCGGCTCGTCCTGTTTGTAGAAGCCGATGACGTGGTTGGAGCTGGCGAAGATCACCCGCTTCACGCCATGCCGGCGCGCTGCTTCGTAGATGTGAAACACGCCGCAGATGTTGGCGCCGAGGATTTCTTCGAAGGGCCGCTCGACGGAGACGCCGCCGAAATGCAGGATCGCATCGACGCCTTCGACCAGTTGATGCACGGCGTGTTTGTCGGCCAGATCGCAAGGGACGATTTCTTCGCGATCATCGACGGCCGGGGCGATGGCGGCAATGTCCGACAGGCGCAGGACATTGGCATAAGGGCGCATACGTTCGCGCAGAACTTTGCCCAGGCCCCCGGCAGCGCCGGTCAGCAGCAGACGGTTGAACGGGGCGCGGGGAGTGGAGGTAGACGTCATGGCAAGCCCTTACACGTTGTTATTAGGTTTGTTGTAGGTTGTCGTATGACTGCGCTGAAGTATCGGTAGGGTTTCCGGAACTTGTCAACGCGACTTTTGGTGTAAATGACGGAAGGCCCGGTTCCTATCCCTTCAGCACAATTCCCTTCTTGCAATGCAATCCCCTGTAGGAGTGAGCCTGCTCGCGATAGTGGTGTGTCGGTTGAGGAAGAGGCGGCTGACACACCGCTATCGCGAGCAGGCTCACTCCTACAGGGGGATTGCGGCGCCCGCTGGTTACAACAACGAAATCGGATAACTGATAAAGATCCGGTTCTCGTCAAATTCGTTGGTGCTGAAGTCCCGGCGTATCGTTGCGTTGCGCCATTTCACGTTGAGGTTTTTCAGCGGGCCGCTCTGCACCGTGTAGGCCAGTTCCGACTCGCGCCCCCATTCCTTGCCGTCATTGGTGCTGGCGGTGTGCACGTTGTCGCCGCTGATGTAGCGGTTCATCAGGGTCAGGCCGGGGATGCCGAGGGCGACGAAGTTGTAGTCGTGGCGCAACTGCCAGGAACGTTCCTTGGCGTTGTCATAACTGGCGTTGTAACTATCGTTGGCGAGGGTGCCGCCGCTGGTGCCGTTGACCCGCATCCACGCGTCGTCGCCGCTGAGTTTTTGCAGGCCGACGTAGAAGGTGTTGCCACCGTATTTGGCCGAAAGCAGGGCGAACGCAGTCTTGTTGTCGAGGTCGCCGGCTTGGGCGCTGCCGTCCTCCTTGCCGGTGAAGAAACCGAGGTTGGCGCCCAGGGTCCAGTCGCCCAACGGCTGGCTGTGGCTGAGGTTGAAATACTGCTGCTGGTAGATGTCGCTGAGTTCGGCGTACCACACGCCGACCAGGGTGCGTTTGTCGTTGAAGGTGTATTCGCCGCCGCCGAAGTTGAAGCGGTCGGAAGTGAACGCGCCACGGCCGTTCATTGACATGTCTTCCATGCTCGCGTCGTTGCGCGGGCTGTTGCCACGGAACTGGCCACCGTAAACGGTCAGGCCGTTGATCTCGGTGGACGTGATCTGCCCGCCGCGAAAGGTTTGCGGCAGCGAGCGGCCATCGTCAGAGCGCAGGATCGGCAGCACCGGCATCCATTCGCCGACCTTCAATTCAGTCTTCGAGACTTTGGCCTTCAACGCCACGCCGAGCCGTCCGAAATTGTCGGCCGGACGCCCGTCATCGTGGATCGGCAACAGTTGCGTACCGCCCGTACCTTTGCCGCCATCGAGCTTCTGCGAATACATCCCCAGCACATCGAGGCCGAAGCCGACGGTGCCCTGAGTGAAGCCGGATTTGGCATCGAGAATGAAGTTCTGCGTCCATTCCTCAGCCTTGCCTTGTGGGTAGGCAGGGTTGACGAAGTTGCGGTTGAAGTAGGCATTGCGCAGGTTCAGCGTGGCTTTGCTGTCTTCGAGAAAGCCTTCGGCATCGGCGCTCATCGGCAAGGCCAAGGCCAGGCTGCTGCAACCGATCAGGCCAAGGGTGGTGTGCGGGCGCAGCGTGGCAAAGCGGGAAGGGCGGACGAAATTACGGGCGAGTGTGCTCACTGTGACGCTCCCTGTTGCGTTTGTTGTTTTTATTATTTGTCATACGTCGTCGTACAACATGGTTGCGGATATTTCCTAGGTTTTCCGGGAATGTCAACAGCAAGTTATACGATGACCTCCTGCCATCACCCCGACCCCTTGTGGGAGCGAGCCTGCTCGCGAATGCGGATTTTCCTCCGACAATGTTGTCGACTGACACACCGCATTCGCGAGCAGGCTCGCTCCCACAGGGAAAAGTGTTTTAGCAATGAATTTGCGGCAAACTTCACCCACGTTCCGCACAAGGCTTCTCCATGGATCACTACGCCCCGCGCAACTGGCAGCCCCACGAAAAGCCCAGTCTGCCCGGTTCCCCCTCGACGCCGTTGCACTCCAACCCCAAGCGCCTGGCCTATGCGCTGGTCGGTGTACTGGTGGCGGTGACCGGTGGCTTGGGCAACTCGCTGGTGGTGGCCAACCTGCCTTATCTGCAAGGCGCACTCGGCGCGACCACGGCGGAAATGGCCTGGCTGCCGGCGGCGTATGTGATGACCAACGTGTCGATGAACCTGTTGCTGGTGAAGTTTCGTCAGCAGTTCGGTTTGCGTGCATTCACCGAAGTGTTTCTGGTGCTGTATGCGCTGGTGACTTTCGGCCATCTGTTTGTCAACGATCTGAATTCGGCGGTGGCGGTGCGCGCGGCCCACGGCATGGTGGGCGCGGCGCTGAGTTCGCTGGGCCTGTATTACATGGTCCAGGCGTTCCCGGCGAAGTGGCGGTTGAAGGCACTGGTACTCGGTCTCGGCACCTCGCAACTGGCCTTGCCATTGGCGCGTTTATTTTCCGAAGACTTGCTGCAGATCGCCGAATGGCGCGGCTTGTATCTGTTCGAACTGGGCATGGCACTGCTGTCGCTGGGCTGTGTATTGATGCTCAAGTTGCCGCCGGGCGACCGCTTCAAAACCTTCGAAAAACTCGACTTTCTCACCTTCGCCATTCTCGCCACTGGTGTGGCGCTACTGTGTGCGGTGTTGTCGCTGGGGCGGATTGACTGGTGGCTGGAGGCAAACTGGATCGGCTACGCGCTGGCTGCCTCGATTGCTTTGATCCTCGCCGGTCTGGCCATCGAACATAACCGTAGCAACCCGCTGCTGATGACCCGCTGGCTTGGCAGCGGGACGATGATCCGCCTGGCGCTGGCGGTGACCCTGATTCGCATGGTCACCTCGGAGCAGTCCACCGGTGCGGTCGGTTTCATGCAGAACCTGAACATGGGCTACGAGCAGTTGCACAGCCTCTACGTGGTGATGCTGATCGGCAGTGTCGCGGGGCTGTTGACCAGCGCGTTGACCATCGACCCGAAACACCTGCTGATGCCGCTGATTATCTCGCTGGCACTGATGGCCACCGGGTCGGTGATGGACAGCTTTTCCAACAACCTGACCCGCCCGGAAAACCTCTACTTCAGCCAGTTTCTGCTGGCGTTCGGCAGCACGTTTTTCCTCGGCCCGACCATGGTTTTCGGTACGCGCAACGTGCTGACCAATCCGCGCAATCTGGTGAGTTTTTCCGTGTTGTTCGGGATCTGCAACAACCTCGGCGGCCTGCTCGGTGCGGCGCTGCTGGGCACTTTTCAGATCGTCCGGGAAAAATTTCATTCCAGTCACATCGTTGAGCACCTGACGCTGTCTGACCCCTTGGTGGCCGCGCGCGTGCAGAGCGGCGGCTCGGCGTATGGCTCGTTGCTGGCCGACCCGAGTCTGCGCAACCTGGCGGGGATTCGCAGCCTGGCCAACGCCGCCACCCGTGAGGCCAATGTGCTGGCCTACAACGATGTGTTCATGTTGATCGCCGTGATTGCGGTGCTGACCATGATCTGGCTGTCCATTCGTGCGCTGTGGCTGATGAGCACCACCAAAGCCGTCGCCCCAGCGCCATCCACACCTTCGAGCGGTGCCACTTCTTCATGACCGAACCGACCACCACAACCACCAACGCCATTGCCGCCACGCCTGAGGGTGTGGCGCCGCCGTCATCGCCGAACACCGAGCCGCGCTCGCTGCGGGTGCGGATCATTTCTTCGCTGGGCTTTGCCGCGATTGCCATCGTCGGCGTGTTGATCGTTTTGTATGCCTGGCAATTGCCGCCGTTCAGCAGTGCGGTCGAAACCACCGAAAACGCCCTGATTCGTGGGCAGGTGACGATCATCGGCCCGCAACTCGCCGGTTATGTTTACGAGGTGCCGGTGCAGGATTTCCAGTACGTGAAAGCCGGGGATTTGCTGGTGCGTCTGGACGACCGCATCTATCAGCAGCGACTCGACCAGTCACTGGCGCAACTGGCGGTGCAGAAAGCCGCGTTGGCCAATGTGGTGCAGCAACGCAACAGCGCCGAAGCGACGATCAAATTGCGTCAGGCGGCGCAGGCCGACAGCGAAGCGCAGTTGCGCAAGAGTGAAGCGGATCTGCGCCGCAATCAGGAATTGGTGCGCGACGGTTCGGTGTCGAAGCGCGAGATGGACGTCGCACTGGCGGCGAATGCGCAAAGCATTGCGGCGGTCGCGCAAGCCAAGGCCAATCTGGAAATCGCCCGTCAGGATCTGCAAACAGTGATCGTCAATCGTGGCTCGCTGGAGGCGGCCGTGGCCAGCGCCGAAGCGGCGGTGCAACTGGCACGGATCGATCTGTCGAATACGCGCATCGTCGCCCCGCGTGATGGCCAGCTCGGGCAGATCGGCGTGCGCCTCGGTGCTTACGTCAACTCCGGAGCGCAGTTGATGGCGTTGGTGCCAAACCAGAAATGGGTGATCGCCAACATGAAAGAAACCCAGATGGATAACGTGCGCGTCGGGCAACCGGTGCGCTTCACCGTCGATGCGCTGAATCACCGCCGATTCACTGGGCATGTGCAGCATATTTCGCCGGGGACGGGCTCGGAATTTGCCCTGTTGCAGGCGGACAACGCCACCGGCAACTTCGTCAAAATTGCTCAGCGGGTGCCGGTGCGGATCACCATCGATCCGGATCAGCAGGAAGAGGAGCGGTTGCGGCCGGGGATGTCGGTGGTGGTCAGCATCGACACCGCAGCGGGCGACACCCAGCCCCACTGACACAATGCATAACCCTGTGGGAGCGAGCTTGCTCGCGAAAGCGTCGTATCAGTCACATTTTTTTATCTGATACACCGCTTTCGCGAGCAAGCTCGCTCCCACAGTTGAACGGTGTTTATCCTGTGATCATCGGGGGTAGGGTGCCGAGCAGCGAGACCGCCGCAACCGCGCCAATGCCGAGCAACCACTCCAGCAGCACACTGCGCTTGAGCGTGCCCATCCGCTGCTCGCAATCATCAATCCGCAAACGATTGAACAGCGCCAAGCCAAGCATGCCCAGCACGATCAGCGCCTTGATCAACAGAATCAACGCAAACCCGCTGAACAACGGCGTCGGCCACCACTGGCCGGTCAGCACGCGGACATTGATCAATCCCGTCAGCAGCAGCCCCGCGACCAGCGCATAACCGACGCCGCTGAAACGCCGCAACACTTCACGCATCGGTTCCGTCGGCTGACGCAGAATCATCACCAGCAACAACAAACCACCCAGCCACGCCGCCACGCAGGTCAGATGCACGATCTGGTTGAGAATCAGCAATTGCCCACTCAACCCGTCGAGCATGGCGCCGTGTCCGACCGGGGCCAGGGTCGCGAGCAACAATGCGCTCAACCCCAGTCGCATCGGCATGCTTGAGCGCCAAGGCGTGAACAACAGCGCCAACAGCGCGGCATTGATCAGCAAATGCCAACGCCATACCTGACCAAAAAACGTATTGCCCAGCACCAGCGCAACCGTGTCCGGGTCAAACGCCGCCGCTGCCGAACCGGCCATGCTCGCAGTAATCAACAGCGCCCAGGCAATCCCGCTGAGCAGTGCCACAGTCGCCAGCCAACGCGCCAGTCGCGCCAGGTGCCGATCCACTTGTGGCGCTTCATCCTTGAGCAGCAACGGCCTGAACAACCAGGCCCCAAACAGCATCAACACCACGATGAAATGCACAAAGCGGCACAGCACCAGCGCTTCACTCATGGGTTACTGGCCAACCTTGAACTGATAGGCGCCTTCGCTTTTGTGCGTGTCGACCGACACTGCGTGCCATTCGACTTTGTACTCGCCGGCGCTCAAAGGAGCTGCAGGGGTAACGATCAGGGTTTTCTTGTCGCCCTCGGTGGTCAGCGGTTTGACCGCGACCGGTGCGCCATCGCGAGTCAACGTGACTTTGGTGAAACTGGCCTCGACACCTTCGGAAAAGGTCAGGCGCAAATCGGCGGGAGCAGCGACGGTGCTATCGGCGGCCGGGGTCTGGCTTTTCAGGTGGGCGTGGGCAAATACGGCAGATGCCGCGAACAGCGAAGCGAGCAGGGCAGTGGTGGTCAGGACGTTCTTGAACAGCATCGCGGATACCTCTGAGGCAGGATCGAAGAAGCGTCAGTTTAGCCATCCGCTCACGCCAGTACGAAGTTTTGTTTGCAGCGGTCGCCCGCAGACCAGAGCGGATGCTAGTCTTGGGCAACGCTGTTGTCAGGGAGCCCTTATGGGCAATCACAAGATCGAGATTCGTCGCAACAACGTCGAGAAAATTCTTCTCGCGGCGGAAAAAGTCTTCGCCGAAAAAGGCTTCGGCGGCACGGCCATGGCCGATATCGCGGCTGAGGTGCAACTGCCGCGCTCCAACCTGCATTACTACTTCAGCACCAAGAGCGAGCTGTACAGCGCGGTGCTGTTCGATCTGCTGGAAGTATGGAAACAGGATGCGCTGTGCTTTGAGATGTTCGACGATCCGCGCGTGGTGCTGAGCAGCTACATCCGCGCCAAGATGAACCACTCGCGCAGCCGACCGTACGGCTCGAAAGTCTGGGCCAACGAGATCATCCACGGCGCGCCAACGTTGGGCGAGGCGCTGGATGTCAGCCTGTATGACTGGGCGAAGATGAAGGAAGCGAAGATTCGTCAGTGGGTCGAGGACAAGCGGATTCTGCCGGTGGAACCGTCGAGTTTGCTGTACATGATCTGGGCGTCGACACAGCACTATGCTGACTTTGATCATCAGGTGAATATTCTGAATGAGCATCAGCCGTTGTCGGATATGCAGTTTGAGCGGGCGGTGCAGACGGTGACGAGTGTGATCTTGCGTGGGATCGGGTTGGAACCCTAGAAGCAAAAGCCAACCCTCACCCCAGCCCTCTCCCGGAGGGAGAGGGGGCCGACCGAGGTGTCCTGCGAGATATATCGACCTGAAAAACCGAGTCGATTGCGGATTCAAAGCAAATCGTTCATGTCGGTGGATTTCTGAAGCATCCCCCAATCAGTCCCCTCTCCCTTTGGGAGAGGGTTAGGGTGAGGGGGCTGTTGGATCAGTCGGCGATCTAGACCGCAACGTGATACGGATTCCGCGGATCATGATTCCAGTCCAGAAACGGCTTCCCAGTCTCCATCGGCACCATCTCGATACAGTCCGCCACCGGACACGTGATCTGACACAGATTGCAGCCCACACACTCCTCATCAATCACTTCATATTTATGCGTCCCGTCCGCCTGCTTCAGACTGCTGATCGCCTGGTGTGAAGTGTCCTCGCAAGCAATGTGGCAACGCCCGCACCCAATGCACGCATCCTGATCAATCTTCGCGATCACCTGATAGTTGATGTCGAGGTATTTCCAGTCCGTGGTATTGCCCACCGCGCGCCCGGAAAACTCGGCGATGCTGGCGTAACCCTGACTGTCCATCCACCGCGACAACCCATCCTTCATCTCCTCGACAATGCGGAACCCATGCAGCATCGCCGCCGTGCACACCTGCACCGCGCCGCTGCCCAGCGCCATGAATTCTGCCGCATCGCGCCAACTGCCGATGCCGCCAATCCCGCAGATCGGCAAGCCCTGGGTCTGCGGGTCGCGGGCGATTTCGGCGACCATGTTCAGCGCAATCGGCTTCACTGCCGAGCCGCAATAACCACCGTGGGTGCTTTTGCTGCCGACGGTGGGCAGGGCGACCATGTGTTCCAGGTCGACGCTGGTGATCGAGTTGATCGTATTGATCAGCGACACCGCATCGGCGCCACCACGGTGGGCCGCGCGGGCAGCGACGCGGATGTCGGTGATGTTCGGCGTCAGTTTGACAATCACCGGCAGCGAGCAATAGGTCTTGCACCAGCGCGTGACCTGCTCGACGTACTCCGGCACCTGACCGACCGCCGCACCCATGCCACGTTCAGGCATGCCGTGCGGGCAGCCGAAATTCAGCTCGATACCGTCAGCGCCGGTGGCTTCCACCAGCGGCAGGATGTGTTTCCACGACTCTTCGACGCACGGCACCATCAGCGAAACGATCAGCGCGCGGTCCGGCCAGTCCTTCTTCACCTGAGTGATTTCGCGCAGGTTGATCTCCAGCGAACGGTCGGTGATCAACTCGATATTGTTAATGCCCAGCACTTCACGGTTATTGCCGTAGTGCGCCGAGTAACGCGACGACACGTTGACCGCCGCCGGATCCTCTCCGAGGGTTTTCCAGACCACGCCACCCCAGCCCGCTTCGAAGGCGCGGACCACGTTGTAAGCTTTGTCGGTCGGTGGCGCAGAGGCCAGCCAGAACGGATTCGGTGCTTTGATGCCAGCGAAGACAATCGACAGATCGGCCATTTACGCAGCCTCCACGTTAAGCATCAGTTGAGCATTGATCGCCTCGGCGGCGCGTTTGCCGTGCTGCACGGCTTGCACGGTGAGGTCCTGATCGAGGCTGGTGCAGTCGCCACCGGCATACACGCCGGGGATGCTGGTGCGCAGGTTTTCATCAACGTAGATGCGTTCGCCCTGACGCTTGAGTTCACGGGCCAACGGGTCGGCGAGGGCGCTGCCGTCGAAGGCCTGACCGATGGCTTTGAAGATCGCGTCGGCGGCCAGCTCGAAGGTCTCGCCGGTGGTTTGCAGGCGACCGTCGACCAGATCGGTGCGGGCGAAACGCATGCCGCGCACCTGGCCCTGAGCGTCGAGCAGCACCTCTTCCGGTTGTGCCCAGGTCAGCAGGCGCACCTGATTGGCTTTGGCGATGTCCTGTTCATGACCGGTGGCGCCCATGTCGGCAGCGCCACGGCGATACACCAGATTGACGTCGCGAGCCCCGAGGCGAGCCATTTGCACGGCCATGTCGATCGCGGTGTTGCCGGCACCGAGGACGATGCAGCGTTCGGCCAATGGCAATTGCGTGAGGTCATCGGCCTGGCGCAATTCGCGAATGTAGTCGGTGGCAGCGAGCAGGCCCGGCGCATCTTCGTGGGGCAGGCCGAGTTGTTTGCTGGCATTGAGGCCGAGGCCGAGGAACACCGCGTCGAACTGCTGATGCAGTTCGCTGAGGGTCAGATTCTCGCCGAGTTTCTGCCCGTGACGAATCTCGATGCCGCCGATCTGCAGAAGGAAATCCAGTTCCTTCTGCGCGTAGTCGTCGACCAGTTTGTACTTGGCGATTCCGTATTCATTGAGGCCGCCAGCCTTCTCCCGCGCTTCGAAAATCACCACGTCATGACCGTGCATGGCGCTGCGATGCGCACAGGACAAACCGGCCGGCCCGGCACCGACCACGGCGATGCGTTTGCCGGTCGCTGCGGCGCGCTGGAACGGATGTTCGCTGAAGTGCGCGTTGTCCACGGCGTAGCGTTGCAGCAGGCCGATCAGTACCGGCGCGCATTCCTGAGCGTTGTTGCGCACACAGGCTTGTTGGCAAAGGATCTCGGTTGGACAGACCCGCGCGCAACTGCCGCCAAGGATGTTCGCCGAGAGGATTTTCTGCGCCGCACCGGGGACGTTGTCCTGATGAATGTTGCGGATGAACGACGGGATGTCGATCTCGCTGGGGCACGCATTGACGCACGGCGCGTCGTAGCAATACAGACAGCGCGAGGCTTCCAGATGCGCCTGCCGGTCATTGAGCGGCGGCGCCAGATCGGTGAAATGCCCGGCGAGGGCGGCCGCGCTTTCGTGCGGGTGGGGGAGATGGTTCAGGGTCTCGATCACGGTTTTGTGCCTCACGGTTATTTGAGGTTCTCTGCCTCTGTCGGGCAGTGGTTTTTGTGGCGTTCGGGATGGCCTCTTCGCGAGCAAGCTCGCTCCCACATTTGGAATGCATTCCCCTGTGGGAGCGAGCTTGCTCGCGAAGGCCGAAGGCCTGGATTTCAGCGTTTCACAGCAGTGGGCCGGTGCAGCTCAGCCCGCTTGCTCAGCAAATCAAACACCGCCGGATACGCCGGCCGTTCGATATACCGCCCGGCGCCACGCTCCGCACGCAGGTCGCCATCGGCCCAGACCACCCGGCCCTGGCTGATGGTGTGGCTCGGCACGCCGCGCACGGTCTTGCCTTCGAAGATGTTGAAGTCCACCTGCTGATGGTGGGTCTTGGCGGAAATGGTCCGGCTGCCTTGCGGATCCCACAGCACCAGATCGGCATCGGCGCCGACGCGAATCGCGCCTTTGCGCGGATAGAGATTGAAGATCTTCGCCGTGTTGGTGGAGGTGAGGGCGACGAAATCCTGCATCGAAAAACGCCCGGAGTTAACCCCCTCATCCCAAAGCACTGCCATGCGATCTTCGATACCCGCCGTACCGTTGGGGATCTTGCTGAAGTCATCACGGCCGGCGGCTTTTTGCTCGGCGCAGAAGCAGCAGTGGTCAGTCGCGGTGGTGTGCAGATTGCCGTTTTGGAGTCCGTGCCACAGCGCCTCCTGATGGCCGCGCGGACGGAACGGCGGGCTCATCACGTAACCGGCAGCGGTCTGCCAGTCAGGGTGTTGATAGACGCTGTCGTCGAGCAACAAATGCCCGGCCAGCACTTCGCCGTACACCGGTTGGCCCTTGCTGCGCGCATAAGTGATTTCGTCGAGGGCTTCCTTGGTCGAAACGTGCACCAGATACAACGGCGTGCCGATGGTTTCAGCAATACGAATCGCCCGGCTCGCCGCTTCACCTTCAACCTGCGACGGCCGCGACAGCGGATGCGCCTCCGGCCCGGTGATGCCCTGCGCCATCAACTTGCGTTGCAAGTGATAAACCAGCTCGCCGTTTTCCGCGTGCACGGTCGGCACCGCGCCGAGTTCCAGGCAGCGCTCAAAACTCGCCACCAGCGTGTCGTCGGCGGCCATGATTGCGTTCTTGTAAGCCATGAAGTGCTTGAAACTGTTGATCCCGTGATGGCTGACCAGCTCGGCCATTTCCTCACGAACCTGCTCGCTCCACCAGGTGATTGCGACGTGGAAGCCATAGTCGGAAGCCGACTTTTCCGCCCAGCCGCGCCACTGATGAAAGGCTTCCATCAGCGACTGCTGCGGATTGGGAATTACAAAGTCGATGATCGACGTGGTGCCGCCGGCCAGACCGGCCGCCGTGCCGCTATAGAAATCTTCGCTGGCCACGGTGCCCATGAACGGTAGTTGCATGTGCGTGTGCGGATCGATGCCGCCAGGCATCAGGTATTGACCACTGCCGTCGAGGACTTCGGCGCCGGCGGGAATATCAAGGTTTTCACCGATGGCTTTGATCACGCCGTCGGCGCAATAGACGTCGGCGCGATAACTTTCATCATGGGTAACAACGGTGGCGCCACGGATCAACAGAGACATTCCGAGTTCCTCGCAGGCATTGACCGACTTGTGCCGGTTCTAGATGTTTTATTGATGTACGGCGATGCAGGGCGTATTCCTGTCAGCGCTGTCAGGAATAGAAACTAGTCGCAGATTTGCAATAGAGCAAGATTATTTTTTATAAGCTTATGACTGTTTTAAGTGTATGAAAAATAACGATAAAAAACGTAAATCACCAAAATGGTGAGGCTGTTCACCATTTTGACGCACTTGACAGGATGGAAATATGAGCAAGATTTCCTATGTGAAATCAGCCGCTTGAAGTTGAGCTGCGGCTGCTCGCTCACGATGAAAATAAATGCAGTGCACCAGTTTGAGTCCTGTCTGTTCGGACAACTTGCCAGGTGTTTAGCCTGAGCACCCAGACAAGTTTCCGTGAACTCACCCGGTGAATAATTAAAACTGATGAATATCAGAAAGTTGCAAAGCGTTTGACCCTCGGCCCGATGCGTAAGCGGGGCACCCGGCACGTTTATTGATGCCGCCGCTGACACCTTGGCCGGTGCACGAAAGTTGTCAGTTCCTCCGGCCATCGTCCGGCTCGCACCCGCGTGTGCCTGCCGCCTGATGAGCAAAAAAATAATCAGAAGAACAGTGGAGCGGCCATGCAACAGATCAGATCGCAAGTGACCGAGCGCGACGGCTTGTTCGAACTCGAAGCCGGCAGCGACGTCCTCGACAGTCCCCGTTACAACCACGATATGGCACCGACCAAGGTGCATGAACGAACCTGGAACAAATGGCACATCACCGCGCTGTGGGTCGGCATGTCGATCTGCGTGCCGACCTACACCCTCGGCGGCGTGCTCACCGCCTACTTTGGCCTGACCGTCGGTGAAGCGCTGCTGGCGATTCTGTTCGCCAACATCATCGTGCTGATTCCGCTGACACTTAACGCTTTCCCCGGCACCAAATACGGCATTCCGTTTCCGGTGTTGCTGCGCTCGTCGTTCGGCATTCTCGGTTCCAACGTGCCGTGTCTGATTCGTGCGTTGGTGGCGTGTGGCTGGTTCGGCATTCAGACGATGTTTGGTGGGTTGGCGATTCACCTGTTTCTCGGCTCGGTGTTCGAGGGCTGGAAATCCCTCGGCGGCACGGGGGAGGTGATTGGCTTCATGGTGTTCTGGGCGCTGAACCTGTGGGTGGTGATTCGCGGCGCCGAGTCGATCAAATGGCTGGAAACGTTGTCGGCGCCGTTGCTGGTGGCGGTCGGCATCGGTCTGCTGGTGTGGGCGATGCCCAATGTGTCGATGACAGAGTTGATGGCGATTCCGGCCAAACGCCCCGAAGGTGCCAGCGTCTACGGCTACTTCGCCGCCGGACTGACGGCGATGGTCGGCTTCTGGGCGACGTTGTCGTTGAACATTCCGGACTTCAGTCGTTACGCCAAGAGCCAGAAAGATCAGATTCTCGGGCAGATCATCGGCCTGCCGCTAACCATGTTTCTGTTCGCTGCGCTGGGTGTGGTGATGACCGCCGCGTCGGTGAAACTGGTCGGTGTGACGGTGTCCGATCCGGTGACGCTGATCGGCCATATCCAAAGTCCGGTATGGGTCGCGGTGGCGATGGCACTGATCATCATCGCCACGCTATCGACCAACACTGCCGCGAACATCGTTTCGCCGACCAACGACTTTCAGAACATCGCGCCCAAGGTGATCAACCGCACCAAAGCAGTTTTGCTGACCGGGTTGGTCGGGCTGTTGTTGATGGGGCACGAGCTGCTGAAAAAACTCGGCTGGATCGTTTCCGAGGTCAGCCTGGAAAGTGTCTACTCCAACTGGCTGCTCGGTTATTCGAGCCTGCTCGGACCGATCGCCGGGATCATGGTGGTGGACTATTTTCTGATCAAGAAACAGCAACTGGATCTCGCCGGACTGTACCGCGACGACGTCTATCCGGCGTGGAACTGGGCCGGTTTTGTTGCCTTCGGCGTACCGGTGGTGTTGACCGTGATGTCGCTGGGCAGCGATGCGTTCAGCTGGTTTTACAGCTATGGCTGGTTCACCGGTTCGGCGTTGGGCGGGATTATTTATTACGGGTTGTGCGTGATGCGTGCTAGTCCGTCAGTAGCGAAATCTGCGGTGTGAATGCAGGCCTCTTCGCGAGCAAGCTCGCTCCCACAGGGGGACGCATCCCAAATGTGGGAGCGAGCCTGCTCGCGAAGACGGCCTTACTTGCAGCACAGATGTATCTGAAGAAACTCATAAGAAAAGTAGCCTGAGGAGATCCCCATGAACGCAGCCGTAGACGTTCTGCAATCGAGCCATCAGCACATCAACCGCGACCGCCTGTGGGCCTCGCTCATGGAACTGGCCAAACTCGGCGCGACGGTCAAGGGCGGGGTCTGTCGCCTGGCCCTGACCGATCTCGACCGCCAGGCCCGCGACCTCTTTGTGCAATGGTGCAAGGACGCCGGATGCAGCGTCACGGTCGATGCCGTCGGCAACATTTTCGCCCGTCGCCCGGGACGCAATCCCGACCTGCCGCCAGTGATGACCGGCAGCCACATCGACACCCAACCGACTGGCGGCAAGTTCGACGGCTGCTTCGGCGTACTCGCCGGCGTCGAAGTCCTGCGCACGCTCAACGACCTCGGCGTCGAAACTGAAGCGCCGCTGGAAGTGGTGGTCTGGACCAACGAAGAAGGCTCGCGCTTCGCCCCGTGCATGATGGGCTCCGGGGTGTTCGCCGAGAAATTCACCCTCGAAGAAACCCTCGCCAAAGTCGATGCCGATGGTGTCACCGTCGGTGAAGCGCTGAACGCCATTGGCTATGCCGGTGCGCGTAAAGTCAGCGGGCATAAGGTCGGCGCCTATTTCGAAGCACACATCGAGCAAGGCCCGATCCTCGAAGACGAACAGAAAACCATCGGCGTGGTGCTCGGCGCGCTGGGGCAGAAGTGGTTCGACCTCAAGCTGCGCGGCGTCGAAGCCCATGCCGGTCCAACGCCGATGCACCTGCGTAAAGACGCGCTGGTCGGCGCCTCGGTGATCGTCGGTGCGGTCAACCGCGCCGCCCTCGGTCATCAACCCCACGCCTGCGGCACCGTCGGTTGTCTGCAGGCCTATCCCGGTTCGCGCAACGTCATTCCCGGCGAAGTGCGCATGACCCTCGACTTCCGTCACCTGGAACCGGCGCGCCTCGACTCGATGATTGCCGAGGTTAAACAAGTCATCGAAGCCACCTGTGAAGAACACGGTCTGACTTATGAACTGACGCCGACAGCGGACTTCCCGCCGCTGTACTTCGAAAAGGGCTGCGTGGAAGCGGTGCGCGGCGCAGCGAAAGGGCTGGGTTTGTCGAATATGGACATCGTCAGTGGCGCCGGACATGACGCGATTTTCCTCGCCGAACTCGGCCCGGCCGGAATGATCTTCGTGCCGTGCGAAGGCGGCATCAGCCACAACGAAATCGAGAACGCCGCGCCGGATGATCTGGCGGCGGGGTGTGCGGTGTTATTGCGGGCGATGCTGGCGGCTTCGGCGATGGTCGCGGGAGGGCAGCGGGCGGCTTGAAGATGAAAAGATCGCAGCCTTGCAGCAGCTGTCGAGTGTAACGAGGCTGCGATCTTTTCCTGTCACCCAAACGTCACAAACCTGTGCGATGTTGCCGGCCCATGAAAATCATCACCTCCGGCGCGTCCTATCTGGACATTGACGCCTACGCCTGCTGCATTGCCTATGCCGAATTGCTCAACCTGCAAGGCATTCCCGCCCGCGCCGTCAGCAGCGCACCTGCCAACGCCAGCGTTTCGCCAAGCGTGCTCGGCTGGGGCGCGGCGTTTCACGACTACCAGCCGACATCGGACGATGAGTTTGTCTTGGTCGATGTCTCGGACTATCACCATTTCGACCCGTTGGTGGTGCTTGAACGGGTGGTGGAGGTCATCGACCATCATCCAGGCTACGAAAACTATTGGCAGCAGAAGCTTGGATCTGCTGCCGATATCCGCCCGATCGGCGCCGCAGCGACTCAGGTTTTTCAGCGCTGGCAGGCGGCCGGTGTGCTGCTGCAGATCAGCGTGCAAAGTGCCGCTTTGCTGGCCACCGCGATTCTCGACAACACGCAGAATTTCACCGGGCAGATGACCACGCCAGCGGACATCGAGGCTTACGTCGACCTCGCTTCACGGGCAAAACTGCCGGCAGACTGGCCTCGGCAATATTTTCTCGAGTGCCAGGCCAGCATCGAGTCGAACCTTGCCGCTGCATTGGCAGCCGACTCGAAACGGATGAAACCCGAGAGCAACCTGCCATGCTTTTTCGCGCAAATGACTGTTTGGGATGCCGATGCCTTGCTGCAAAAACACCTGCCGCTGATCAGGCGCTGGATGGCAGAGCAGGGCGATGACTGGCTGCTGAATGTGATCAGTATCCGCGACCGCGAAAGCTGCTTTCTGGCGCCAGCCGAGGTCAGCCAGCAAAAGCTCAATCGCTTGTTGCCACTCGATTGGCAGGGCGGATTGGCCGTGCGCGCACCGTCAATGCTGCGCAAGGAACTGTTGAAATTGGCACTGGACGCTGGCAGTCACTGCGCACCAAACACCATCGTCCAGTAAACCCCTTCATCACTGCGCGCTTCACTGGCAAACCCGGCACCGACCTGGGTAAACATCGGGTTCATCAGGTTGGCGCAGTGCCCGGGGCTGGCCAGCCATCCGGCCATGGCTTTGCCCGGTGAACTCTGTCCGGCGGCGATGTTTTCACCGATTTGCCGACCGCGATAGCCGGCTGCACGGGCGCGATCGGCAGGCAGGTCGCCGTCCGGATCACGGTGGGCGAAGTAGTTGCCGTAAGCCATGGCTTTGCTGTGCCCCTGCGCGGCGGCGCCCAGTGCTGCGTTCCAACTCAACGGCCGGGCGGCGGCGAAGCGCTGGCGTCCGCACATCCGTGGCCGGGCGCGCGCGGCGTTTACCTCAGCGAGCAAGGCCTTGCCGACGCTGCGGTTATCGCCAACGCGGCTGTCGAGCACCGGTTGCGCCAACACCACTTGCCATTCATTGCGTGAGCGACTGATGCCGATGTCGGCGTAGCTCGCATCCAGCAGCGCGGCGCAGTGTTCGTCTTGCAGCAAGTCGAAGGCCTCTTCGGCGTCCTCGGCCCCGATCACGCGAATACTGCGTACCGCAACGGCGGAGTAGCCGGACGACTTCAGCGCTTCACGCATGCCGCCGGCGTAGCGATAACCGATCGGCAAGGCCAGGTTCGACTTCAGCGCCAACGGCGCCAGGCGTTGTGCCGGGCGTCGATCGCAGCGCTGCGGATGGGCACGATAGTCGTTGATGGCGGCCACCAGTTGTCGCTCCGCGCCGGCATGGGCGGTTGCAGCGAACAGCGGCGAAAGGATCAGCAGGCACAGCGAAACGAAGCGAGACGAACGAACGGCGTGGCGCATGAGACGGGCAGCTCTGAAGAGGGACAGCGCAAAAGTTGAGTGAGCCGCAGAAAGCGGCGCGAGTAGGACTGGAGAATCGGGACTTGGTTCACCGATTCAACACATCCCCCATCCACTGCAAATACTGCGCACGATCGGAAATTGAGTTATGCCCCGAATCCGGCACCACCCGGAGCACCGCCACGCCTTGCGGGAAATTCTCCAGCAAACGCTGGGTGCTGGCGCGCGGAATCACCTCGTCATCACTGGCCGCGAGCAACAACGTCGGCACTCGGATATGCGCGGCGTACTTGCCGGATTCAAATCGGTCCTTGAGCAACCACTGCACCGGCACCCACGGATACTGGCGCGCCGCGATTTCTTCGAGGCTGTTGTAAGGCGTCACCAGAATCAGCTGTTGCACCGGCCGTTGACTGGCCAGACGCACGGCGACGCCGGAACCGAGGCTGCGCCCGACCACGGCCACCTGCGGATGACTGGCGTAGACCTGATCGAACAGCGCCAGCGCATCCTCAGCAATCGCCGCCTCCGACGGTGAACCGCCGCTGCCACCGAAACCGCGGTAGTTCAGCAGATACACCGCGTATTCGGGAAACGCCTCGGCAAACTCCGGCAGATTGCGCGACACGTCCTCGGCATTGCCGCCGAAATAGATCAGCGCCCGTGGCCCGACGCGCTCGCCGGTGATCACTGAAACCCGGGCGTCCGGCATCGACAGGATCAGTTGTGAGTCGCTGCCGCTGACGGCATTGGGCTGCGGAAAATAGATCAGCGAGCGCTGAAAAAAGAACAGCGCCGCGCACAGCACCAGGTACACGGCAACGATCAATGCGACGAGTGGCATCAGGGTTCGGGACATTCGGCTACTTTTAACGGTGTGTGAAGGATCGCTGTCGCAGTGTAGTTCAGCCCTGCCACCGGGCCGCTCGCACACACAACAGGCAACAGATCCACGCAGCAGGGGAACCAGCATGAGCCACACTGAGGGTTACTCCCGTCGCCGATTGCTCACGCTGGCTGCCGGGGTTTCGGCGGTCTTCACCTTTGATCGGGCGCTGGCCACAACCACCACGTCCACGACCACCGGAGGCCAAACCATGCAGACCCGTGCCATCCCGTCCAGTGCCGAGTCGCTGCCAATCGTGGGCCTGGGCACCTATCGCGGCTTTGACGTCGCCCCCGGCGATCCGGCCTATCGGCAATTGCCGGCGGTGCTCGATGAGCTGTTCAAAAAGGGCGGCACGCTGATCGACAGTTCACCGATGTATGGCCGCGCCGAACAGACCACCGGCGAACTGCTATCGATCCACGAACCGCGTTCGCCGGCGTTTCTGGCGACCAAGGTGTGGACGCGCGGGCGCAAGGAAGGCATCGCGCAGATGGAACAGTCGTTCAGCCTGCTACGCACCGAGCGCATCGACCTGATGCAGATCCACAACCTGCTCGACTGGCAAACCCACCTGCCGACCCTGCGTGAATGGAAAGCGCAGGGGCGCATCCGTTACATCGGCATCACCCATTACACGCCCTCGGCCTATGAGGAAGTGGAATCGGTGTTGAAGGCCGAACAACTGGACTTTCTGCAAATCAATTACGCCCTCGATGACCGAGGCGTGGAGAAACGTATTTTGCCTTTGTGCCGCGAGCGCGGCGTCGCGGTGATCTGTAATCGACCGTTCGGTGGCGGGGGACTGCTGGCCCGGCTCAAAGGCAAACCGCTGCCGGGCTGGGTGTCGGATGTGCAGGTCAACAGCTGGGCACAATTGGCGTTGAAGTTTCTGCTCTCGCATTCGGCGGTGACTTGTGTGATCCCGGGCACGGGCAATCCACGCTATATGGCCGACAACGCCAGGGCCGGGTTCGGGCCGATGCTCACCGATGCGCAACGGCATCAATTGATTGCGTTGCTGGGTTAATCGATCTCGTGGACGGCGCTCAACCGCGATAGCGCAACGCCTCCAGCAACAACGCAAACGCCGGCGCAGCCTGACGCCGGCTCGGGTAGTAGAGGTGATAACCGGCAAACGTCGGGCACCAATCTTCCAGCACTTGCAGTAAACGGCCGTCGGCCAGATACGGTGCGACGATGTTTTCCGGGATGTAACTCAGGCCGAAACCGTCCAGCGCAGCGTCGAGTAACGGGTAGACACCGTTCAGGATGACCTGTCCGGAGACCCGCACTTTCAGGCTTTCGCCATCCTTCTCGAACTCCCAACTGTACAACCCGCCGTTGGTGGGCAGGCGCAGGTTGTTGCAGGCGTGGTCGGTCAGGTCGCGGGGTGTTTGCGGCGGGGGGCGTTTGGCGAAATAGGCGGGTGAACCGACCACCGCCATGCGCATGTCGGGGCCGATGCGGGTGGCGATCATGCCTTGCGCGACGTCTTCGCCCAGGCGCACGCCAGCGTCGAAACCCTGGCCGGCGATGTCGACGAAACCATAGTCACAGCTGACTTCGACGCTGATGTCCGGATATTTGGGCAGAAATTCCTTGAGTACTGGGCGCAGCAGCCAGTCCAGCGAATGGTCGGTGGCGTTGAGGCGGATCTTGCCCGCCGGGGTGTCACGTAGATTGTTCAGTGCCGCCAGTTCCACTTCGATCTCTTCGAAGCGCGGGCCGATGGTTTGCAGGAGGTGTTCGCCGGCTTCGGTGGGCGAGACGCTGCGAGTCGTGCGGGTCAGCAAGCGCAGGCCTAAACGCGCTTCAAGCGCGCGAATCGTGTGACTGAGCGCCGATTGCGAAACGCCGAGTTTGGCCGCCGCTTTGGTGAAACTGCGCTCGCGGGCGACGGCGAGGAAGGCGAGCAGGTCGGTGGCATTTTCACGCAGCATTGATGAGTGTCCTGCATAAGTTTTTTCGAATTCTAGTCGATTATCTGAAGAGTTGACGGCGGTAGAGTGCTGGCATTGTTTATCCGGAGGAACCGCCATGAACCCGATTGCCGCTTCTGCATTGACCCTTTCCCTGTTGGCGGGTGAGGTGCAGGCCAATGAAACGCCACGAGTGACCGTCACCCCGAATGGTTCGCAACCTTCGGCCAAGGGCCCGGCAGATTGGTTCACTGGCACTGTGCGGGTGGATGCGCCGTTCAAAGGCTCCGACGCGGCGCGGATCAGTGGCGCGACAGTGACGTTTGAGCCGGGCGCGCGTACCGCGTGGCATACGCATCCGTTGGGGCAGACATTGATCGTCACGGCCGGTTCCGGGTTTGTGCAGGAGTGGGGGCAGTCGGTTCGTGAGATTCGTCCAGGGGATACGGTGTGGATTGCGCCAGGGGCCAAGCATTGGCATGGGGCGGCGCCCACCACTGCAATGACTCATATCGCGATTGCTGAAGTGCTCGATGGCAAAGTCGCGGATTGGATGGAGCAGGTGAGTGATGAGCAATATCCGTCAACCGAGTGAGGCTTTTCCCTCACCCCAGCCCTCTCCCGAAGGGAGAGGGGGCCGACCGAGGTGTCTGGCGTCATACATCGACCTGAGAGACCGAGACGATTATGGATTTACGGGAAAACGCTATCCATCGATCTGAAAGTGCTGTGTCAATTATGGATTCACAACAGGACGTTCAAGTCGGCGCAGCTCCCGAATATCCCCGGATCGGTCCCCTCTCCCTTTGGGAGAGGGCTAGGGTGAGGGGCTCTTTTCAGGCGTTTAGATCATCTCCGGCAGTGAAGAAAGGATTTTATCGAGGGTAATCGGATACTCCCGCACCCGCGCTCCGGCGGCGTTGTAGATCGCATTCGCCACCGCCGCACTGACCCCGCAAATCCCCAACTCACCGACACCCTTGGCCTTCATCGGCGAAGACACTGGATCAGTCTCATCAAGAAAAATCACCTCCTGATGCGGAATGTCGGCATGCACCGGCACCTCGTACCCGGCCAGATCATGGTTGACGAAAAACCCAAGTTTTTTGTCCACCGCCAACTCTTCGATCAACGCCGCACCGACGCCCATGGTCATTGCGCCGATCACCTGACTGCGTGCCGAAGTCGGATTGAGAATCCGTCCCGCCGCGCATACCGCCAACATGCGCCGCACGCGTACTTCACCGGTGGCCGCGTCGACGGCGACTTCGACGAAATGTGCGCCGAAGGTCGACTGCTGATAC
This sequence comes from Pseudomonas sp. ok266, assembly GCF_900110195.1. NCBI lineage: Bacteria > Pseudomonadati > Pseudomonadota > Gammaproteobacteria > Pseudomonadales > Pseudomonadaceae > Pseudomonas > Pseudomonas sp. ok266. The sequence goes on along the minus strand of NZ_FOCU01000017.1, from coordinate 44,774 downwards.
TTCTCGGCCAGATCACCGAACTCGATGCTGTCCTCGCCGACCAGCGCGCCGCCTTCAGCCGCGTTGCGCAACGGTACGCTCTTGTTGCCGAGCCGCACCTGACCGTCGACAAACTCCGCCTGATCCGCCGCCATGCCCAGCTTGCCCGCCACCGCTTCACGCAGTTTTACGCACGCGGCAAAGACCCCGGAGGTCGAGCAGTTACCGCCGAACTGGCCGCCGGAGCCGGCCGACACGGGGAAGTTCGAGTCACCCAGCCGCACCACCACCGCGTCGAGGCTTACGCCCATCATCTCGGCGGCAGTCTGCGCGATGATCGTATAGCTGCCGGTGCCGATATCGGTCATGTCGGTTTCCACAACAATCTTGCCGTCACGCTCCAAATGCACGCGGGCGCCGGACTTGACCAGCAGGTTGTTGCGAAACGCCGCCGCCACGCCCATGCCGATCAGCCAGCGACCTTCACGACGGCTAGCTGGTTGAGCCTTGCGCTGGTTCCAGCCGAATTTCTCGGCCCCGGTCTGCAGGCATTTGACCAATTGCCGCTGGGAAAACGGCCGTTCGGTCTTCACTGGATCAACCTGCGTATCGTTGAGAATGCGGAATTGCACCGGGTCCATCTTCAGTTGCTCGGCCATCTCGTCCATGGCGATTTCCAGCACCATCAACCCCGGTGCTTCACCCGGCGCACGCATGGCGTTGCCTTCGGGCAAATCGAGCGGCGCGAGGCGCATGCTCACGCGACGGTTTTCGGCGGCGTACAGCAACTGGCTCGGTTGTGCGGCGAGCTCGACCTTGCCGTCGGCGAGGTTGCCCGACCAGCCCTCGTGGGCGATGGCGGTGAGCTTGCCGTCCGCCGTGGCGCCCATGCGGATGCGCTGAATTGTCGCCGGACGGTGCGTGGTGTTGTTGGCCATCTGCGGGCGGGCGAGGGCCACTTTCACTGGTCGGCCAGCCATGCGCGCACCGAGGGCGGCAAGAATCGCGTCGGCGCGGATGAACAGCTTGCCGCCGAAACCGCCACCGATATACGGCGAGACCAAACGAACTTTTTCCTTCGGTAGGCCGAGGGTTTTCGCAATGTCGCCGACACTCCAGGCGACCATCTGATTGGAGGTCCACAAGGTCAGTTGATCGCCTTTCCACGCTGCCAATGTCGCGTGGGGTTCCATCATCGCGTGGGACTGGTCCGGGGTGGTGTAAGTCTGATCGAACTGTACCGGCGCGGCGGCAAAGGCCTTGTCGAAGTCACCATGATTGACGTCGGGCAACTCGTCTTTCGGCTCGACGCCCAAGTCTTTTACGCTGGCCAGATCGAACTTGCCTTCGACGGCTTCGTAATCGACCTTGACCCGTTGCGCGGCGGCGCGGGCTTGTTCGAAAGTCTCAGCGACGACCAGCGCGACGGCCTGCTGATAATGCTGAACTTCGGGACCGGCGAGCAGGTGGGCGGCGTTGTATTGACCCTTGTCGAGCTTGCCGGCATTCGCGGCGGTGACAATCGCCAGCACGCCCGGCGCGGCTTTCGCCGCGTCCAGATGAATGGCTTTGATCCGCCCTTTGGCGATGGCCGCATCGACCATGACACCGTAAGCCTGATTGGCGGCCGCTTCATGTTGCTCGTAGGCATACGTGGCCTGGCCGCTGGTTTTCAACGGGCCTTCGATGCGCTCGGTGGGTTGGCCGATGACCTTCAACTGGTCGATCGGGTTGGTGGTGGCGGGCGTGTCGAATTTCATGCTTGATCCCTCGCTTGCGCCAACACCGAGCCGAGCGTGCGCTCGACCAGGGTCAGTTTGAATTGGTTGTCGTGAGTCGGCGTGGCGCCGTCGAGCAGGCGTTCGCTGACGGCTTTGGCGCCTTTTGGCAGCAGCGCTTCGGCCGCTTCAACCCGCCACGGTTTCGGCGCGATACCGCCGACCGCAACGCGGCCACTGCCGTCCTTTTGCAGGATCAGACCAACCGAGACCAGCGCGAATGCGTAGGACGAACGATCACGCACCTTGTGATAAATGTGAGTGCCGCCGACGGGCGCGGGCAGTGTCACCGAGGTGATGAACTCGCCGGGCGTCAGGCTGGTTTCGATGTTCGGCGTGGTACCGGGTAACTGGTGAAAGTCGGCCATGGCGATGCTGCGCGTCGTGCCGTCAGGTTTCACCGTTTCAATCTGCGCATCGAGAGCACGCATGGCAATCGCCATGTCACTCGGGTGCGTGGCGATGCACGCGTCGCTGACGCCGATGATGCCGAGTTGCCGACTGACCCCGCCAATCGCCGCGCAACCGCTGCCGGGATTGCGTTTGTTGCAGGCTTGATGGGTGTCGTAGAAATACGGGCAGCGCGTGCGTTGCAGCAGGTTGCCGGCGGTGCTCGCCATGTTGCGCAACTGTCCGGAAGCCCCGGCGAGCAAGGCGCGCGAGAGCAGGGCGTAGTCTTGCCGCACGCGCATATCGGCCGCCAGATCGGTGTTGCGCACCAGCGCGCCGATGCGCAAGCCGCCCTCGGGCGTGGCTTCGATCTGATCCAGGCCGAGGTGGTTGACGTCGATCAGGTGCAGCGGGGTTTCGATGTCGAGTTTCATCAAGTCCAGCAGGTTGGTGCCGCCAGCGATGAAGCGTGCGCCCTCGACCTGTGCGGCTTGCGCAGCGGCAGCGGCGGGGGAGTCGGCGCGGCTGTAATTGAACGGTCTCATGCCGGTACCTCCGCGACTTCGGTGATGGCTTCGATGATGTTCGAGTACGCACCGCAGCGGCAGATATTGCCGCTCATGCGTTCCTGAAACTCTCTGGCGATCAACTGCGGCGCCTCGGTGAGGCTCTCACTGACGTGGCTGGGGATGCCGTCGCGGATTTCCTTGATCACTGACACCGCCGAGCAGATCTGCCCCGGTGTGCAATAGCCGCACTGATAGCCGTCGTGCTTGATGAATGCGGCCTGCATCGGGTGCAGATTGTCGGGCATGCCGAGGCCTTCGATGGTGGTGATCTCGCTGCCTTCGTGCATCACCGCCAGGGTCAGGCAAGAGTTGATGCGTCGACCATCGGCGATCACCGTGCAGGCGCCGCACTGGCCGTGGTCGCAGCCTTTTTTGGTGCCGCTCAGGTGCAGGTGCTCGCGCAAGGCATCGAGCAGGGTGGTGCGGGTGTCGACGTCAAGCGCACGCGGCTTGCCGTTGACGTTGATCGTCACTTTGCTCATAGCCGGTTGCTCCAGATTGGCCGCGTAGGCCTTGAGGCTGATAAACGGCGGCATCGCGAACGCGGTGGCGGTCACGGCGCCGAGGATCAGAAATCCGCGTCGGGAAATCGTCATGGTTCGATTCCTTTTCTCTCTTCATCAGGGCAGCAGGGTCGTGGATGGCCCAAGCGGGCAGCCAGCGTCATCGCCGGTCTCGTAAAGGAGTGACTGCCGAAGAGAGGAAAAGGTTTTTGCGGATTTGCGCTATAGAGTTATGCGTGTGGTTCATCAATCGCCTGACTTGGCACAAATCCCTGTGGGAGCGAGCTTGCTCGCGAAGAGGCCGGCACATTCAACCTCTTCATCGACTGAACGGACGCCTTCGCGAGCAAGCTCGCTCCCACAGGGGAATGGGGTCTACCTGGCTAATGCGAGCCAACCACCATATGCGTAAACGGCGCCACATACGCCTGCAACGTCACCAGTCCGCCGACCAGAATCGCCAGCACAATCGAGTGGAAGAACACGTAGCGCAAAATCTCGCCCTCATGCCCGTACCAGCGGGTCGCGGTGGAGGCGACCACGATCGATTGCGCATCGACCATTTTGCCCATCACCCCGCCGGAGCTGTTCGCCGCCGCCATCAGGATCGGACTGATCCCGAGCTGTTCCGACGTCACCCGCTGCAAGCCGCCAAACAGTACGTTCGATGCGGTATCGGAACCTGTCAGCGCGACGCCCAGCCAACCGAGCAACGTGCCGAACATCGGATAGAAAATCCCCGTCGCGGCAAACGCCAGGCCCATGGTCGCGTCGAGTCCCGAGTAGCGCGTGAGAAACCCTAGCGCCAGCATCGCCGCAATGGTGATCAACGAAAACCGCACCACCCACAACGTGCGCAGGTATTGCTTGATCAGTTGCGGGATCGAATAGCCCATCAGCAAACCACCGACAATCGCCGCCAGCAGAATCCCGCTGCCGGTGGCGGTGAACCAAGTGAATTTGTACACCGCTTCTTCCGCTTTCGGTGCCGCGACCACCGGCGGCACTTTTTCGATTTGCAGGTGCAAAGTGCTAAAAGTCACGGCCGGGGCGAAGACCGGGTTGGCTTCGCGCAGCGGCTTGCCCTGCGGGTCGAGCTTGGCCGAGTGGGTTACCGGATCAATGGCGGGGCGGGTGTCGAACATATTCTTGAAGCCCTGAGTGCCCCAGGCAAACACGAACACGGTGAGGATGATCCACGGCATCCACGCGCGCATCACCGCCGGGCGCGCCTGATCGCTGAACGCGGCGCTGGCAGTGACTTTTTCTTCCTCGACTTTGGAGTTGTCGACCCGCCCTGACAGCGCTGCCGAAGTGTGAATGGTCGCCGGTTTCCATACCTTCAAAAACAGCGTCAGACAGGCCATGGAAATCAGCGCGGCGATCACGTCCACCAACATTGGGCCGTGGTAGTTCGACACCAGAAATTGCGGGATCGCGAAGCTGACGCCGGCCACCAGAATCGCTGGCCAGATCTCCAGCATCTTGCGCCACCCGGCGAAGGCCCAGATCAACCAGAACGGCACCAGCACCGAGAAAAACGGCAACTGCCGACCAACCATCATCGACAGCTCCATTTCATCCAGCCCGGTAACTTTGGCCAGCGTGATGATCGGCGTACCGAGTGCGCCGAATGCCACCGGCGCGGTGTTGGCGATCAGCGCCAGACCAGACGCGGCCAACGGCGAAAACCCCAGCCCGATCAGAATCGCCCCGGTCACCGCTACCGGCGTGCCGAAACCCGCCGCACCTTCAAAAAACGCACCGAAACAGAAGGCGATCAGCAGCAACTGCAAACGGCGGTCATCGGTGATCCGCGCAAGGGAATCCTGCAGCACTTTGAACGAGCCGTTCTCGGTGGTCAGGCGATGCAGAAAGATGATGTTGAGGACGATCCAGCCGATTGGCAGCAAGCCATTCGCCGCACCGAACAACGCCGCAGAACCGGCCATGCTCGCCGGCATGCCGAAGGCAAAAATCGAAATCAGCAGGGCGGACGCCAGCGCCAGCAGCGCCGCGAGATGCGCCTTGACGTGGAAGAACGCCAGCGCCGCAAGCATCACCACCACCGGTACGGCGGCCATGAGCGTGGAGATCACCGGGTTGCCGAACGGGTCGTAAATTTGCTGCCAGACCATGGTCCACCTCTGCTTGTTGTTATTGAGGGCGCAGATCCATTGCGTGGGGCTTGGTTGCAAGGAGTATAGGTGGCATTTCGCCGCTGCTCGGGCAGCGCGGGCGGGGCGACAAACGGTCGATAGTGGCCAGTGAATCAACGGCGTTTTGCCCGGTCGTATCTGCGGCTGCGCGCACCGCGTCCTGAAGGCGCGGGCAGCGTCGCCGATTCCGTCGTCAAGACCTTGGTTTTAGGGAAGTGTTGAATGAAGCGCGCAACAACGATGCTGCTGACCGTGACCGCCGCCGTATTGCTCGGCGGCTGTGTCGCGGATTTTGATGATGACCACCGCCATGGCCGGCATTACGACCGCGACCATGGCCGCAATTACGACCATGACCGGCGCTGGGATGACCGCGATGATCGCCGCGACGGGCGTCGCTACTACCGTGATCGGGATGATGACTGATTGAACGCAAGAGGGCGTCCCGCGATGGGACGCCCTCTTTGTTTAACCCTCGATACTCAAGAAAAGTGAGCGCTCGCCCGGACGCTGGATCGCGCAGGCACGGAGGCCTCGATGTCCAGCAAATGGGTGGCGAGAATGTCGCTCAGAAAACGGAACTGATCGTTGATGCCGACCACTTCATTGCTGAAATGATTGGTGGCGGCGGGCATCAGCAGATCTTCGAAATCTTCGTTGAACACCAGTGCCTGCGCCTTGTGCGACACGGCGTGCTGGTCGTAATAGTTGCTGCCGAACACCGGGAAACTCACGGAGAGTGTGACGTGGGTGTGAATCATGTTGTGAACTCCTCGTTGTGTTTCGGATGGCTTAATCGTGCCTTTGACGGGCGGCGGGCGGAAGGCAATCGTGGCGATGGTGAATATCGATGGCAGTGATGGTTGTCGCAGACCACTGTGGGAGCGAGCTTGCTCGCGAAGGCGTCGAGCCAGTCGATTCATATGTGTCTGATACACCGCATTCGCGAGCAAGCTCGCTCCCACAGGGGATCTGCAGTGTTTTCGCGATAGCGGACAAATGGTCCGACGCCCACACCTATACTCAAATCTGACTCCTCCTTATTGAAAGGAAACCTCAACCGTGAACTCGCGTGCGCTGCTCGTCGCCGCACTGTTGTTGCTGGCCGGCTGCGCCACTTCGGCGCGGGCGCCGGTGTCAGCGCCGCAAGCCGTGTTCGTCTCGCCGCAGACCTGGCAGCAGATCGACCGCGAAATCGTCAGCGCTTCGCAGCAAGCCACCGAGCAAGTCAAAGTCTTTGCCCGTGGCTCGATGGAACATTGGCGCACTCGCGTCTATCAGCAAACTGAAGAAAATTTCATTCCGTGGTTCAGCAGCTACTGGACCCAGGAATGGCTGTCGATGAAAGTCAGTTGGTACACGATCAATGCCGGCGGTGAGCAGGACGCCTCGGCCAAGCGGCTGGCGGCGTATCTGCTTGAGCAATATCAGGAAAGGGTGCTGGCGCCGGTGGCGGTGGAGATCGATCCGGATGCAATTCTGGGGCAGGCGACGGCGTTCTATGCGCAGTTGATGGCGCAACAGATGCCGCTCATCGCCCAGCGTCATGGTGTGCCTGTCGCTCAGCTCAACGGGCGTTTGCAGAAAATCCCCGCCATTGCACTGGGCCCGCCGCCAGCGCGGGATGCTTCGTTGTTTCAAGTGATCAGCACGGAACCGTTGAACACCTTGCCGGCCTATGCCGCGTTGATCGACAAGATCCACACTGACGGCGGCGCCAAGGGCATTGCCTCGACCGATGCCGGCATGGCCCCGGTGGCCAAGCGCGCCAGTCAGCGGATGGAAGCGGAAATGGCGCCGCGCGGGGCCGCCAGTGCTGTAGCGGCTGCGGCGGGGAAACTGGCTGGAGGGCTGATCTCGGTCGGTGTCGCCGGCATTCGCGCCATCCTCCAGGCCAATGACCGGCCCGACAGCGAAGCGCTGATTCGCAGCAGTCTGGGCAGCACCTTTGACAAGGCCTGGCTGAAACTGGTGCAGAACCCGACGACCGGGGTTATGGCCGGCACGTTGCACTTGGCCGGGCAGGTCGAGCGCAATCTGGGTGGGGGTGATGAACCGTCGGTCGGCTTGGGCGTGAATTCTGTCGAATGGCAGCCGCCGCACTCGACTAACCAGCAGATCGAACCCAACGTGCAAGGAGAGTGATCATGGCTTACATCGATATTTTTGTAGCGCCGGTGCCAACCGCCAATCGTGAGCAGTACAAAAAACACTGTGAAATCGCCGCGAAGCTGTTCAAGGAATACGGTGCACAGGATGTGATGCAGTGCTGGGGCGATGACGTGCCGGAGGGCAAGGTCACGTCATTTCCGATGGCGGTCAAACTCAAGGAAGGCGAGACGGTTTCATCCGGCTGGCTGATCTGGCCCGACAAGGCCACTCGCGACGCTGGCATGGGCAAAATGATGGAAGATCCGCGCATGCAACCGGACGTCAACCCGATGGGGTTTGATGGTCAGCGGATGATCTTTGGTGGCTTTAAAAATATCCTCGAACCCTGAAACCAGCGTAAATCTTTTGTAGGAGTGAGCCTGCTCGCGATCGCGGTGGGTCTGTCAATGAAGCATTGAATGTGCGAACGCCATCGCGAGCAGGCTCACTCCTACAGGTATTGTGTTCACTCCGAGGGGGTGATGCGACAGCTTTTGCGGTTGCGGATCTGCTCATCGGTGGGGCGCTCGCGGACGAATTCGAAGCGCGGCTCACCTTCGCTGTAATGCACCAGCCAGCCCCATTCCAGTTCACTTTCATCCTGCCCGGGATTGGGCGGGCGGGCCCACCACGGTTCTTTGCTGAGGATCGCGCGCATGGCGGCCTCCGGTTGATGGCAATCCTTGAACTATAGCTTCCTGTCACGAGTCGTCAGATCAGGCTGTGTAGAATCCGGCGGATCACTTTGAACAGGGGAGCAGGGCCATGACCGAAGAAGCGAAGCGACTGTTTTTCGCCCTCGATTGCCCGGCGGTGCAACGCAAGACAATTGCTCAGTGGCGCGGGGAGTTGGGTTTACGCACCGGTAAGCCGGTGCCTGCGGACAATTTTCACCTGACGCTGCTGTTTCTCGGCGCCGTGCCCTTGGCGCAGATCAACGAAGTCTGTGAGGCCGCCGGACAAGTGCGTACGCCGGGAGAGGCCTTGAGAATTCCGCTTGATCGACTGCAGGTCTGGCATCGCCCCGGGGTGTTGTCGCTCGCGCCCGAGCAGGCACCGCCGGCGTTGCTGCGCCTGGTCTACGCGCTGGAACAGGCGATGTTGCCGTTCGGTTTTGAAGAGACGCCCCGCGAGTTTCGTCCGCATCTGACCCTGGCCCGAGACTACCGTGCGCCAGAGCCGGAATCTGCTACGCCGCCAGAGTTTTTCCTGCGCGCTGAACGTTTTGCCTTGTTCGAATCGCACAAAGGGCGCTATCGGATCCTGCAGGACTGGTCGCTGATCTGAGGCACAAAAAAAGGCGCCCGAGGGCGCCTGAAATTCACCTTGACCGAGGAAGCCAGGTGAGGCCGTTCATTGCAGGGTGCAGCGGTGGTAAGGCGCTGCGTGAACGGGAAATCATAAATTTCTTCGAGTCAGCCACTGACCCTGTGGGAGCGAGCTTGCTCGCGAAGGCGTCGGCACATCCAACATCTTTAGCGGTTGTTCACCCGCTTTCGCGAGCAAGCTCGCTCCCACATTTGGATTTTCGCTGGCTTACTTACCGAGTTTCACCCGGGTCCAGCCACGGGTCATGATTCGCTGTGTGGCAATCGGCTGATCCGGCACCGCATACAGCGTCGCCATCACCGCTTGCGACGGGTACGACCCCGGGTCGTTGCGGATCGCTTCATCCACCAATGGCGTCGCCGCCGCATTGGCGTTGCTGTAGCCGTTGCTGTTGGTGATCTCGGCGATGATCTCCGGGCGCATCAGGAAGTCCATGAACAGGTAGGCGTTCTCGACGTTCGCCGCATCGCGCGGGATCGCGACCATGTCGTAGAAGCTGCCGGCGCCTTCCTTGGGAATGCTGTAGTCGATCACCACGTTGTTGCCCGATTCCACCGCGCGGGCCTTGGCCTGCAGCACGTCGCCGGAGTAACCGACCGCCACGCAGATGTTGCCGTTGGCCAGATCGGAGATGTATTTCGAGGAGTGGAAGTACGCCACGTTCGGGCGGATCTTCATGAACAGCGCCTCGGCTTCCTTGATGTGCGCGGTGTCCTTGTCGTTCACCGGGTAGCCCAGGTAGTGCAGGGCGGCCGGGATCATTTCGGTCGGCGAATCGAGGAAACTGATGCCGCAGGCTTTGAGTTTTTCAGCGTTTTCCGGTTTGAACAGCAAGTCCCAGGAGTTGGTCGGGGCGTTGGCGCCGAGCACTTCCTTGACCTTGGCCGGGTTGAAGCCGATGCCGATCGAGCCCCACATGTACGGGAACGCGTGGGCGTTGTCCGGATCACTGGCGGCGGCGTTTTTCAGCAGCACCGGGTTGAGATTCTTCCAGTTCGGCAGCTTGGATTTGTCCAGCGTCTGATAGACGCCGGCCTTGATCTGCTTGGCCAGGAAACTGTTCGACGGCACGACCAGGTCGTAGCCGGATTTGCCCGCCAACAAACGCGCCTCAAGGGTTTCGTTGCTGTCGAAGACGTCGTAGGTCACGCGGATACCGGTCTCGTCTTCGAACTTCTTGACCGTATCCGGCGCGATGTAATCGGACCAGTTGTAAACACGCAGCACCTTGTCGTTGGCCTGGGCGCCCATGACCATCGCGCCCATTAAGGACAGTGTCAGCAGAGTCCTGCCAAACATTTTCATCGGTACAACTCCATTCTTTTTATTCACGTTACGCAAAGCCCCCTCACCCTAACCCTCTCCCAGGGGGAGAGGGGACTGACCGAGGGGCTGACTACAGGTTAAGCGGTTGCTGCGGATTGCTGAGGCTGCCACGACTCGTTTGCGGTCTGATCCATCGCTTCCTGAATCGCTCGTTTGCGATTGGCTTCTGCCTTGCGGCCGAAGTACCAGACCAGGAAGGTCACCAGCGACACCGCCAGCAGAATCAGGCTGGCCACGGCGTTGATCTCAGGCTTGACGCCCAGACGCACCGCCGAGAACACTTCCATCGGCAGGGTCGTCGAACCCGGCCCGGAAACGAAGCTTGCCAACACCAGGTCATCCAGCGACAGAGCGAACGACATCATCCCGCCCGCCGCCAGCGACGGCGCGATCATCGGAATGGTGATCAGGAAAAACACCTTGAACGGTTTCGCGCCGAGATCCATCGCCGCTTCTTCGATCGACAGATCCAGCTCGCGGAGGCGGGCGGAGACTACCACCGCGACATAAGCGGCACAAAACGTGGTGTGGGCGATCCAGATCGTGACGATGCCACGCTCCTGTGGCCAGCCGATCAACTGCGCCATGGCCACGAACAGCAGCAACAGCGACAGACCGGTGATCACTTCAGGCATCACCAACGGCGCGGTGACCAGACCACCGAACAGCGTGCGACCCTTGAAGCGCGTGACGCGGGTCAGCACGAAAGCGGCGAGGGTGCCCAGCGCCACGGCAGCAATCGCCGTGTAGCAGGCGATTTCCAGCGAGCGCACCACTGAGCCCATCAGTTGCGTGTTGTCGAGCAAACCGACGTACCACTTCACCGACCAGCCGCCCCAGACTGTCACCAGTTTGGATGCGTTGAACGAGTAGATCACCAGAATCAGCATCGGCAGATAAATGAACATCAGGCCGAAGATCAACATGAACTTGGAAAAACCGAAGCGTTTCATCCCCGTGCCTCCATCTCTTTGGCCTGGCTGCGGTTGAACAGCAGAATCGGCACAATCAGGATCAACAGCATCACCACCGCCAAGGCAGACGCCACCGGCCAGTCGCGGTTATTGAAGAACTCTTGCCACAGCACGCGACCGATCATCAGGGTCTCCGGGCCACCCAACAGTTCCGGAATCACGAACTCACCGACCACCGGAATGAACACCAGCATGCAGCCGGCAATAATCCCGTTCTTGGCCAGCGGCACGGTGATTTTCCAGAAGTTGTTGAAGTTGCTCGAACCCAGGTCCTGCGCGGCTTCCAGCAGGCTGCCATCGTGCTTGACGAGGTTGGCGTACAGTGGCAACACCATGAACGGCAGGTAGGCGTAAACCACGCCGATATACACAGCCGTGTTGGTGTTGAGGATCTCGATCGGGTGATCGGTCAACCCCGTCCACATCAAAAACGCGTTGAGCAGACCGTTGTTGCTGAGGATGCCCATCCACGCATAAACGCGGATCAGGATCGCGGTCCAGGTCGGCATCATGATCAACAGCAGCAGGACGTTTTGCGTTTCCTTGCCGGTCTTGGTGATCGCGTAGGCCATCGGGAAACCGATCAGCAGGCACATCATCGTGCTCAGTGCCGCCACCTTCAGCGAACCGAGGTAGGCCGACAGGTACAGCTCGTCTTCGCCGAGCATGGTGTAGTTGCCGATGTTGAGCATCAGCTGGAATTTCTGTTCGGCGTAGGTGTAGATCTCCGAATACGGCGGGATCGACAGCGCGGCTTCCGAGAAACTGATCTTCATCACCAGAAAGAACGGCAGCATGAAGAACAGGAACAGCCAGATGAACGGAATGCCGATCACCAGTTTTCGCCCGCTGGGCACCAGGCGCAGGAATTGCTGATTGAAGGTTCTCATGAGCGCAGTACCACGCCGCTGTCGTCTTCCCACCAGACGTAAACCTTGTCGTCCCAGGTCGGACGCGCGCCACGGCGTTCGGCGTTGGCCATGAACGACTGGACGATTTTGCCGCCGGGCAATTCGACGTAGAACACCGAGTGACCGCCGAGGTAGGCGATGTCATGCACCTTGCCTTCGGACCAGTTGTAGCGGAACTCCGGCTTGGTCGTGCTGACAAGCATTTTTTCCGGACGGATCGCGTAGGTGACCGATTTGTCCTGCACGGAGGTGCTGACGCCGTGACCGACGTAGATCTTCTGTTCCAGGTCCGGGCTGTGGATGATCGCGTGACCTTCAAGGTCTTCCACCACGGTGCCGTCGAAGGCGTTCACGTTACCGATGAACTCGCAGACCATGCGGCTGACCGGCGCTTCATAAATGTCGACCGGGCTGCCGATCTGGGCGATCCAACCGAGGTGCATGATCGCGATGCGCTCGGCCATGGTCATGGCCTCTTCCTGGTCGTGAGTCACCATCACGCAGGTTACGCCGACGCGTTCGATGATCTGCACCAGTTCCAGTTGCATCTGCGAACGCAGCTTTTTATCCAGCGCGCCCATCGGCTCGTCGAGCAGCAACAGCTTCGGACGCTTGGCCAGCGAGCGGGCGAGGGCGACGCGCTGACGCTGACCGCCGGACAACTGGTGCGGACGGCGTTTGGCGTATTGGGTCATGTGCACCAGACGCAGCATTTCATCGACACGGGCGTCGATTTCACTGGCCGGCAAACGGTCCTGCTTGAGGCCGAAGGCGATGTTCTGCGCGACGGTCATGTGTGGGAACAGCGCGTAGGACTGGAACATCATGTTGATCGGCCGCTCGTACGGCGGCATGTCGGTGATGTCCACGCCGTCGAGCAGAATCCGCCCTTCGGTCGGCCGCTCGAAACCGGCGAGCATGCGCAGCAGGGTCGATTTGCCCGAACCGGAGCCGCCGAGCAGGGCGAAGATTTCGCCCTGATGGATCTCCAGGGACACATCGTCCACTGCCACGGTTTCGTCGAACTTCTTGGTGACACGATCGACTTTCACCAGCACCTTTTTCGGTTGCTGATGACCTTCAAGTGCCTTCCTGTAAGTGCTGGAGGCGTTTGCCATGTGAAACTCCCAACAGGTTTCGTTCGCCTGGCCAATGTGGCCGGGCTTAAGTGGATTGCAAGCCTGCAGGTGCATTCCCGGTCGGATCACATCCCCCTGTGGGAGCGAGCTTGCTCGCGAAAACGTCGTGTCAGTCGACGTCGTTGTTGCCTGACACACCGCTTTCGCGAGCAAGCTCGCTCCCACAGGGTATTGCATTGATCTGAAGGTCTTGCTCCCGCCGTCCGGCTTGGTCGGCGCCGCCGTCCTGGCTGCCTGGGTCGTACTTGTTGTTATTACGGGTGTTGTTCACGAATGACGGATGCGCAAAGGCACACCCGACGTCCGTGGGGGCAGTAAATCGTTACGGATTCTTGGGTTGAGTCAGCGCTGGTTGCGCCGCGTCGCCCGTAGCCGGCAAGCCGCGCCGAAGGCCTGGAAAATCTTCAGGTAGTTCGGGTTGTCCAGTACTTGCCATTCCGGGTGCCATTGCACGCCGAGGGCGAAGGTCGGGCTGTGCTCGACCGAGATCGCTTCGATCAAGCCGTCCGGCGCCACCGCTTCGGCACGCAGGCCGGGCGCGAGACGATCGATGCCCTGGCTGTGAATCGAATTGACCTGGAACTCACCCGGCAACCCCAGCGCTTCGAACACGCCGCCGCTCAATACCGTCACCGCGTGAGCCGGTGCGTATTGCACGGCCACGTCAGGGCTGTCGGCTTCACGGTGATCGAGCATGCCCGGCAGCTCATGCACCTTCTGATGCAGGCTGCCGCCGAACGCCACGTTCATTTCCTGGAAGCCCCGGCAAATGCCGAGCACCGGAACGCCCGCCGCAATGGCTGCACGCAATAAAGGAAGGGTGGTGGCATCCCGCGCCGGATCGTGATCCGTGCCGGGGGCGCTGGCCGGGCCTTGATAGTGGAAAGGTTCCACGTTCGAGGGCGAGCCGGTCAGCAGCAGACCGTCGAGTTGACCGAGCAGGTCTTCGATTTCAGTCAGGTTGCCAAGGGAAGGAATGACCACTGGCAACCCGTTAGCGCCAACGCTGACAGCACGTACGTACTTGTCGCCGCTGATGTGATAGGGGTGCAGGCCAATCTGTTTGACGCACGCAGTAACGCCGATCAATGGCTTGAATGCCATTTTTATTCACCTCGAAGTTTGACACTTGAACGAGCTTTTCCGGAGCTTAGCCTCGTTGATTTTAATTAACAACTGCCATGTAAAAAATTCTAAACGCCGTTCATCATATCTTCATGATTTCCGGAGCTGTGACCCCTGCATTGGCACGCAAGTGTTAAAAAAAGCCCGAAAAATAAACCCTGAGCGGCCATCTGTTCGCTATTGACTTCACTTTGCCGTTCGGGTTGACTGGCTCGGCGAAACAGCAGTGAACATAATAATTAACAGCTAAATAGGTGCATCATGTCGGTCCCTCTGCGTACCGTTCAACTCAACGAAGCAAACGCATTCCTTAAGAAATATCCTGAGGTTTTGTACGTCGACCTTCTGATTGCGGATATGAACGGTGTGGTGCGCGGCAAGCGCATCGAACGCACCAGTCTTCATAAGGTTTACGAGAAAGGCATCAACCTGCCGGCCTCGCTTTTCGCGCTCGATATCAATGGCTCCACGGTGGAAAGCACCGGCCTGGGTCTGGACATCGGCGACGCTGACCGTATTTGCTACCCGATCCCCGGCACCCTGAGCATCGAGCCGTGGCAGAAGCGCCCAACCGCACAACTCTTGATGACCATGCACGAGATCGAAGGCCAGCCGTTCTTCGCTGACCCGCGTGAAGTGCTGGCCAACGTCGTGCGCAAATTCGACGACCTCGGCCTGACCATCTGCGCGGCATTCGAACTCGAGTTCTATCTGATCGACCAGGACAACGTGAACGGTCGTCCGCAATCGCCACGTTCGCCGGTGTCCGGCAAGCGCCCGGTGTCGACTCAGGTGTACCTGATCGACGACCTCGACGAATACGTCGATTGCCTGCAAGACATCCTCGAAGGCGCGAAAGAGCAGGGCATCCCGGCTGACGCGATCGTCAAGGAAAGCGCCCCGGCGCAGTTCGAAGTCAACCTGCATCACGTCTCCGACCCGATCAAGGCGTGCGACTACGCCGTCCTGCTCAAGCGTCTGGTGAAGAACATCGCCTACGACCATGAGATGGACACCACCTTCATGGCCAAGCCGTATCCGGGCCAGGCGGGCAACGGTCTGCACGTGCACATTTCGATCCTGGACAAAGAGGGCAACAACATCTTTGCCAGCGAGGATCCCGAGCAGAACGCCGCACTGCGTCACGCGATCGGCGGTGTGCTGGAGACCCTGCCTGCGCAAATGGCGTTCCTCTGCCCGAACGTCAACTCGTACCGCCGTTTTGGCGCGCAGTTCTACGTACCGAACTCGCCGAGCTGGGGCATCGACAACCGCACCGTTGCGGTCCGTGTGCCAACCGGTTCGGCCGATGCTGTGCGTATCGAGCATCGCGTCGCCGGTGCTGACGCCAACCCGTACTTGCTGATGGCGTCGGTGCTGGCCGGTGTTCACCACGGTCTGACCAATCAGATCGAGCCGGGCGCCCCGGTGGAAGGCAACAGCTACGAGCAGAACGAGCAGAGCCTGCCGAACAACCTGCGCGACGCACTGCGCGAGCTGGACGACAGCGAAGTCATGGCCCGCTACATCGACCCGATGTACATCGACGTGTTTGTCGCGTGTAAAGAGAGTGAGCTGGCCGAGTTTGAGAACTCGATTTCTGACCTTGAGTACAACTGGTATCTGCATACGGTGTGATTGGCTGAGGCCCTCAAAAGCTGAAGAGCCCCTCACCCTAACCCTCTCCCGGAGGGAGAGGGGACTGATCCGGGGATGCTCGGGCAATCCGCTGACCTGAACGATTTTTGCCGAATCCATATTCGACTCGGTCGTTCAGGTCGGTGCAGATCCCAAGACACTTCGGTCGGTCCCCTCTACCCCCGGGAGAGGGCTAGGGTGAGGGCAGCCATCTCAACCCAGACACAGCAACCCGACACCCCCAATCCCCCCTTGTCGAGCCACAACAATGACAACGACCCGCAACGACTGGGAACAACGCTTCCAGTCCCTGACCATCGAAGCCCGCGCGTTCATCAACGGTGAATACCGCCCGGCCATCAGTGGCGACACCTTCGAATGCCTGAGCCCCGTCGACGGCCGTTTCCTCGCCTCCGTGGCCAGCACCGATGAAGCCGACGCCAACCTCGCCGTTGAAGTTGCGCGCCAGTCTTTTGAGTCCGGCGTGTGGGCGAAAAAGGCCCCGGCCGAGCGCAAGCGCATTCTGATTCGCTTCGCCGATCTGATCCTGCAGAACCAGGAAGAACTGGCGCTGCTGGAAACCCTCGACATGGGTAAACCGATCAGCGATTCGATGAACATCGACATCCCGGCGACCGCCAACGCGATCCGCTGGAGTGCCGAAGCCATCGACAAGATCTACGACGAAGTTGCTGCCACCCCGCACGATCAACTCGGTCTGGTCACCCGTGAACCCTCCGGCGTGGTTGCGGCCATCGTGCCGTGGAACTTCCCGCTGATCATGGCCAGCTGGAAGTTCGCGCCGGCACTGGCAGCAGGCAACTCGTTCATCCTCAAGCCCTCGGAAAAATCGCCGCTGACCGCGATCCGTATCGCTCAGCTTGCGCTGGATGCCGGCATTCCGAAAGGCGTGTTCAACGTGCTGCCAGGTTTCGGCCACACCGTCGGCAAGGCGCTGGCGTTGCACATGGACGTCGACGTGCTGGCCTTCACCGGCTCCACGGCGATTGCCAAGCAACTGATGATTTATGCCGGGCAAAGCAACATGAAACGCGTCTGGCTCGAAGCCGGGGGCAAGAGCCCGAACGTGGTGTTTGCCGACGCCCCGGACTTGCGCGCGGCAGCACAAGCCGCGGCCGGCGCCATTGCCTTCAACCAGGGCGAAGTGTGCACCGCCGGTTCGCGTCTGCTGGTCGAGCGCTCGATTCGCGAGCAATTCATTCCGCTGTTGGTGGAAGCGCTGCAAGCGTGGAAACCCGGTCATTCACTGGATCCGGCGACCACCGTCGGCGCCGTGGTCGATCAGCGTCAACTCGATAACGTGCTGCGCTACATCAGCATCGGTCGCGAGCAGGGCGCCGAACTGATCGCCGGCGGCCAACGCACCCTCGAAGAAACCGGCGGCCTCTATGTGCAACCGGCGCTCTTCGACGGCGTGACCAACGCGATGACCATCGCCCAGGAAGAAATCTTTGGCCCAGTGCTGTCGCTGATCACCTTCGACACCGCCGAAGAAGCGCTGCAGATCGCCAACGACAGCATCTTCGGCCTCGCCGCTGGCGTGTGGACCAGCAACCTCAGCAAGGCGCACACCTTCGCTCGTGGTCTGCGTGCCGGCAGCGTCTGGGTCAACCAGTACGACGGTGGCGACATGACCGCACCGTTCGGTGGTTTCAAGCAGTCGGGCAACGGTCGCGATAAATCGCTGCACGCGTTCGACAAGTACACCGAGCTGAAAGCGACCTGGATCAAGCTCTGACTCTATTACAGCGGTGGTCGCCTTCTATTGGCGGCCCTCGGAGAAACGTATGAAACAGCAACACGTAAACAGCTACTACGCCGCCACTCGCAACGAAGTCATCGACTTTCCGGTTCTGGAAGAGTCGGTCGAGTGCGATGTCTGCATTATCGGCGCCGGCTACACCGGCCTGTCCTCGGCGCTGTTCCTCACCGAAGCCGGCTACAAAGTGACGGTGCTGGAAGCGGCGAAAGTCGGCTACGGCGCCAGTGGTCGCAACGGCGGTCAACTGGTCAACTCGTATAGCCGCGACGTCGACGTGATCGAAGAGCGCTACGGCGACAAGACTGCGGAAATCCTCGGCAGCATGATCTTCGAAGGTGCCGACATCATCCGTTCGCGCATCAAGGAATACGACATCAAATGCGACTACCGCCCGGGCGGTATCTTCGCAGCGATGAACAAGAAACAACTCAACGGTCTGGCTGAGCAGAAGCGCGGCTGGGAGCGTTATGGCAACCGCAATCTGAAGATGCTCGACGCAGCGGATATCCGTCGTGAAGTTGGCTCCGATGCTTACGTTGGTGGTCTGCTCGACATGCAGGGCGGCCACGTTCACCCGCTGAACCTGGCCCTCGGTGAAGCGGCTGCGATCACGCGTTTGGGCGGCAAGATCTACGAGCAATCAGCGGCTGTAGAAATCAAATACGGCGAGCCCAACGTCGTGCGCACCGCCAAAGGTCAGGTCCGCGCCAAGTACCTGCTGATCGCCGGCAACGCCTACCTGCCGCAAGGTCTGGATAATCGCGTAACCGCGAAAAGCATGCCGTGCGGCTCGCAGATCGTCGTCACCGAACCGCTGACCGAGAAGCAGGCGCGCAGCCTGATCACCAACAACTACTGCGTCGAAGACTGTAACTATCTGCTGGATTACTACCGCCTGACTGCCGACAACCGTCTGCTTTACGGCGGCGGTGTGGTCTACGGCGCACGCGAACCCGACGACATCGAACAACTGATCCGCCCGAAGATCCTCAAGACCTTCCCGCAGCTCAAAGACGTGAAAATCGACTACCGCTGGACCGGCAACTTCCTGCTGACCATGTCACGCATGCCGCAATTCGGCCGCATCGAGAAAAACGCCTACTACATGCAAGGCTACAGCGGCCACGGCGTTACCTGCTCGCACCTGGCCGGCAAGCTGATCTCGGAAATGATCCGTGGCGACGCCGAACGTTTCGATGCTTTCGCATCGCTGCCGCACATGCCAATGCTCGGCGGCCGCACGTTCTCCGCGCCGCTCACCGCCCTCGGCGCCGTCTACTACTCGCTGCGCGACCGTTTCGGCATCTAGGTTACCTCCCCGGCGGCGGCCCCAAGACCCCGCCGGTTTTTTACCTGATACACCAAATATCAAAATGTAGGAGTGAGCCTGCTCGCGATGAGGCCAGCCCAGCCACCATCCCTCCCACAGAAACACCACAAACCCTGTGGGAGCGAGCTTGCTCGCGAAGGCGGTTATCCAGTCAAAAATAATGGTGAATGTGCCGCCCAATCGCGAGCAGGCTCACTCCTACAGGTCCGTATTACCAAGGCCAGAGGGACTTTTATCCCTCCGTCCATCGAACCTGCTGAGCAACACCGGCAAACGTGATTTAATAGCCGCCTTTCACGGTTCCGGGACACGGGAGCAACGTGATCCGCGCCCCTCGCGCGGCACCCGCCACCCACCCCCATCGCCCTTAAGTCGTTCTCACATAAGGCAGTCATGGATACGGGTTCTCGACTCAAACTAGTACGCGAAAGCTACAAACTCTCCCAGCGTGAGCTGGCCCGGCGTAGCGGCGTGACCAATGCCACCATCTCCCTGATCGAACAGAATCGCGTCAGCCCCTCCGTCAGCTCACTGAAAAAGCTGCTCGAAGGCATACCGATGTCCCTGGCCGACTTCTTCACCTTCGACCAACCCCCGCGCGAACACCAATACGTCTTCCGCGCCAACGAACAACCCGACCTCGGCCGCCACGGCCTGCGCCTGCTGCTGATCGGCGCCTCGGTGCCAAGTCGTCAGATGCGCTTGCTGCGTGAGCAATACGCACCGGGTGCGAGTTCCGGGGAAGAGCCGATTGTGCATGCTGAGGGCGAGGAGTGTGGGCTTGTCACCCGTGGCACGGTGGAGTTGACCGTGGATGGGTCGGTGAGTGTGTTGAATGCGGGGGATGGGTATTATTTTCCGACCACGCTGCCGCATAAGTTTCGGAATATCGGGGCGGATGAGGCTGAGATTATTAGTGCGAATACGCCAGCGAATTTCTAATTAATGAGGGCAGCCATAAGGCTGCCCTCATCAGGTGTCATTTAGAATAGAAGACGGCTATGCAAGATTTTTTAATCATGCCGTTTCCGAAGAATCAGTTTTTTCCAGGAAAAAACGAAAAGGTGACAGATCTATTTATAAAGTGATCTGTCACCAGTGCGGATTATTTCTTTTTAGGTTTGCCTGCATCACTTCGCTAATGCGTGGAGTAGGAATGCCCGCGCTTTCCTTACCTGTTCTTTTTAAGAGGCGGGCTCAAACCCCCGCTGCTCAATCATCCGAAACACATCACTCACATCCTGCACCAGGATCCTGGCGATGCTCTCGACGGACGAATCCCCTCACCACACGGCGCGTTTTCCTGCGCCTTTTTCAGAACTCAAATCCGCACACACCTCAATTTGAACTTTCCTAAAAAACGATGTCAATTTGATGGCGTGTCGCGACGCTCATTGAACAGGATCAACCAGTGCCAGGCTGTTTCCTGGCAACCCAAGGAAGTGTGTGATGAGACTATTACTCGCCATGTTGTTGATGTTCAGCAGTTACACGTTCGCCAGTTGCGGCAACATCGACGACCACGATCAGCGGACCTATTGCAATGCGAGGGAGAGCGGCAGCAGTTGCGGCAATATCGATAATCACGATTTGCGCGCCTCGTGCAACGCCGAGTTGGGAGGCAGCTCCTGCGGCAACATCGATGACCATGATCAGCGCGCCTACTGCAACGCGAAGAAGAGCGGCAGCAGTTGCGGCAATATTGATAATCACGACTTGCGTGCGCGGTGCAATGCGGAGCAGGGCAACAGTTCCTGCGGCAACATCGATGACCATGATCAACGAGCCTATTGCAACGCCACGACCGGCGGCAGCAGTTGCGGGAATATCGACAACCATGACCTGCGCACCCGCTGCGAAGCCCTGAAACGTTGAACCTTGCAGATCAGTTCGAATTGATGGCATTACGATATCAATGATAGAGTCCCGGGCCATTTTTCCAAGGAAGAACACTGTGCTACGTAATCGTCTTTTTGTATGTGCTGCATTACTTACTTGCAGCTTTTCCGCACAAGCCATCTCAAAAACCGAATATCTGAAAGGCTGCAAGATCCTGGAAAACGCCGCGATGGTCGTGATGCAGGCGCGTCAGGATGGTGCGCCCATGGCGACGCTTTGGGATATATCGGAAAAAAATGAGAATAAGTTGATCACCAAGATGTATCAGAGGCTCATTCAAGATGCATATGAAGAGCCACGGCGCGAAACCGCAGAGCAGCAAACGGCCGCGACCACTGAATTCCAGAACAAATACTTCTCTGCCTGCTTGGTCAGTACGCCCAAAGAATAAGTGCCAATTGAAAGATTCTGCACAGCCAGTGTGAAGCGATGAAGCGCTGATATCCGGTACCTGTCACCAATAGGGGAAACCGATGCCTGAACAGGCGTCGGTTTTTTTTGCCTAAACCATGACCATTCATCCGATACACCGCACCTTCACGCCAGCCGGTCTTCCAATGCTGTAAATCACCTAGCAAAGGAAAAGCATTATGCTGAACCATAAAATTGCGGTGTTTACACTCGCGGCGCTTATCTCCGGCAGTTCGCTATATGCAATTGCGGCTGGCGAAACGTCCACCCCGACGGCAAACGATGGCAGCAGCCAGACGCGGGAGCCAGCTTCGCCCGCTACGAATGCCGATCCGGACGCCAATGCGCTGCCCCCAGGCGCGGATGGCGGTAAAACCGACAATGGGCCAGTGCCCGCTGGTTCCAAGCCGAGTGGCGCGGGTCAGGGCGGAGGCAGTAGCAGCGGTGGTGGCAACGGCGGCAGCGGAGGTGGCAGCTAGTCAATGGTGTGCGTTTGAAAAACCCGGCCTTGAGCCGGGCTTTTAATGCCTGCCAGACTCTTACTTCGTTTTCCAATGCCCACCACCATTCTCACAATCAATCCGCGCCTGAGCCAAATGTTCTACGTCGTAGTAATACGTGGTCACTTGTGCGTTGTCGGGGATGTTCAGGGCTTTGGCGTTTTTGTCCTTGCTGGTGGAGTGCGGGTTGGCCAGAGATTCCTGGGTAATCGTGGCGATACATGTAGCCTGATAGTGATCGGCGCAGTGCTCGACCTTTGTTTTGGTGCTGCTGAGCATGTCTTTGCTTTCGTTACTGCATGACCAGTCGATTGAGTTCACCGGCATGCCTTCGTATTCATAACAACTGTGGCTTTCGACCGACGGCACTGAGGCGCTGGAGGATTGGGTCTGGACGTCGCAGCCTTCGGCCATGACGCATGTGGGGATGATGGCGAAGGTGGCGATCAGAAGCAGGAAGCGAATGTTCATCGGGGTTTCCTCTTCAAAGGCGCCGTGTCTGATCGGTGATTTGGCGCTAATACAGATTCGAGATTCTGTGGAGGAGGGAGGTTCCATCGGGTTTTTGATTTGCTCCCGTCGCGTACACTGCGAAACAATCAGAAACATTAGCGCCCAAGGAATGGAATATTGCCCATGATCGAAATCGGCAGCCGCAACAACGCGCTCCCCTCACAACATCCATTTCACGACATCTACCTGTTTCACATTGACCCTGATAAGCCAGACACGCCTTTCTGTTTCGAGCAGTCGATGGCCGGCGGGCATATGGAACATGGCGGTGCCCGCTGGTTGGCGCTGGATGAGCTGGAAGCTTGGCCCGGCGAGTGGCGTGAGCATCTGAAAAAGGCTGATTGCGCGTGGGTTGCCGAGTTGATCGATGCTCATCCGAAAGCCGATCAGGCTACCTTGGTGTCGTTGATTCTTCAGCGTCATTCCGGGCCTGCGAAGCCCATCGGACGCCTGAGGGCAATCGGCAACTGGCTCAAACGCAACATCCATGTCGGCGGCCGCTACGGCGTCTAACCCTCGGAGATTTTCATGACCCAGACCCTCGAACGCGCTATCGCCATCGCCGCCACGGCCCACGCCGGGCAGGTCGACAAGGGCGGTGCGCCGTACATTCTGCATCCGCTGAAAGTCATGTTACGGATGAGCACGCTGGAAGAACGCATCGTTGCCGTGCTGCATGACGTGGTTGAGGATTGTGGTGTCAGCCTCGATGACTTGCGCAAGGAAGGTTTCAGCGAGGAAGTTTTGAGCGCTATCGAATCCGTGACCAAAGTGCCGGGCGAGTCCTATGAAGACTTCGTCGACCGCGCCGCGCAGAACCCAATTGGCCGGGTGGTGAAATTGGCGGATCTGGAAGAGAACAGCGACCTGTCGCGGATTGCCTCGCCGAGTTGGGAAGATCTGGAGCGAATCGAAAAGTATCGAAGGGCGATTGCACGGTTGCGTATGTGAACGAAATCCCTGTGGGAGCGAGCCTGCTCGCGAAGGCGTCGAGTCAGTGACTTATTTGCGACTGGCAAGACGCTTTCGCGAGCAGGCTCGCTCCCACAGGGACTAATCATTATTGGGTGATGTTGGGTCAGTTTATTAGCCAGGAAGGCGACTATGAAATCCATTCTCTGTTTGTTGATGGCTGCCGGTTTCGGCGCGCTGTTGCAGTTCGAAGGCGTACCCCATGGCCTGCTGTTGGGTTCGATTGTCGTTACCGCATTGTTTGCCAGCAAAACGGGTATCGCCCCGGCAACTCCTTATGGACTGGGCTACATCCAGGTCACGCTGGGCATCGCCACCGGGCTGATGTTCGAAGCGTGGGACAGCGAGACGGCCTCGACGATGTTGCCGAGCCTCGGCGTGTTGCTGATTTGCCTGGCAGTGCAGATCGCATTGGCCGGATGGTGGCTGACGCGCGGTGCAGGCTGGAATCGCACTGATGCGCTGTTGGCGGTTTATCCCGGTGCGCTGGCCGCAGTGTTCGATTTACTCGAGTCGGAGAAAGCGTCGAGCAAGGTCATCATCGTGCATCTGATGCGCTTGCTGCTCATCACGGTGTTGGTGAGTTTCTTGATTCCCGGTCAAGCCGCTGCCGTGGCGGTTGCCGATGGCGACCCTTTGACGACAGGCATGGCGCTGACCGCGTTTTCGGTCATCGCGTTGAGCGTGCTGCTCGGGCGCTTGCTGCTGGTGATCGGCGTACCGGCGCCGTTCATGCTCACGGCGATCATCATTACGGCGGTGTTTGTGAAATCGGGATGGTTGCACGGGTTTCACATGCCGGACTGGAGTCTGAACCTGGCGGCGCTGATTCTCGGCGTGCGGATCGGCTCACGGTTTCAAGGTCTCGGCTTCGCGGAGCTGACGCGTCACGGCCGCACGGCGTTGGTCTCGGTTGGGTTGATGATCGTGGTTGCGGCTGTGTTTGCTGAAGTCGCGGCGCGCTGGTTGGGCTGCGATCCGCTGTCGCTATGGCTGGCGTATATGCCGGGGGCGATTGAGACGATTGCGATTGTCGCGTTTGGTGGCGGGCTGAATGTGGTGTTTATTCTGACGCATCATTTGAGCCGGATGGTGTTGTTGCATTTCGCGCCGGCGTTGTTGGTGCAAGTGCGGCGGGCGCGCGAAGAGGCCTGACCGGAGCCACTGATGCCTGCATGTTGCGGCGTGTCAGTTAGATCCATCCCCCTCACCCCAGCCCTCTCCCCCAGGGGGGCGAGGGGGAAGGGAGCCGATCTCGGTGCCTTTCAAAATCTGAGTTCAACTCGAGATATCAGGTCGGTGTGGCGCGAAAAAGCAACTCGGTCAGTCCCCTTTCTCCCAGGTGGGCGAGGGGGAAAGGGAGCCGATTGTGGGCTGTTCGAAATTTGAGTTCGGCTCGATATACCAGGTCGGCGTAACTCGAACATCCAACACGGTCGGCTCCCTCTCCCTCTGGGAGAGGGCTGGGGTGAGGGCAATGCGGCGCTAGCGGATGTGTGCTTGGAAGCCTTCGCTATCCGGCGCGATATCGCTCTTCAAGGTCATAGCAGGAATCTCATATTCCCCACCATTCTGCTGCCGAAACCCAATCGGCCGTGCACTCCACAACTCATCCAGCCGCCGCCCCAGCTCATCACAAGTCTCGGCATACCGCGCCGCATCCATCCGACTGGTCCGATACACCACAAACGGTGGCACCACTTCAAAACCGGGGTAATACAAAATCCCGTGCTGGATCGGAAACAACAAATCATCCATCGGCCCGTTAATCCCACGCGGTGCGTAGTGCGATTCCCAGCCGCCGGTGGTGACCATCAATATCGCCCGTTTGCCTTGCATTTTCCCTTCGCCATAACGCTCGCCCCAACGACTGTCGGAATGCTCACCGACGCCATAGGCAAAACCGTAGGCGTACACCCGATCGACCCAGCCTTTGAGAATGGCCGGCATGGTGAACCACCAGAGTGGAAACTGCAGGATCAGCGCGTCAGCCCATAGCAGTTTTTCCTGCTCACGGGCGATGTCGGCAGCCTGAGAGCCTTCGGCGTAGGCGACTTTCGAGTCGAGCGAGGCGTGGAACGGTTTCGTCGCATCGCGCTGCGGGGCGTCGTCGGCGTCGAGGGTGGCTTTCCAGTTCATTGCATAAAGGTCGGAGACCTGCACGGTGTGACCGGCGGCTTGCAGGCGCTGGACGCTGAAGTCGCGCAGCGAGCCGTTGAGGGAGGTCGGTTCTGGATGGGCGTAAACGAGTAAGACGTTCATGTTGAAGCTCCGTTAGCTGAGTAACAGCAGGATCGGCGTTCAACCGGTATATTGGAAATGAATGTCTAACATGTCTGGTATAGCCATGAATAATTTGAGACGGCTGGATATCAACCTGCTGCTGACCCTCGATGTGTTGCTGTCGGAGCACAACGTCACCCGCGCGGCGCAACGCCTGAACCTGTCGCAGCCTTCGGTGAGTGTGCATCTGGCCAAGTTGCGCGACGTCTTTGGCGATCCGCTGCTGTTGCCCGGACCGCGCGGCATGCGCCCGACGGCGCGCGCCGATGAGTTGCGTGAGCCGTTGCGCGAAGCGTTGGAGGCGTTGGAGAGAGCGGTGGCGCCGGCCAGTGCGTTCGACCCGGCGCAGGCGACGCACACCTGGAAGATCGCCGCGACCGATTACGGCGAGTCGACGGTGGTGCTGCCGGCGCTGAGCAGCTTGCGTGAGCAGGCACCGGGCACGCGTCTGGCGGTGATCGATCTGACGCCGGCGCATTTGGTTAAACAGGCCGAGCAGGGCGTCTTCGATCTGGCGCTGCACATCAGCGAAGACGCGCCGCCGGATTTGCATCGGCGACCACTGTTCACCGAACGTTATGTGCTCGCCGGTAGAGTCGGGCATCCAGATTTGATGCATGCGCCGAGCCGCGAACAGTTCTGTGCGCTGGAGCACGTGATGGTGTCGCGCGAGGGCGGGGGCTTTTTCGGGGTGACTGACCGGACGTTGGCCGATGTCGGGCTGATGCGCAAAGTGGTGTTGTCGGTGCCGCACTTTCTGATGGCGATGTCGGTGTTGGCGAGCACCGATCTGGTGGCGATGCTGCCGTCACGTCTGGTGCGTGGCAACCCGGCCTTGCAAGTGGTCGATGCGCCGCTGCAAGTGCCAGGCTACGAGATGGCGATGTTCTGGGGTGAACGTTCGCACCGCGATCCGGCGCACAAATGGCTGCGTGAGCATTTGCTGGCGTCGGTCTGAGGCGCTGTCAGGCGTGGCCGAGGGCAATCGCAAACGACACGACGATCATGCACGCAAACGCAAAATTGAGATTCATGAGGTGTTCATCCTGAGCCTTTTAGAGTGGGGCCATTCTGAACAGGTTGAAAGCAAAGAAAAAATTCGCCTTGTTGATTCCAATGATCGAAACGATTGATACCCCGCCGGTTTGTGTTTGCTCAGGGCTTTGGCTAAGCTCGCACAAACCTGCAACTACAAGCATAAACAGGCATAACCATGCACGATCATTCCGCGGCTGAACTGCCATCCCTGCGCCGGCAGAAAATCCTTTTGCTCCTTGAGCGTGACGGCAAGGTCATGGCCTCCGAATTGAGTCAGCACTTTGCGGTGTCCGAAGACACCATCCGCCGCGATCTCGCCGAACTGGACAATGGCGGGCTGGTGCAGCGTGTCCACGGCGGCGCGTTGCCGCGTCCAAAAGACTCCGGCAAGGACTATTTCACCCGGCTGGACGAGACCGATGAGGTGAAAATCCGTTTGGCGCAAAGAGCGGCGCAGGAGATTGAGGACGGGCAGATTGTGCTGTTCGATTCCGGCTCGACCACGCTGCAAGTGGCGCGCTCGTTACGTGCCGATATCAGCATCACGGCGGTGACCGCTTCACCGATGACGGCAATTGCCTTGTCTGAATTCAAGGGTGTGAAAGTGATTCTCGCCGGCGGCCAGTTGAACCCGCGAACGATGGCGGCGGGTGGGCATGAGGCGCTGCGGCTGCTGGCGGGGATCAAGGCGGATCTGGCGATTACCGGGGTGTGCGCGATTCATCCGGAGGTGGGGATTACCTCGCTGCATTTCGATGAAGTGCCGGTGAAGCAGGCGATGCTGGAGGGCGCGACGCGGGTGATAGCGGTGACTTCGGCGGACAAGTTGGGAGCGGTGGAGCCGTTTGTGGTGGCGCCTTGTACGCGCCTGCATACGCTGATTACCGAACGGCATGTGGCGTCGGGGAGTGTCGAGGATTATCGGCGGTTGGGGATTGTCGTCGAGCAGTTGCCGGATTGAGGTTTTGCGGTGGTTTTGATGGCCCCTTCGCGAGCAAGCTCGCTCCCACATTCGAACGCGTTTCTGAGATAGAACTCGATCAACTGTGGGAGCGAGCTTGCTCGCGAAGGGGCCGGTATATTCAACACATGTTTCAGCGCAGGCGCTCGAGCATCTGGTAATACCACATCCCCGCCGCCAGCAACGGGTTACCGAGCAAATCCCCCATCGGCACACGAATGTGCTGACACGCGGCAAACGTATCGAACTGCTCCATCTGCCCGGTGATCGCGCGGCTCATGATTTCGCCCATGATGTGCGTCGTCGCGATGCCGTGCCCCGAATAGCCCTGGCAATACCAGACGTTGTCCGAGAGCTTGCCCAGTTGCGGAATGCGGTTGATGACGATGCCCATCGCGCAGCTCCACTGGTAATCGATCTGCACGCCTTTGAGCGCCGGGAAGGTTTGCTCGATGCACGGGCGCAGTTCGGCGGCGATGTCCCGTGAATCCTTGCCGCTGTAGTTGGCGCCACCGCCGAACAACAAACGGCCGTCGGCGGTGAGGCGGTAGTAGTCGAGGACGAAGCGGCAGTCGTACACCGCGAGGTCTTCGGGGTTGATCTGTTTTGCCAGATCGCCCAGTGGCGCGGTGGTGACAATGCCGCCCATGGCCGGGAAAATCTTGCCCTTGAGCTGTCCCGGTTCGAGCTTGTGATAGACGTCGCCGGCGAGCATCACCTGCTTGGCGTCGATCTGGCCGTGGGCGGTTCTTACGCTAGGCGTAGCACCGTGAATGATCTCCAGCACTTCGCTGTTTTCAAAGATCAGCGCACCGAGACTTTCCGCCGCCCGTGCTTCACCGATGCACAGGTTGAGCGGATGCAGATGCATGTTGCGGGTATTCTTGATTGCGCCGTGATAGAGGTCGCTTTGCAGCAGATCACGCACCTGGCTGCGGTCGAGCAGGCTGACTTCATCGCCTAATCCGCGACGCACGGCTTCTTCATAATCCTTGCGCAAGTCGGTCATGTGGCTGGGTTTGTACGCGGCGTGTAAATGGCCGTGTTTGAGATCGCATTGAATGCCGTACTTGTCGACGCGTTGCTGGATGATTTCATGTCCGCGCCAGCGCAGGTGCCAGATGAAATCATCGACGTCATCGCCGAGTTTCGGACGCATCTGTTTGCGCATCGCACCATCGCCGGAAAGGCTGCCGGTGACTTGTCCGCCGTTGCGCCCGGTGGCGCCCCAGCCGATCTTGTGGCTTTCGACGATGGCGACTTTCAGGCCTTTTTCGGCGAGTTCGACGGCAGTGGCGACGCCAGTGAAGCCGCCGCCGATGATCACCACATCGACAGTGTGTCGGCCTTGCAGGGTCGGGTAGTCGGTGTCCTGATTGAGGGTGGCGGTGTAGTAGGAATTGCAGCGTTCGGTCATGTCAGTGTCCACACAAATTCTTAGGTTGTACGCGGTCCCTGTAGGAGTGAGCCTGCTCGCGATAGCGGTGTGTCATTCACAGATGATTTGACTGACATGGCCTCATCGCGAGCAGGCTCACTCCTACAGGGGGTAGTGGTGAGTCTTCAGGCCTCGGTGAGATACCAGCGCCAATCCTGCTCACCCACCTCCGCCATGAACTGCCGGTACTCTGCACGCTTCACCGCCAGATACACCCCGAGAAATTCCCGCCCCAAGGCATCCCGCGCCCACACCGAATTCTCCAGTGCCTGCAGCGAGGTCAGCCAATCGGTCGGCAGCAATTCCTTCGCCTGCGCATAGCCATTGCCTTCAACCGGAGCGCCCGGATCAAGGTCTTCACGAATGCCACGATGAATACCGGCAAGGATCGCCGCCGCAGCCAGATACGGGTTGGCATCGGCGCCGCAGATGCGGTGTTCAATGTGCCGGGTATTGGCCGGGCCACCGGGTACGCGCAGGCTGACGGTGCGGTTATCGACGCCCCATGTCGGCGCCAGCGGCGCGTAGCTGTTGGCCTGAAACCGTCGATACGAGTTGGCGTTCGGGCAGAACAGCAGCAACGAGTCGAGCAAGGACGCGAGCATGCCGCCAATCGCCGTGCGCAGCAGCGGGGTGCCGGCCGGGTCTTCGGAGGCGAACAGATTGTGCCCCGCGCCATCGGCCAGACTGACATGCATGTGCATGCCGGTGCCGGCCAGATCATCGAACGGCTTGGCCATGAAGGTCGCCTGCATGCCGTGCTTGTGGGCGATGGCTTTGACCAGACGTTTGTAGCGCACGGCCTGATCCATCGCCTCCAGCGCGTCGCCATGTTCGAGGGTGATTTCCACCTGGCCCGGCGCGTATTCGGAGATCGCCGTGCGCGCCGGAATACCGTGCAGTTTGCAGGCGCTGTAGAGGTCGGCGAGGAATGGTTCGATCTGTTCCAGCTCGCGCAAACCATAAACCTGCGTATGTCGCGGTCGACCACCGTCAGCGTCCAGCGCCGGTTGCGGGCGACCGTTGTGATCGCGTTTGGCGTCGAGCAGATAGAACTCCAGTTCACACGCCATCACCGGGTGATAACCCTCGGCCTTGAGCCCGTCGATAACCTTGATCAGCAAGTGTCGCGGGTCGGCGATGCTCGCGGGCATGCCCTCGGTCGGGTGCATGCTGACCTGCACGGCGGCGGTCGGAATCTTGCGCCATGGCAGGCGCACCAGACTGCCTTCCAGCGGATAGGCGCGGCAGTCGATGTCGCCGACATCCCAGACCAGACCGGAGTTCTCGACGTCTTCACCCTGTACGGTCAGACCGAGGATGGTGCTGGGTAGTGGCCGACCGCTTTGGTACACGGCGAGCAGTTCTTCACGGTGCAACAGCTTGCCGCGTGGCACGCCGTTGGCGTCGAGAATGAACAACTCGATCATGTCGATATCGGGGTTCTGGTCAAGGAACAGGCGTGCGTCTTCGATGGCTGCGAATTTCATAATCAATCACTCACGATGGCGCCGCACAGGCGCGCAGATTCGGGCCGGACACGACGCGACAAAAAGGCGTAGGTGTCCTGGCAGGGATATCAAGAAGTAGGGGACTGTCGCGGTTCTTTAACGGACGCGATCAGACAGACCGGGCGATATCCGGCGGGCGTGCGGAGTGACGCAGCTTGGAACGGCGCAGGGCCATGGGGAGATTGACGATACGATTCATACGCCGCCCCTGTGGGAGAGGGCGCGCAGGGTAGAGACGTTCAACGATTTTCGTTGTTGTGGTGACGTACTCATAACGCGTGTTTCCGTTGGCGGAAAACGTCGGTGGCGGGCTGACCCGCCGACCGGTGTGCCCGGATAGTAAGGGGGAATTCGCGGGCCTGTAAACGGGAGATTCACAGGCCCCGCTTCAGCGCGTCAGCTCAAAGCCCAGCCCGGCGAGGGCGCAAACGATCAACACGCTGATCACGCCGCGTTTGAAAACGAACAAGGCCAATGCTGCCGCAACCGCCAGCATCAGCGAAAACAGATCCAGTTTCCCGGCAAAACCGTTCGGCCAGAACACGTGGTAGGCGAAAAAACACGCCAGATTCAGAATCACCCCGACCACGGCAGCGGTGATCGCCGTCAGCGGTGCGGTGAACTTCAGTTCGTTGTGCGTCGATTCCACCAACGGCCCGCCGGCGAGGATGAACAGAAAAGAGGGCAGGAAAGTGAACCAAGTCACCAGCGTTGCCGCCAGCGCCCCGGCGGCAAAGGCATGTTCGGAGCCGAACGCCGGTTGCACGTAGGCACCGACGAAACCGACAAACGCCACCACCATGATCAGCGGGCCCGGGGTGGTTTCACCGAGGGCGAGACCGTCGATCATCTGCGTCGGCGTCAACCAGCCATAATGCCCGACGGCACCCTGATAGACGTAAGGCAGCACCGCGTAGGCGCCACCGAAGGTAAGCAGCGCGGCTTTGGTGAAGAACCAGGCCATTTGCGTGAACGTGCCGTCCCAGCCGAATAGCACCGTCAACAGCGCCATGGGCAAACACCACAGCGCGGCGCCGACCGACAGCAGCCGCAGCAACTTCGCCGGGCTGAAACGGACATGTTCGGGGGCCGGCGTATCGTCATCGATCAACGCCGGGCCGAAGGATTTCTCGCTGTTGCGCGCACCTGCGTTACTGAACCGCTGCGGCGCGAATCGGCCGCCCAGATAGCCGATCAGCGCGGCCCCGAGGACGATCAAGGGAAAGGGCACGTTGAAGGCGAAAATCGCCACGAACGACGCCCCGGCAATCGTCCATAGCCAGGCATTCTTCAGGGCGCGCGAGCCGATGCGATGCGCGGCGTGCAGCACTATCGCGGTGATTGCCGGTTTGATCCCGTAAAACACTCCAGCCACCGCTGGCACGTCACCGAAAGCAACGTACAGCCACGACAAGCCAATCAGAATGAACAACGATGGCAGCACAAACAACGCACCGGCGATGACACCGCCCCAGGTGCGATGCAGCAGCCAGCCGATGTACGTCGCCAATTGCTGAGCCTCGGGGCCGGGCAGCAACATGCAGTAGTTGAGCGCGTGCAGAAAACGCTTTTCAGAGATCCAGCGCCGGCGCTCGACCAGTTCTTGATGCATGATCGCGATCTGCCCGGCCGGGCCGCCGAAACCGATGCAGCCGAGTTTCAGCCAGAAGCGCCAGGCCTGGCGCAGGGTGACGGGATCGGGGCGGGGCAGGTTGTTCGGCGCTGTGCTCAAGCGAGACTCCGGGTTGAATCCTGGCGGAGCGGCTATCTAACCAGACTTTGCACCCTCACCCCAGCCCTCTCCCAGAGGGAGAGGGGGCCGACCGAGGTGTCTGGCGTTGTTCGTCGACCTGAAAGATCGAGTCGATTATGGATTGGTCATCAGCCAAATGCTCGAGGAGGAGGGGCCGGCCAGCTACGCAGGGAGAGATAGCGGACCGGGGTTATGTGCGTTTCACATCGAGCTGAAAGGGTTTGATCAATTATGGATTCACCACAACTCCTTCACGTCGGCGTACTTCTGCAATATCCCCCAATCAGTCCCCTCTCCCTCGGGGCGGTCCGACGTTTCGGGAGGGCTAGGGTGAGGGGCTTTTGCTTTTCAGGCGTGCGCCAGACTCCAGCGCAACGCCGCATCCCGATCGCTCTCACGGCCCTCGACCCAGCGTGAACCCTCAGGCGTAGTCTCGCGCTTCCAGAACGGCGCGCGAGTCTTGAGCACGTCCATGATGAACGCGCAGGCCTCGAACGCCATATGCCGATGCTTGCTGCTGACCCCGACAAACACGATCGGCTCACTCACCGCCAACGCACCGACCCGATGCACAATCTCCACCCCCAAAAGCGGCCAGCGCTCACGGGCTTCTGCGGCGATCTGCTCGAGGGCTTTTTCGGTCATGCCCGGATAGTGTTCAAGAAACAGCTCATTCACGCTCTGACCGATATTCAGATCACGCACATAACCAATGAAATTCACCACCGCACCCACCCGTGGATTGCGCGCATGCAGATCGGCGGTCAACTGGCCGACGTCGAAGCTTTTGTGCTGGACTCGAATAGCCATCGATCAACCCCCGGTCACTGGCGGGAAAAACGCGATCTCATCGAAATCCTCGATCACCTGACTCGGCTGACACAGCTCCTGATTCACCGCGCACATCAGGTTGCTGGCACCGAGCACTTCGCGCCACAACTCACCGCGCTGCATAAGCATTTGCCGCACATCTTCAACGCTGCCCAAAGCCTCAGTCAGCGGGATCTTTTCACCACCCAGATTCAACCGATCACGGTAGCTGGCGAAGTAGTTGATCAGGATCATTGCGCGTCCTCCCATTGAAAGTGACCCGAGCGACCGCCCTGTTTGCTGAGCAGACGGATGTCGCCAATCACCATCGCCCGATCCACCGCTTTGCACATGTCGTAAATGGTCAGCGCGGCAACGCTGGCGGCGGTCAACGCTTCGAGTTCGACGCCGGTCTGGCCGGTGAGCCGGCAAGTGCTGGTGATCTGCACGCGATCCGGTTCGCAGGCCTTGAGTTCGACGTGAATCGAGCTGAGCAGCAATGCGTGGCACAGCGGAATCAGTTCGTGAGTGCGCTTGGCCGCTTGTATCCCGGCGATCCGCGCCACCGCGAAGACATCGCCTTTCGGGTGGCCGTTGGCCTGAATCATCTGCAAGGTTTGCGGACGCATCTGCACCCAGGCTTGCGCCGTGGCTTCGCGGCGGGTCGCAGCTTTGTCGCTGACGTCGACCATGTTGGCGCGGCCCTGATCGTCGAGGTGGGTGAGGGTGTGGCTCATGCGGAAAACTCCTGGAGCGGGCTGTAAATTCGTGGGGCGTTGCGGTGCGGCACATGGATCAGATTGAGTCGGTGCTTGAGCGCCCAGCGCACGGTCAACGCGGTGGGCGCGGACAGGCTGACGAGGGTGCCGAGGCGTGCGCGCACGGCTTTGTGGATCAGTTCGAGGCTGCAACGGCTGGTGACCACGACGAAGCCTTCAGCGGCATTGACGGCGTCGATCTGCATCGCGCCGATCAGCTTGTCGAGGGCGTTGTGGCGGCCGATGTCTTCGCGGCACAGCAAGGCTTCACCGTCAGCGTCGAAGTACAGCGCGGCATGCAAGGCCCCGCTGCTGCGTGCCAGTTGTTGAGCGGCTTCGATGCGTTGGCGAATGCCGTTGAAATGCTCCGCCGGCGGCAATGCCGACGGTTGCAGGATCTGCAGTTGCGGCAGTGCCTGCTCCAGCGCTTCGACGCCGCAGATGCCGCAGCCACTGGTGCCGGTCATTTGCCGACGATGATCCTTCAAGGCCCAGAACGCACGGCTGGAAATCTGCACATCGGCCTGACAGGCCTGATCGAAATGCGTCAGGCGGATATCGTAGATCTCGTCGACGCTGTCGATGATCGCGTTGCTCAGGCTGAAGCCACGGATGAAGTCTTCGAGGTTGCCGGGCGAGACCATCATCACTGCCTGGCTCAGGCCGTTGTACGTGATGGCGAGGGCGATTTCCGAGGCCAGCGCTGCGTGGGAGAGGGCGGCTTCGGGCAGGTATTCGCGAAACATCACCTGCGCCGGTTGCGGTGCGGGGGCGTTAGGTTCGCTGGTGGATTCTGTGAGGGTTTCGATGTGGCAGAGCATCTTGAAAGTCCCGAAGCGCTGAAGAGTGTTCAGGCTACGGGGGCGTTAAAAATGCGTCCAATCGCTTGTTCCGATGTGGTGATTGCTTTGGTCGATCAATCAGGATTTGTATCGACTGTTCGGGCCTCTTCGCGAGCAGGCTCGCTCCCACAGGGGAATGCATTTCAACTGTGGGAGCGAGCCTGCTCGCGAAGGCGGCCTGACATTCAACATCATTTACTCGGCAGAAACCTCAACCCCAAACAACTTCCGCGCCTCGGCAAAACACTTCTCGGCAATCGCCGAACGCGGTTCGGTCTTGCGCATCACCAGGCCCAGCGGTGCGAGCACGCTGGCATCCGGCAACTGCATGAACGAGAGGTGTTCGATCGGCTCTTCCAGGCCGCTGTCCAGCGGCATGATCGCGCAGCAGAAGCCTTGGTGAATCGCCTGCAACAGCTGATAGGTGGAGTCGCTTTCCATGATCGGCTGCGGGCTGAGGCCACGGCTGCGGAAGCTCAAGTCGATGGATTTGCGGTAATGCATGCCGGCGGTGATCATCCCCAGCGGTAGTTCGGCGGCGTCTTCCCAGCTCATTTGCGAGCCTTCGAACTGGAAGTGGCGGTTGTCGTAGAGCAGGCCGACACGGGTTTCGCCGATCTCGAAAAACTCGAAATAGTTCGGGTTGACGTGGTCCAGGTAACACACGCCCAGATCAAGCTGGTTGTTGCCCAGCCCGGCAATGATCTCGTCGGAACTGAGCGACGACAGGCTGAATTTCAGTTCCGGGTAAGTGCCGGACAAACCCTGAATGTAATTGACCGGGTTGAAGCTGCTCAGCGGCACCAGACCCAGACGCAAGCTACCGACCAATTGCCCGCGACACGCCGCCGCTTCGGCAAACAAGCCATCGTGTGCTGCGAGCAAGGTGCGCGCCCAGGCCAGCACGCGCTCGCCGGCCTGGGTGAAACCTTCAAAGCGCTGGCCACGGTTGACCAGCACCAGATCCAGCTCATCTTCGAGATTGCGCAGGCGCATCGACAGCGTCGGTTGGGTGATGTGGCAGCGTGCGGCGGCCTGGCCGAAGTGGCGGGTTTCGTCCAGCGCGATCAGGAACTTGAGTTGTTTGATGTCCACGATGGCACCTGCTCGATGGGGATTTTTTGATTGAGTATTGACGCGGATGCGTGGGGCGCACGAAAAGCGCAGGGTGCGACGATCTCACTTGAACAGTTGTTCGTCCAATCGGAAGTGTTTAAGGGACTATCGATCGGCTCTATCAGGCCTGGTTTTACTGACCCTTAACAACGTGAAAGGTACCGATAGAGCCGGTCGATAATGTGGTTGGCCAGAGTGATTAGACAGTACTCATAAGTGGCACTTAGGCTGCTCGGCAATGTTTATTGACTGCTGCCGGAGAACTGCCATGAGCGCCAAAGCCGATGCCCTGTTTGTCCCCCTGAATATTGCCGTGCTGACGGTCAGCGATACCCGCGATTACGCCAGCGATACGTCGGGCCAATTGCTGGTCAGTCGGTTGCTGGAAGCAGGGCACACGTTGAGCGAGCGCAACTTGCTCAAGGACGATCTTTACAAGATCCGCGCTCAGGTCGCCCAGTGGATTGCTGACGAAGGCATTCAGGTGGTGCTGATCACCGGTGGTACCGGGTTTACCGGTCGCGACAGCACGCCGGAAGCGGTGGCCTGCTTGTTTGATAAGCAGATTGACGGCTTCGGCGAACTGTTCCGGGCGATTTCGATTCTGGATATCGGCACGTCCACCGTGCAAAGCCGCGCGCTGGCCGGGCTGTCGAACGGCACGCTGGTGTGCTGCCTGCCAGGTTCGACCGGTGCGTGCCGCACGGCGTGGGAAGGCATTCTTGCCGAACAACTGGATAACCGTCATCGCCCGTGCAACTTCGTCCCGCACCTGAAAGCCGTGCAAGCCTGCGGGCCACGCGGATGAGCAAGACACCGCTGATGCCGGTCGAGGACGCCCTCGACCAATTGCTCGGTATGGCCAATGAGCAACGTCTGGCCGACAGCGAACTGCTGGCGCTCGACGAAGCGCGTGGGCGGGTGCTGGCCAGTGATCTGCTGGCGACACTCGACTTGCCGCCGTGGCCGAACAGCGCCATGGACGGTTACGCGCTCAATCTCGCTGATCTGCACCGACAGCCGCTGAAGGTCTCACAGAAGGTTTACGCCGGGCTGGCGCCGGACACGTTGCTGCCCGGCACCTGCGCACGGATTTTTACCGGCGCGCCGCTGCCGCCCGGCGCCACCTGCGTCGAAATGCAGGAGAACGTCGAAGTGCTGGAGGACGGCCGTGTGCGCTTCTTGCAGCCGCTGAAGGCGGGGCAGAACATCCGCGCGCAAGGTCAGGAAAATCGCGTCGGCGACATCCTGCTGCGCGCCGGCAAACGCCTTGGACCGTTCGAGCTGGCGGTCGCCGCCGGGCAAGGGCTGGCGCAACTGCACGTGGTGCGTCGCCCGCGTGTGGCGCTGCTGTCGACCGGTGATGAACTGGTCGAACCGGGCCAGCCACTTCGCCCCAGCAGCATCTACAACAGCAACCGCGTATTGCTCGGCCACTGGTTGCTTGAGCTGGGCTGCGAAGTGATCGACGCCGGGATCCTCCCGGATCGCCCGGCGCAGACGCGGCTCAAACTTGAGCAACTGCAAGTGCGCGCTGATCTGATTCTGACTACGGGTGGCGTGTCTGCCGGTGATGCCGATTGCCTGGGTCAAGTGCTGCGTGACAACGGCAAACCGCTGTTGTGGAAACTGGCGATCAAGCCTGGCAAACCGCTGACGGTCGGGCATTTCGGCACGGTGCCGGTGATTGGCCTGCCGGGCAACCCGACTTCGGCGCTGGTGACGTTCGGGTTGTTGGCGCGGCCGTATCTGCTGCGCATTCAAGGCGTGGAAAATGTCACGCCGCTGAGCTTCACAGTCAACGCAGGTTTCGATTGGCACAAGGCGGGCAGCCGTCGTGAATACCTGCGGGTGCGGCTGGAGGCGGGGCGTGCGGTGCTCTATCCGAATCAAAGCTCCGGCGTCCTGCTCGGCGCGACCTGGGCCGATGGCCTGGTGGAAATTCCCGAAAACAGCACGCACAACCTCGGCGACCCGCTGCGCTTCATCCCGTTCAACGAACTCTTCTGACCCAACACAAATTCAACCTGTGGGAGCGAGCTTGCTCGCGAAGGCGGAGTGTCAGTCGACATTGATGTTGGCTCATACGGCCTCTTCGCGAGCAAGCTCGCTCCCACAATGGCTTTATGGCGCTCATCAATATCCGGGTGTGAATGCAAAACTTGTAGGAGTGAGCCTGCTCGCGATGACGGAGGGTCAGTCGACGAAGATGTTGACTGGGCCGGCGCCATCGCGAGCAAGCTCGCTCCCACATTGGTTTTGTGGTGGTCATCAATATTCGCGGTGTACGCAAAACCTGTGGGAGCGAGCTTGCTCGCGAAGGCGGAGTGTCAGTCGACATTGATGTTGGCTGACAGGGCCTCTTCGCGAGCAAGCTCGCTCCCACAATGGCTTTATGGCGCTCATCAATATCCGTGGTGTACGCAAAACCTGTGGGAGCGAGCTTGCTCGCGAAGGCGGAGTGTCAGTCGACATTGATGTTGGCTGATACGGCCTCTTCGCGAGCAAGCTCGCTCCCACAGGGTTTTGAGGTGTCTGCAGAGCTAAGGGTCAGCTCAGCACATAGTCCACCGGCTTCAGCGCCGGCGGCACTTCTGCGCCAAGTTCGGCGAGGATATCGCGTTCGATGGTGCGCACCAGCGCGTCGGTTGCCAGGTCGTTTTCGTCGCGGCCAAACGGGTCTTCCAGTTCATCGGCAATCGCATCCAGGCCAAAGAACGTGTAGCTGACAATCGCCGTGAACAGCGGTGTCAGCCAGCCCAGCGGTTCGGCCATGGCGAACGGCAGCAGGATGCAGAACAAGTAAATCGTCCGGTGCAGCAACAGCGTGTAAGGAAACGGCAGCGGCGTGGTCTTGATCCTTTCGCACACCGCTTGCGCCTGGGTCAGGCTGGTCAGGTGATTGGCCAGCAACATGTAGCGCCACTCAGTCAGCTCACCGTTCTGATGCAGATCGGAACACTGCTGGCCCACCGTCTGCAAAATGCGGCCGCTGTAATCCGGTGTCTGCGGATCGGGTTTCGGCATGATCCATTGGCTGCTCGCATCGGCCTCGCTTTCCTTGCGCAACCGCGCGTTCAGCGCATGGGCAAAGCCGCACAAATTGAGCAACAACTGCTTGCGCTCAGCCGATTCACGAATCACATGGGTTTCGCGAATCACCGAGCGAATGTGCACGATCACCTCGCCCCAAGCTTTACGGGCTTCATACCAGCGGTCATAGCAGGCGTTGTTGCGAAAACTCATGAAGATCGACAGCGACAAACCGAGCAAGGTAAACGGCGTGGCATTGACCTTGGTGAAGTTGCTCGGATGGAGGATTTCCACCAGCACGATAGCCGAAGCGAGCAGGGTGACCATCAGCGTGCGCAGGGCGATGCGTTTGGCAATCGAACCCTTGAGGGTGAAGAGAATGGCGAACTGGTTGACCTTGGGTCTGATGATCATGCTTTGCGGTTCCGATAACCGATGAAACTGGCGGGATCAGCCGCCGGTCATGTTCATGAAGCGCACGACCTGAACATCATCGTTCACTTCGAAATTGTGCCGATACGGCTTGAGTTTCATCGCCTCGATAATGGCTTTCTCCAGCCGTTGCGGTTGCCCCGGGTGGGCGCGCAGCAGCGCTTTCAGATCCACCGAGTGCTCGTTACCCAGACACAGTAGCAGGCGCCCTTCGACGGTGAGGCGTACGCGGTTGCAGGTGCCGCAAAAGTTGTGGCTGTGCGGTGAGATAAAACCCAGACGAATGTCCGGCGCCTCGGCCAGCCGCCAGTAGCGCGACGGGCCTTGCGTCGACTCGGCCGAGTCGATCAGGGTGTAGCGTTCGGCGATTTTTTCGCGCACCTGGGCGCTGGAGAAAAACGACTCGGCGCGACTGTGTTCACTGATGATCCCCAGCGGCATCTCTTCGATGAAAGAGACGTCGAGTTGACGGTCGATCGCGAAGCTGACCAGATCGTTGATCTCCTCATCGTTACGGCCCTGCATCACCACGACGTTGAGTTTAGTGCGGGTAAAACCGGCCTTGCGCGCGGCATCGATGCCGTTGATCACCTGCGCCAGATCGCCCGTGCGGGTCATCTGTTTAAAGCGCTGCGGATCGAGGCTGTCGAGGCTGATGTTCAGGCGTTTGACCCCGGCGTCGAACAGCGGCGCGGCGAGTCTGCCCAGTTGTGAACCGTTGGTGGTCATGCACAACTCGCGCAGGCCGGGCAGGGCGGCGATCTGCTCGCACAGCTTGACCACGCCCGGACGGATCAGCGGCTCACCACCCGTGAGACGAATCTTGCGTGTGCCGAGGGCAACGAAGCTCTGCGCCAGTTGATAGATCTCTTCCAGCGTCAGCACTTGTTGGCGTGGCAGAAACTGCATGTCTTCGGCCATGCAATAGACGCAGCGGAAGTCGCAGCGGTCGGTCACTGACATGCGCAGGTAGTCGACGCGGCGGTTGTAACCATCGATCAAGACACGCTCTGACAAGGAAGCCTCGCAGGAATGAAAACCGCTGTGGAAAGAGTGGGGGCAACGTAGGTTATGGGCAGCGGTCCATGGCGTCCAATCACTGTTAGTGACTGATCGATTGACGCCATCGATGACCCGATTTTTGAGTATCACAGATCATGGATACACCGCTTGGCACTGAGGGAGCTGTGTTGGCAGAGAATGACGGGGATTGCACCGATCACTGTGGGAGCGAGCCTGCTCGCGAAGGCGTCAGGTCAGACACATTGATGTTGACTGAAAAGGCCTCTTCGCGAGCAGGCTCGCTCCCACAGGGGAAGGTGGTGAACTTGAGAGCGGCTTATTGAGCGCCAAACATCGCGGTCCAGTAGATCCCGGCGCTGCTTTTCGGGTCGGTCGCGTAGGCGGCGCCGAGTTCCTGGTATTGCGGGTTCATCAGGTTGGCGCAGTGGCCGGGACTGGCGAGCCAGCCTTCGACGACTTTGTGCACGGTGTCTTGGCCGGCGGCGATGTTTTCGCCGACCAGTTGGCCGCTGTAACCGGCGAGTTCCGCGCGATCGCCGGGGGTGCGGCCGTCGCGGTCCTTGTGGTCAAAATAATTGTTATTGGCCATGTCGCGGCTGTGATCCTGGGCGATCGTACCCAGCGTCGCGTTCCAGGCCAGCGGTGCGGCAGCGGCGAATGCCTGACCGCCACACTGACGTGCCTGGCTGCGCGCGGCGTTGAGTTCACTAAGCAACTTCTGCCCCTCACTTTGCGCATCCCCCAGTTTGGCCGACAGCAGCGGCCGCGCCAATACGATGCGCCAGTCACGATCATCGCGGCTGACACCGACATCGACGAACTGCGGATCAAGCACCACCTGACAGAAACTTTCCTGAATCGCCTTCATCGCCGACGCCGCATCGCGCGGGCCGTTAAGCGTGATTGCCTGCACATTGACCATCGGGTAACTGGCGCTGGCCATGGCTTGTTGCAGATCGACAGCACCGGTGGCGCGTAATCTCAGCCGGGGATCAGCCGACAGCGGTGGCAGTTCATTCGATGCCTGCGACCCGCAACGCTGCGGCTGGCTGCGGTAGCTGTTGATCGACTCGATCAATTGCGACTCATCGCCAGCCAGCGCGGGAATGGCAGACATAACGCCCACGGACAAAGCGGCAAGACGCAAAACGAACGGCATGAAGCGCATGGAAATCTCCCTTGAGCTGAATGCGCCCATGATGCGCGAAAGGCACCCTGTGAGTGCAATGTCTTTTTTCTTCATTCAGCGGTTTTTCTGCGCAACTTTGTCTCTGGGTTTGCCGTCTACACTCACCGAAGACCCCGGGATACGGGTGTCTCCCCGACGTAACACCTTGCCCGACTCGGGCGCTGCCGGAAGAACAGACATGGGATTGAAAGGCTGGGCGGGTTGTCTCGTATTCACCCTGTTGGCAGGCTCTGCATGGGCCACCGATCAGGCCCCGATCAAAGCGAAGGCTGAAGAAAAAGCCCAAGTGCTGGAAGAGAAAGCGGCGGACAAGGTCAGCGCCGCACCGGCACCGAAAGCCGAAGCCATCACCCCGACCGAAGTGCAAGCGGTCGACCCGGCCGGCGCGGCGCCGCTGGACGATCCGATCACTTGCCTGGCGCGCAGTATCTATTGGGAAGCCAAAGGCAAAGACACGCCGGAAATGGAAGCGGTGGCCAATGTGGTGATGAATCGCCTCGGCCACGAAGGTTTCCCCGACACGGTGTGCGCTGTCGTCAAACAAGGTTCGGAAACCAAGAGCTGCCAGTTTTCCTGGTGGTGCGACGGGCGTCCGGATCAGGTCAAGGAAGATGCCGAATACACGCTGGCCAAGGATATCGCCCGCAAAGCGCTGAACCGCCAGCTCAAGGATCGCACCAACGGCGCGCTGTATTTCCACGACCGCAATGTGCATCCGAGCTGGGCCAAGGAATATCGCAAGACCGCGGAAACGAAAAAATTTCTCTTCTACAAACCTGCCGGTGGTGACGCGCGTTAGGCGCAGACCTGCCGCACACAATCACGCAACCAGCGATGCGCCGGGTCAGCGTCCATGCGCGGGTGCCAGAGCATCGACACACTGATGTCCGGCATCGCGAAGGGCAGGGCGAAACTGTGCAGGCCTGTGCGCAGTTTGCTGGTATGACGCTGCGGGACTGTGGCGATCAGGTCTGACTCACACACCAGCGTCAGCGCCGCCGAGAATCCACCGAATGAGGTGACGATGTCCCGCGTCAGACCGAGCGCGAGTAACGCTTCGTCTACTGGTCCGCTGCTGCGCCCGCGTCGTGAAATGAGAATGTGCTCGCCGCCGGCAAAGCGCCTGCTGGTGATTTTTCCCGTGCTCAAAGGATGCCCCTCACGCACTACGCCAATCCATTGATCCTGAAACAGTATGCGGCTGTGCAGTGTCGGGTCGGTGCTGTCATCGACCACGCCGGTTTCCAGATCGACGCGGCCTTCGCGCAGCGGCGTGCTGTCCTTGTCGGCTTTCTGCACAAAGCGCAGGCGTACATCCGGCGCTTCTTCAGCGATGCGTGCGAGCAGGGCGGCGGCGAAGGTTTCAACAAAGCCGTCGGTGTTGCGCAGGGTGAAGGTGCGTTGCAAGCGGCTCGGGTCGAGCACCTCAGCAGGGCGTAAAACCGCCTCGGCTTCCTGCACCAGATGACTGACCCGCTCGCGCAATTCGAGTGCACGCGGCGTTGGCACCAGGCCACGACCTGCTCGCACCAGCAAGGGATCCCCGGTGGTTTCGCGCAAACGGGCGAGGGCGCGACTCATGGCCGACGGGCTCAACCGCAGGCATTTGGCGGCGCGGGCGACGCTGCCTTCGCGCAGCAAGACGTCGAGGGTGATCAGCAGGTTCAGATCCGGTGCAGTCATGACATGGCGTTCCATGCAGGTATTGAGTGCAAAGCATGCGTCTTGCGCCGTGTGTTGTCGAGGCTCAGGCTATGACGCATCATCTTTGCACTGCG
The DNA here is from genome assembly GCF_900110195.1 of Pseudomonas sp. ok266. NCBI lineage: Bacteria > Pseudomonadati > Pseudomonadota > Gammaproteobacteria > Pseudomonadales > Pseudomonadaceae > Pseudomonas > Pseudomonas sp. ok266. Next base: position 1,430 of record NZ_FOCU01000017.1, on the reverse strand, counting down.
AGCCTGCCATGCCCCAAGAACCCCTGAGCACTCCCGCCCGCTGGGCGCTGACCAGTCTGGCCTTGTCGATGTTGATGCCTTCCCTGGACACCAGCATCGCCAACGCCGGCTTGCCGATCCTCGCGGCGGCGTTCGAGGCGACGTTTCAACAGGTGCAATGGATCGTGCTCGCTTACCTGTTGGCGATCACCACGTTGATCGTCAGCGTCGGGCGTCTGGGCGACGGTTTTGGTCGACGTCGACTGCTGTTGATCGGGATCGGCATTTTCACCAGCGCTTCGTTGGCCTGTGCGCTGGCTCCCGGACTGGGTTGGCTGATCGGCGCACGGGCGGTGCAAGGCGTCGGCGCGGCGATCATGTTCGCTTTGACAGTGGCGTTGGTGGCCGATGCGGTGCCGAAGACGCGGGCTGGCAGTGCGATGGGCTTGCTGGCGACGATGTCGGCGACGGGCACCAGTCTTGGGCCGTCGCTCGGTGGGTTGTTGATGACGCATGTCGGCTGGCAGGCGATTTTCCTGCTCAACGTGCCGCTGGGCTTGCTCAATGTCTGGCTGGTGTATCGCTTTCTGCCGGCGGATCGCGCAGCTGGGCCGCGAATGACGTTCGATTATTCTGGCAGCGCGGTGCTGGTCTTCACGCTGGCGGCCTATGCGCTGGCAATGACGCTCGACGGTTTCATGTTGCCGTTGCTGCTGGCCAGCCTGGGTGGCGCTGGCTTGTTCTTCATGACCGAGAAGAAGGCCAAGGCGCCGCTGATTCGCTTGTCACTGTTCGCTGACCGGCGATTGAGCAGCAGCCTGGCGCTGACCTTGCTGGTGACGACCGTGATGATGACCACGCTGGTGGTGGGACCGTTTTACCTGAGTCGCGGATTGGGCCTCAGCAGTGCCGTGGTCGGCTTGGCGTTATCGGTCGGGCCGTTGTTGTCTGCGTTTGGCGGTGTGCCGGCCGGGCGTCTGGTGGACCGCTTCGGCGCGCGGCGCATCGTGCCGGGCGCGTTGCTCGCCATGGCCTGCGGTTGTGGCTTATTGGCGCTGTTGCCGATGAGTCTGGGGTTGCCCGCCTATTTGCTGCCGATTGCAGTGGTCGCCGTCGGCTATGCGCTGTTTCAGGCGGCGAACAACACCGGGTTGATGGCTGGAGTTCGTCAGGAGCAACGCGGTGTGGTTTCGGCGATGCTCGGACTGGCACGTAATCTGGGGTTGATCACTGGGGCGGCGGTGATGGGCGCAGTGTTTGCGCTGGCGGCGGGCGATCCGACGCAGGCGCCGGCAACATCGATTGCCAGCGGTTTGCACATCACTTTTGGCGTCGCGGTGGCATTGATGCTTATGGCGTTGATCATCAGCCGAGCGCAGTTCAACTGTAGGAGCAAGCCTGCTCGCGAAGAGGTCGGCACAGCCAATATCTTCAGAGACTGACACTCCGCT